>NZ_SLTI01000042.1 GCF_004347735.1 Sulfuricurvum sp. IAE1 | reverse complement strand
CCGGCCCCATTCCGAACCCGGAAGCTAAGACCCTCTTCGCTCATAATACTGCATCTTTCAGGTGTGGAAACGTAGGTCGCCGCCAGGCCGCAAGATTCTTCTTTCTTTTAATACCTTCCTATACAAAAATAACTTATTCTATAAAATATAAGATTCAAAAAAAAACTTTATTCTAAAAACACCATCTACCTATTGTGCGTTATAATTCCCTCATGAATACGACACTTTATTTCCTTCGATCTTCCGAACAAAAAATTCTGAGCGATATCCTCCCTTATGCCATGCGTCTTGATCAACACGCTATGTCGCTGTCCGACGTACCGCAACTGAGCGTCTACGAAACGTTTTACGGCTATACAAGCAAAGATCTTGGTTTGTATGCCCTTGCCGATAACCAGCTTGCGGGGGCAGCGTGGATACGTCGTCTGAATGCCGATCACGGTGCTAACGGCTATATTGACGATAATACTCCGATACTCACTATGGCGGTTCTTCCGCAATACAGAGGGATGGGAATAGGCTCGCTGATGCTGGAGCAGCTGATGATTGAAGCCTCGGCTTTGTATGAGGCGATCAGTCTGGGTATTGTCGCCGACTCACCGGCACTGCGTTTTTATGAACGTCACGGTTTTACGTTGCATCCGAATGCTTTAAACGCAAAAAGCTTTACGGACGGCTCTGAGGTCGTGACATTGATCAAACGTTTGGAAAAAGGGGAAATTAAACGCCCTGGCGACGGTTACGATCCTAGACGCTGGATGGACTGAAAGGGTTTTCGGTATTTTGTACGGAGGGTAAAAAGGAGAGAAGTGAAAACATGCCGGTCGAGCCGGCATGAAAGAAGGAATTAACGAATTTCTTCGAATGGAGCGCCCGCAACCACTTTGCGTGATACGGTGTAAGGAACGAGGGCAGCCGCACGCGCTTGTTTGATCGCGATGGTGACCATGTCCTGGTGGCGTTTGCAGTTGCCTGTCAAACGGCGGGGCATGATTTTGTAACGCTCAGAGAGCGAGTATTTCAAAGACGCAACGTCTTTGTAATCGATGTAGTCAACTTTGGCTTCGCAGTATTTGCAATAGCGTTTTTTGTATTTTCTTTTTTCTGACATGGTTCTATCCTTGTACTTTCGTTAAAACGGAATTTCGTCTTCGTTGATATCAATCTCGGGGAGATTGTTTTCAGGCATTCGTGCCGGAGCGGGTTTCGAATACGACGGAGGCGGATTGTAGGCTTTCGGAGCCGGAGCATCATAGCCCCCTCCGTAGCTTGCGCCGTTATCGGAATATTCGTTATACCCTCCCTGCGAACCGCCTTCACCGCGTGAGTCAAGCATTTGCATCGTTTCGACGATGACGGAATGCTTCGAACGCTTCTGGCCGCTTTGCTGGTCAACCCACTGTTCGAACTGGAGCCGTCCTTCGACAAGAATTTTGGAGCCTTTGCGAAGGTATTGGTTGGCTACTTCACCCGAACGGCCGAAAAAAGTGATGTCGACAAAACATGTCTCCTCTTTTTTCTCGCCGTTCATCGTAAATTTACGACTGGTTGCGATGGCGGTTTTTGCGATCGCGGAACCGTTTTGCGAATATCGAAGCTCGACGTCGCGGGTGAGATTTCCGACCAAAATGACTTTGTTGTACATAGGGTTTCCTTAAAGGGCTTAAGAAGCGGCTTCTTCTTTTTTCTCAGCTACGGCAGGCTTTTTGGTTTTTTCAACCATATCGTTCCATGCTTTTACTTCGCGTTTGCTATCGTATTTCATGGTTACGAAACGCAAAATCTCCTCGTTGATACGGAAGCGACGTTCGATTTCACTAATTGCAGAAGGTGCTGCTTTGTAATACATCACGTAGAAATAACCGCGAGCGTTTTTCTCGATCGGGTAAGCCAGTTTTTTCATTCCCATCGCGTCGCGTGCAATGATTTCCGCACCGTTTACAGTGAGGATCTCTTCGACCTGAGCGATAGTGCTTTTGATCTCTTCTTCAGTAAGAGTAGGTTTGACGATTACTAGGTTTTCGTAATGTCTCATAACGTATGTCTCCTTTTGGTGTTCGCCCCTTATGGTATTCGTACAGCACGATCAGCTCGTGTTGCAAAGAGCAAGGAACATCGCGATTATACTAAAAAATAGCTTAATTTAAGTTTGAGTTATAAAACGCTTTGGAGTTTCAGAAGGGAGGAAAGAAGCAAGGACTCCTGGTCCGGGCTTCCGGAGGATTTCATTTTCAGTTCGGTATCGAGCAGAAGGTTAAGCCCTTTTTTATACCCTTCGGGTGAAATTTTTATCGAGAGCGAAGCCCGCTCTTTCTCGACGAAGCCGGGAAGTTTGTATCCCAAAACCAGCGCCGAATCGGCAACACCGTGAAGCTTGATGGAGGTGTTGAACAGGTATAGCTGTGTCAGGAATCCGCTGATGGCGGTAAGAATCTGGATTTCGTTTTCCCCCGATTCGAGAAGGTGGCGCAGGGTAGGGAGAAACTCTTTTTTTTCGATTACCTGGGCGATGAAGCGGTCGAGTTTGATTTCGCTGAGGCCGTGGACGTGCTCTTCGACGTCACGGACGGTAATAGGTTTATTTAAAACGGCCAGTTTGGGCAGCTCGTTGCATGCCAGGGCCAGATCGCCGGTGTGGATTTCCAGAAGGTGGAAAGCGGCCTGGTTGTCGAGCGTTATCCCCTGCAGCTGTGCCTCCTGCAAGAGGATAGCGCGGGCTTCGTTGGGATAGGGATGGAAAAAACGGACGGATCCCGCATCAGGCCCTTTGAAAGCCGTGTCGGCTCCTTTGACGTCATCGCCGTAATAGCAATAGAGGAAAAAGTTGTCGGAATTTTTCCCCACAAGCTCGACGAGGGTGTCCAGATCGCTTTTGGGGAGTTTTTTCTCCGACTTGACGATCAAAAGATTGCGGTCGCCGAAAAGGGAACCCTGTGAAAGGTGGGCCTTGGCGACGGACGCATCGTATTCGTCGTAATAGAGGCTCAGTACGGAAGCCCCTTCGATTGCGCCGAGGCGCTGTGCGTAGCGGTCGATCAGAAAATGGCTCTCTCCGAACAGCGCCATTGCCCGGGGTGCGGTATTGTTTTGGAGATGGCGGTCGAGGTCTTGTCGGTTCAATCCGTTTCCTTTTCGATTTTGCGTACGAATGACGCGGTGATTTTGGCGGTGGCGAGATCGGCTTTTTCAATCCGTACGACCACGTCATCAAAGAGCATCAGCCCGAAATGGCCCGTGACGGCGACGCTTGCCCCCGTCACGACGTCGTGGATTTCGGCGAAAACGTCGTCTTCGGCTTTCATGACGCGGGCTTTGAACTCCTGACCGATGACGGTAGCGGCCCAACGGGCGAATTTACGTTCGTGGAAGCGGATTTCGATGTCGCTGGCTTCGCGCTCTTTTTCGCTGATCGAGGTACAGAGCGATTCGATATTACGCAGGACGTAGGAACCTTCTTCCGTATCGCCCGCCTGGATAGCTTTGAGCAGACGGTGGACGACCAGATCGCTGTAGCGCCGGATCGGTGAGGTGAAATGGGTGTAGCGCTCGAACCCCAGACCGAAATGCCCCAGGTTGTAGGGGGCGTAGCGCGCCTGCATCTGGGCGCGGATGATGAGGGTGTCGACTTCGCTCACCAGCCCCCGGCGTTCGGCTTCGGCCTGAATGGCGGTGATGGTCTCTTTGACCGAAGCCTGGAACTCGACGAATATTCCGATCGATGCCAGTTCGGTGTAAAGGCTTTGAAGCTTCATCGGGGAAGGGGGCTCGTGGATCCGGAAAACGCCCCGCTCGTACATCGAGGCGGCCGCTTTGTTGGCCAGCAGCATGCAGTCTTCGATCAGGGCGTGAGAGGGGGTTTCGACGGCAAACTCGGTCGAGACGATGTTCTGTTCCGCGTCGATCCGCATCTCCAGTTCGCTGGAGCGGAAGTTGTACCCTTTTTTCATCCGCTCCTCGCGCAGTTTTGCCGTCAGATCGTTGAGCGGACGGATGTAGGCGAGGGCCAGCCTCTCTTTTTCACTCTGTACCGTGAAGTTCCCCTCCAGATAGGCGTCGATCTCTTCGTACGTGAAGCGGCGGTGGGAATGTATGATCGATTCGTAAAGGTCGAATGAATCGACGTCGTAGGTGGTCGGGTCAAGATGCATTTCAAACGTGTAGGCGAGACGGTCGACGTTCCCCTGCAGCGAACAGAGCGTTTCGCTGAGCTCGCGCGGCAGCATGGGAATGGAGCGGTGGGGAAGATAGATCGAGAAACTGCGGTAGATCGCCTCGGCGTCGATCGCACCGAAGGGTTTGACGTATTCGCTTACGTCGGCGATGGCGACGTAGAGGGTGTTGGTGTCGGGAACGTAGCAGATCGCGTCATCGTAGTCTTTGGCGGTGACGGGGTCGATCGTACAGAAAGGGAGGTGGCGCAGGTCGCGGCGGTGAGGGTAGAGGGAAGCATCGACCTCTTTGGGAAATTCCCGGGCCTGGCGTAACACTTCCTCGTCGAACGCATCGTGTTTGTTGTAGAGGGCGAGGACGATTTTTTCATCGACCGTGGGGTCGGAGAGGTTCCCCAGGTACGCTTCGATCTTTCCGCTTTGGTTGTTGATCTGGTAAAGCGATCCTTCCTCTGCGTTGGGAAGCTCCGAGAGGGCAAAGCCGGCGGGATGCAGGGTGCGGATGTCCTGCAACACGAGGCCGCCGAACCCTTGTGCTACCACCGCGATACTGAATGTCTCGCTTCGTCCCGCGATAAGGACTACTTTGGCCTGAGGTCCGCCGCGCCGCCCCATGAGCCGCTGGGCGATGACGAGATCGCCGTTTTTCGCCCCCATCAGGTTCGCCGCATCGATAAAATGGTCGCGGATGCTCTCCCCGATGCTCTGAAGATAAGCCCCCCGTTCCTGAACGAGGCCGATTGTCCCCGCACGGTACTGGGAAGCGAAGGTGTATTTCCCTTTTTCGTGGACGAGGAATTTCATCGAGAGCCATTGCGCGACGAGTTCACGCTCTTCGCTGGCGATATCCTGGTCGTAGAGGCCGTGGGTGAGGCGGATAAGGAGTGATTTCATGAAGCCCATTATATCTTCTGTGTTAGAATAAGCTCTTTAATTTTGCAAAGGAATGAAGATAATGACACACGAAGCGATTTTGAACCAGCTCGGATACACTCCCAATGAGGCGCTGAGCCTCCAGCTTTCCCGGATCGAAGCCAATACGCACGGGTACGAAAAAATCATCAAGCATATCCTTGATCTGCACGAGGCGCTGAAAACCGATGAATCGTATGTCGCCCTCTCCAACAGCAACGACTGTTTCAAAATCAAGATCGATGCGACGAACGAAACCAGTGCCGCCGATGCACTGGAGAAAATCAACCATTTCGCCGACAAATACAAAGTGGAACTGCAAAAAGTCGAAGGAAAACCGACCTATTACATCCTCGGATTCGCCAAATAACGATGAAAACGGAGCCGATGACGCCGAAGGGGTACGATGAACTGTTGCGGGAATTCAAGTATCTCAAAGAGGTTGAAAAACCCCGTGTAAACGGGGAAAAACAGCGTGCCGCGGAATTAGGGGACCGGAGCGAGAATGCCGAATACCATGCGGCCAAAGAGAAGCTCCGCCACATCGACAAACGCCTTTTCTACCTCAATGCAATGATCGAAAAAGCGCAGATTATCGATCCCCTTGCCCTCGATCATGCCCGGGTCCATTTCGGTGCGACGGTGGAGATTTGCGATATCGACAACGACGACGAGTATTGCTACACGATTTGCGGAACGTTGGAAAGCGAACCCGAAAACGGTCTGATTTCGGTCCATTCGCCTCTTGCACGGGCATTATTGGGAAAAGAGGTCGGGGACGAATTCAGCGTGCAGCTCCCGGCGGGGAAGAAGAGTTATGAAGTGCTTCGTATCCGTTGCACGGATCTGTTCGAACTGAAAAAAAACTGCCGCACCGAAGCGGATTTCGGATTTCATTAAGGCGAGGAAGAACGATGAGTCTGATCGGGCGCCAGAGCATCAGCGACAAAAACTACCGGATGTTCGGATACGACATCATGTTCCGTGACGATTCCGCAGATGCGGGCCGACCTACCGACGTTTCGGTTTCGGCATCGGTCCTTGACCGCGTGATGAATGAAATCGGCCCCGAAAATGCAGTCGGCGGCTACCGGGGGCTTTTGAAAACCGATCGGGAATTTCTTGAAAACGATATTGTCGAAACGATCCCCGCGCAGAAATTCCTACTGATGGTGCTGGAATCGTCGCTGGGCGACCCGCGTCTGGAAGAAGTGCTCAAACGGCGCTACTCACAGGGATTCCGGTTCGGCATCAACGATGCCGCGATCAACGAAGCCAACCTTGAACGGATCGAAGCACTCTCCCCCTGGATCGATATCGTTAAAATCGATACGCTTCGCACCATGAAGCGATGGGCGCAAGAGGGAATCGTGCGGCTTCACCGCAAGGGGAAAAAAGTGATCGCTTCGAAAGTCGAAACCCACGTGATGTTCGAATTTTACAAATCCCTCGGATGCGATTATTTCCAGGGGTTTTACCTCAAGCGTCCGCACGTCGTGCAGGGAGAGTCGCTGAGCCCTTCGAGGGAACAGGCGCTGATGATCTGGAATCTTCTTGAAAACGATGCCGACATCACCGAGATCGTTGAGGCTCTTGAGAAAAACCATGTCCTTTCACTGCAGCTGATGCGGTTTTTGAACTCGTCGTATTTTTCATTCCGGGCCCCGATTACGTCGATCCGGCAGATCATATCACTGATCGGGCGGAAGGCACTCGCCAACTGGCTGATGCTGATGCTCGCCGCTTTCCGCAGTGTGGGCGGGGCCAATCACCCGCTCCTTCTGATGGTTATCAACCGCACCGAAATTATGACGGGACTGTTGAAGCTGAGCCGGCCTGAGGCATCGCAGGAAAAAATCGATACGGCGTATCTGGTGGGGATGCTTTCGCTGATCCATTTGCTGCTGAACATGTCGCATCGGGAATTTTTGCACAAGATCAACGTCTCCCCCGAAATCGAGGAAGCGATGTTCGAAGCGCAGGGGGAATGGGGCGAGCTGCTCACCGTGACCCGCCACATCGAAAATACCGATTACGAATCGATCCGTCCGTTTATGGAACGCTACCGGATCGATCCGAAAAAAATGGACCGCCTGATTGCCGATGCGATGGAAAAAGTGAATCGGTTCGACGAACTGCTCAACCAGGAGTTCTAGCGGTTATTTGACCTCGATTTTTTTCGATACCTTTTTCCCCGTTTTGGGGACGGTAATGGTCAGTACCCCGTTTTTCGAACTCGCTTCGATCGCATCGAGGTTCGCATCAGGGGGAAGGAGGTAGCTTTGCTGGAACTGGGCGTAGCTTCTCTTGGACGACTCTTTGTCCGCGTTCTCTTCTTTGTGCTCTCCCGATACGCTAAGACGGTTTCCCGATGTTTCGACGGTGATCTCTTTTTTGTCGATCCCCGGAAGGTCGATCGTGATGAGGTAGCGTTTTTCATCCTCTTTCATTGTCGATGCGAAAGCGTTTGTTCTGGGATAGGGACGGTTGAAGAAGTTTTCCATCTCTTCGATTCCCCAGAACGGGCAACCCGAGTTGCAGGGTTTGGAAGGGGCCGCCGCCAGCAAGAGGGGAACGGCACTCAAAGCGATTACAAGACGTTTGGATACATGCATGGGTACAAACCTCCGATAATGTTTTTTCAAGTGATAATGTAAAACGGTTTGGTAAATCGACAGCAAATTAAGGGGGCGCTTGATTACCCTTTGGTATAATCGCGGCATTATTTATTTCTACAAGGAATTTGCCGTGAGCACTCCACTTCCAGATATCGAAAAAGTTCTCAAGCAGCACAAGCTGTCGACGGGTGACTACGAACACATCAAAAAAATTCTCGGACGCGAACCGAACCTCGTCGAGATCGGTATTTTTTCGGCAATGTGGAGCGAACACTGCAGCTATAAATCTTCCAAAAAACATCTGAGCGGCTTTCCGACGAAAGCACCGTGGGTCATTCAAGGACCGGGTGAAAATGCCGGGGTTATCGATATCGGGGGCGGCTATGCGGCGGTTTTCAAAATGGAAAGCCACAACCACCCCAGCTTCATCGAACCGTATCAGGGCGCCGCTACGGGCGTCGGCGGTATCATGCGCGACGTCTTTACGATGGGTGCCCGCCCTATCGCGAACCTCAATGCGCTCCGTTTCGGAAACGTTCTGAACAATGACGACGTGAGCAAGCACCAGCGTTTCCTCGTGCGCGGCGTCGTTTCGGGGATCGGCGGATACGGTAACTGTATGGGGGTTCCGACCATCGGCGGTGAAACAAGTTTCGATGAGTGCTACAACGGCAATATCCTCGTAAACGCCTTTACCCTCGGGCTTGCGAAAAGCGACGAGATTTTTTACGGCCGTGCCGAGGGGATCGGCAACCCCGTCATCTACGTCGGCTCCAAAACAGGTCGCGACGGTCTGGGCGGTGCGGTGATGAGTAGCGACAGCTTCACCGAAGCGTCGAAAAGCCTCCGTCCTACCGTGCAGGTCGGGGACCCGTTCACCGAAAAACTCCTCCTTGAAGCGTGTCTGGAGCTCTTCAAAACCGATTACGTCGTCGGGATTCAGGATATGGGGGCTGCGGGCCTCACCTCCAGCTCGTTCGAGATGGCCGGACGTGCCGGAAGCGGTATGATCATGCACCTGGACAAGGTGCCGGCCCGCGAAGAGGGGATGCAGCCGTATGAGTTCATGCTCTCCGAGTCGCAGGAGCGGATGCTCATCTGTGCGAAAAAAGGGTCGGAGCAGGCGATCATCGATATTTTCGAGAAATGGGACCTCGACTGCGCCGTCATCGGAGAAGTAACCGATACGGGCCATATGGAGCTGTTCTGGCACGGCGAAAAAGTGGCCGATGTTCCGGTCGATCCGGTAAGTGAAGAGGCTCCGGTTCTGGATCGTCCAATGAGTGAACCCAAATACCTCGCCGAGATCAAAAACGTCAAACTAGGGGATTTCGAAGCGGTAGACAACCAAAAAGCGTTCGAAAAACTGATCTCTTCGATGGAGGTCGTTGACAAAGGGTGGATCTATCAGCAGTACGATTCGATGGTCCAGACCAATACGATCAAAAAAGGGGGAGAGCTTGATGCATCGGTGATCCGTGTCAAGGAAAACGGTGTGGCGCTTGCGATGAGCGCGGACTGTAACGTCCGCTACTGCTACATCGATCCCAAAGCCGGAGCCGCGGCCGCCGTCATCGAGAGCGGCCGTAACGTCGCGATGAGCGGTGCGACCCCCAAAGCGATCACCGACTGTCTGAACTACGGAAACCCCGAAAATCCTGAAGTAATGTGGCAGTTCGCCCAGGGGTGCCTCGGGATAAAAGAGGCGTGCGCCGAACTGAACACCCCCGTCATCGGCGGTAACGTATCGCTCTACAACGAAACGAACGGTAAATCGGTTTTCCCGACCCCTTCGATCGCGATGGTGGGCGTCAATGAAGACCAGAACAAAGTGCTTCTCTCTTCGTTCCAAAAAGAGGGGAACATCCTTTACCTCGTCGGTGAAAACAAAAGCGAGTTCGGCGGGTCGCTCTACATGAAAGAACTCTACAACGTCGTTGCCGGAACGATTCCTGCGATCGATTACGATAAAGAGCGGGCTCTGTGGAACCTCGTCATCGAAGCGAATAAAAAAGGGCTTCTCGCTTCGGCGAAAGACTGCAGCGCCGGCGGTGCCGCGATCGCGCTGGCAAAAATGGCCTGTATCAGCGCCAAAGGGGTTCAAGCCGTCATTGAGGTCGCCGACAGCCGCGACATCTTTGCCGAGAGTATGAGCCGCGCGATCATCGAGGTCGCACCGGAAAACTGCGCCGCGTTTGAAGCGATGGCAGGCACCCTGGCCTGCCAGAAAATCGGAACCGTGGGGGGCGATACGTTTGTCCTCAACGACGTTACGATGGACCTCTCGGCGATGCGCGATGTCTACTACAACACCTTCAGAAAAGTGATCGAAGGCGATCTCTAACCCTTTCTCCCCTCGCTTCCCCGTAAGGGGGAAACTTCTTCTTCCCCATCTCTTTTTATTGGCATATTTTTTGCATGCAATTTGGTATGAAAAAGCTATTCCGAAAAATTTTTCGCAAACGATCAAAACGGTATTGCGAGTATTACATTACGAATCTTGCATACGGCTGCGGGGAGTAAAAGAAAAAGGGGTTTCCCGCGCCAGCGGGAAAAAGGCGGCGTTTATTCTTTGAGGCGGTCGATGGTCGCGCCGAGTGCGCGCAGTTTTTGCTCCAGGTTTTCGTATCCGCGGTCGAGATGGTAGATACGGTGGACGTTGGTCGTCCCTTCGGCTGCCATGCCCGCCAGTACCAGTGCACTGGAAGCGCGAAGGTCGGTTGCCATAACATCGGCTCCGAAGAGTTCGCAAGCCCCGATAACCGTTGCCGTATGGCCGCTGAGTTTGATTTCGGCACCCAGACGCTGCAATTCGCTTACGTGCATAAAACGGTTTTCGAACAGGCGCTCTTCGATGGTGCTCGCTCCGTTGGCACGGACGGCGAGGGCCATGAATTGTGCTTGCATGTCGGTCGGGAACGCAGGGTATTCCTGGGTGATGATATCGACGGGTTTGAGCTTTTGGGCAGGGTGAATCGTCATCGTCGTTTCGCCGAGTTCGAAGGTGCACCCCATGTGTTCAAGTTTCGCCGTGACGGCATCGAGGTGATCGGGGCGTACGTTTTCAAGGGTGATTGATGAATCGGTAATGGCGGCGGCACAAAGATAGGTCCCGGCTTCGATCCGGTCGGGGATCACTTCGAAATCGATCATGTCGATCGTTTTGCCGCCCGTTCCGATAATGACGAGTTCGGAAGTGCCGATTCCGCTGATGTCGATGCCGCTGTCGCGGAGGATCTCGCACAGCTGCACTACTTCGGGTTCGCGCGCGGCGTTTTGAATCACCGTTTTGCCGTGGGCAAGGGCGGCGGCCATAACGATGTTAGCGGTTCCGGTCACGGTAATTTTATCGAAAACGATATGTGCCCCTTTGAGCCCCTCGGGCGCTACGGCATGGACGTACCCCGCATGGATCGTGATTTCCGCTCCCATCTGTTCGAGTGCTTTGAGATGCAGGTCGATGGGACGCTGCCCGATGGCGCATCCGCCCGGAAGGGAGACCTCACAGTGGCCGAAACGGGCAAGCAGGGGGCCGAGGACGAGAATCGACGCCCGCATGGTTTTGACGATGTCGTAGTTGGCCATCGTGTGGTTGACCGTCGAAGTATCGATGGTGAGGGTATGGTTTTCCAGGTTGTAAGACGCTCCCAGATTCTGGAGCAGTTTGAGGAGCGTTTTGATGTCCGCGACTTCGGGCATGTTGGTCATAGTGACTTTGTTGTGAGCCAGCAGTGCCAGTGTGATAAGGGGTAATGCGGCATTTTTCGCACCGGAGATCACAACGGTTCCCTGGAGCTTGGTAGGGCCTTGAATACGTAGATAGTCCATAAAAATCCCATATAAAAAAAGTTTGATATTATAAGTCAATGTTCGTTAAAATTATCCAAATTTACGGTGTTCCAAGGAGAATATGTGAGTTCAGCCCTCGACCGTCTCAAAAACCTGACCGCACAGATCTCCAGTTATGAGCTCGAACGCAAAAAAAATCTCAAAGAACTCGAACGTCTCCATACCGTTTTGGGCATCGACGCAAAAGTTCCCCGTTTTGAGGAACTCTTTGATTTCAAAGCGATCAATCTCTCCGGGATCTCCCTTTCAGACGAAGATCTCGGTAGCCTCAAAGAGGGGAAATACGCCCAGATTATCGGGATCGTGTATGACAAAGAGGCGAAAGTCAAAAACAAAAATATCTCGCTCGCCTATTACGGACGGGTCGAAAAGCTTTCCGAAGGGCGAAAAAAAGAGATTGTCGCCTTTGTGTTGGGGTGGCGTTTCGAGAAAAGTTTCCGTACGCTCGAACACTATTACCGCCTCATGGGCCGTGTCGGCCCTGTCGGCGACGCTGAAGCATGTTGATCTTTTTTGACACCGAAACCACCGGAGTCGAGGCAAAAGACCGCATCTGCGCCGTCGGAATCGCCTGCGAGACTCATCTGCATGAAGAATTGATCCATCCGGGGAAAAAGATGCCCCCCGCAGCCTCGGCAGTGCACCAGATAACGAGCGAAATGGTTGCCGAAGCGCCGGAATTTTCCCGTTCGGAAAGCTGCCGGATCCTCAAAGCGTTCAATCTTCCTTCCAATACGCTCGTTTCGCACAATGCGCCGTTTGATCTTTCCATGCTTTCCAAAGAAGGGATCGAATGGCAAGGCGACGTTATCGACACCCTCAAATGCGCCAAGGCGTTGATGGACGATCTGGAAGGGTACTCTTTACAGTTTCTGCGGTACGAATTGCGGCTGTATCGCGAGGAAGAGGCGTTTTTTGCCGCTGCCGGCGTATCGGTTGCTCCTCATCGCCCTTTGAGCGATGCGCTTCACGTTCGGATGCTTTACGATTACCTGCTCGATCTCGCCGATCATCAAAAACTGGTCGATATTTCCCGTTCCCATATCCTGCTCAGCCGTCTGCCTTTCGGCAAATACGCCAAAAAGAGGATCGAAGAGATCGCCCTCAAAGACCCCGGCTATCTTAAATGGATGCTCGATTCCCTCCATGACATGGATGAGGATCTGCGTTACAGCATCGACTATTATTTACGAAACGACTGAACGTATTTACGCTCAAATTCCTGTGCCGGAATCGGTTTTTCATAATAATATCCCTGCACCTCGTCACACCCCGCAGCGCGTAGGATTTCAAGCTGTTCGGCGGTTTCCACCCCTTCGGCAATCGTTTTCATGTTCAGGCTGTGAGCCATTTTGATGATCGTGTTGACGATGGTGCGGTCTTCGGGATTTTGGGCGACGTCATGGATAAACGACTGGTCGATTTTGAGTTTATAGGCTTTGAACTGTTTCAGGTAGCTCAGTGACGAGTATCCGGTCCCGAAATCGTCGATCGACATACGAATCCCGTTGTCGTAGAGGGTATTCATGATGTTGATCGCTTCGAGCGGGTTTTCCGAGGCGATCCGTTCGGTCAGCTCAAGTTCGAGATGCTCGGGGGGAAGGGCCAGCTCTTCGAGAATCTCCAGAACCCTTTGGGTGAGCTGGGGGCTGCGGAACTGGACGGCGGAGAGGTTGACGGCCATGATGAACGGTTCTGCACCCGCATCGATCCAGGCTTTGAGCTGCCCGAGCGCATGGCGCAATACCCAATCCCCGATGGCGACGATTTGGCCGCTCTCTTCGGCGACGGGTATGAATTCATCGGGAGAAACGGCTCCGAGCTCGGGGTGGGTCCATCGCAGCAACGCTTCGGTCCCGATGAGTTTTCCGTCGGACAAAGAGATTTGAGGCTGATAGTGGATTTGGAGTTGATCGCGTGCAACCGCGTGTCGCAGAGCGTTTTCGATTTCGAGGTTGCGGGCCGAACGGGCCTGCATTTCGGGGGTGAAAAAGCAGTAGCGGTTTCGGCCGTTGTGTTTGGCCCGGAACATCGCCGCATCGGCCGCTTGGGACAACGTCGTGAAGTTGGTACCGTCCCCGGGATAGAGGGCTATTCCGATCGATGGGGTGATTGAAAGTTCATAACTTTGGATCTGATAGGGCTGGGAAATGCTTTCGATCAATTTTTCGGCGACATTCGCGGCGCCCTCTGCATCGATCCCGGAGAGGAGGATCATAAATTCGTCCCCCCCCTGCCGCGAGAGGGTGTCGGATTCGCGGATCATGGACTGGATGCGCAATGCAACCTGGACGAGCAGTTCGTCGCCGATATGGTGCCCGAGGTTTTCGTTGATGTTTTTGAAATGGTCGAGATCGAGATAAAGCAGTGCGACCGACGTATGGTTGCGGTAGGCGATCCGTATCGCGTAATTGAGCCGGTCGTTGAGCAGCGTCCGGTTCGGAAGCCCCGTCAGGGAGTCGAAATGGGCAAGCCAGTGAACCTTGTCTTCCGTCGCTTTTTGCGCCGTGATGTCCTGGATGGAACCTCTCAACCGGATGACTTCACCGTTTTCGATGACCGGGATACCGATGGTACGAACCCATTTTTTATTTCCGGCGGGGGTGGTCATGTGCACTATCAGATCGTAGGGCATCGCACGGGTGATTGCGTCATGGATGGCATTTTTTATCTTTTCGAGAGATTCGCCCTCGTATACGCTCAGTCCGATCTGTTCGGTCGTTTCGGCATCGGGGTCCATGTCGTGGATTCGCGCGGTAATTTTGGTCCATGTCCCTTTACCTGTTTTGACGTCGTATTCCCATCCTCCGATCAATGCCGCCTCGCTCATCTCTTCGAGAAGTTTTTCGGTACGGATAAGATCTTCTTCGACCGCTTTACGTTTGGCCTCGCGGTCGAAGTTTTCCATCGCGAAACTGATGTCCATCGCCATTTCGATCAAAAGTTCGCGGCTGGAAGGATCGAATGCATTGAGTTTAGTCGAGTAGACCATAAACGCTCCGACGGGTTTGCCGTAGAGATGAAACGGCAAAGAGGCGGATGATTGCCATCCGACCGCTTCACCGCGTTCGTGCCATGGAGCGGTCGCGGGATCGTTCATGAAGTCCTGACACCAGTAGGGGCGGTTTTCACGGATGGCGGTGCCGGTCGGACCGTTGCCCGATGGGATCTCCTCGCGGATCGAGATCTCGATTCCTTCGAGATAACCGAACCGATCACCGTATGATGCTACGGGACGGACGAGATCGCTTTGGGGATCGACTAACCCGATCCACGCCATGTTCATTCCCTCTTCGGATACGATCCCCCGGCACACTTCGTCGAAGAGCTCCTGGGGCGTCGATGAGCGAACAATTGCTTTGTTACAGTTACTAAGGGCGGCGTAGAGATGGGTGAGTTGCCGTATCCGCGTTTCGTTGGTATGGCGCTCGGTAATGTCACGGGCGATACCCAGGATCCCGACCAGGTTTCCCGTTTCGTCGATCATCGGGGTTTTGATCGTTTCCATCAGCGCGGTATGGCCGTCGTCGGTAAAGGTGAGCCACTCTTCGTTGACGCTCGGGGCGTGTTTTTCCATTGCAAGACGGTCTTTGGCCCGGAAAAAATCAGCAAGTTCCCGGTCCACAAAATCGTAATCGCTTTTCCCAACGATTTCGGTTTCTTTCGCACCGAAAAACCGTTCGAACATCGGGTTGCACAGCAAATAGGTTCCCCCTGTGTCTTTAAGCCATATAAGGTCGGGAATCGTATTGAGCAGCAGCCGGAGCCGGTTTTGGGTCAATGAAATCTCGGTGACCCGTTCGGCAACGCGGTGTTCGAGGGCGTTGCGCTGATTGCGCAGTTCGACGTATTGTTTCGCGATATAGCCGGCCAGAAGGCTGAACAATATCCCCAGGACGCTTTGGAAAAAAATCGTCCATCGATCATGCCATCCTGCGGCGGGGGAGATGCTCAGCGTCCAGTCGGCATTCGGAAACGCTATCCGTTGCCGTATCGGCCGATCGAGCGGCTGGGGATCCGAAGCCGAGATGATCTGAACCTGTTTTGAATTCGGATACGTTCGGGTGAGTTCGTAGCGGTATCCGCCCGCAGAGAGGTCGCCCAATGCGGCGGAATGAAGAAGATCGGGCATTTTTATGACGATGAGAACAAAGCCCCAGAATGTTTGATCTTCCTTGCGGAAAACGGGGAATCTGCCGACAACCCCTTCACCTCCTTGCATTAGGCGAATCGGTCCGGCGAGAGTGAGTTTGCCGCTTTTGAGGGCCAGCAGCGCCTCGGCCTTTTGTTCGGGATGCCTGAGCAGATCAAGACCGAGCGCTTTTTCGTTGCCTTTGACCGGAACGATGTGGGTAATGATCCCTTCCGGGGCCAGGGCGATTTCGTGGATGAGGGGATGGTGTGTGATCAGTTTGTCGGCGATAAATGTAAAATCTTGAGTATCCATCCCGGTTTCGATCGCCGCCGCAATCGGATATGCCAGTACCATGCTCTCGTCGATGTGCTTGTGCAGCCGGGATGCATGTTCGTGTGCAACGGACTGAACGACATGGAGTTTGTCATGCGTTCTCATCCGATCGAGATGGATGACCACGAACGCTGAGACGGCGGCGCCGAGTAGAAAAACGGCGGCACCGACGCTCCATTCTTTGCATCGGGGACCGCAGGAGAGATTCACAGAAAAAATGCGCAACAAAATACTCCCATATCTTCTTTTGCTCTATAGGCCAATAATAGCAGAAATAGGTGAAATTAGCGATGAGAAGCCTCCGAACTATGTTAATATACCGAGAATGGAACAAGGTGGAGGGGGAAAAGACGTGAAAGTAGCCGTACAATGCGATTCGCCGCTTTTGCAGCGCTCGCTGGAACTTTTTTTGGAAGGGCAGCTCAGCTCGATCCGCCAGTGCGATATTCTGATCCGCGATAAAGATATCCGTGACGACAACCGCCCCACTTTTGTCATCGGTGCGACGGAGTCGGCCGATTTGATCAAACCGTTTTCGAAAGCGCAGCTCCTCCACGCCCTGGGACGCAAACTCGAATCGCTCAACCGTTCTTCCGCGGAACCTCCCGCCTGCGAACCCCCGGCCTGTCCCGAAGAAGAAGCGATCAGCTTCGAAGTGCTCGAACGCCACATTGAAAAACTGACCCGCGAATACCAGGCTAATATCCTCAAGGCGATACGGGCGTTTTATGAAAAATAATCCTCCTCTCACCAAAAAAATCATTGCGGGGAAATTCAAAGGCAAAACGCTTTGCCTCCCTTCCAAGGAGACGACCCGCAGTTCCAAAGCGATCGTCCTCGAGTCGTTTTTCAACACGATCCAGTTCGACGTCATCGATGCCGTACTGGTCGAAGTGTTCTCCGGAAGCGGTTCGGTAGGGCTCGAAGCGCTCAGCCGGGGGGCGAAAAAGATTCTGTTCATGGAAAAAGACCGCGATGCGATTAAAACGCTTCGCCAGAATATCGCCCAGACCGATCCTGCCGCCTGCGAAGTGTTCGAAGGGGACAGTTTTTCGAATGTCGCACAGGTGAAAAAAAGGCTTGAAAGCCTCGGCGAAAGCGCTTTTGTCTATGTCGATCCCCCCTTTGCCTACCGCGAAGGGATGGAAGAGATTTACGACAAAACGCTCGATCTGATCGCCGCGTTTCCCCCGCATCTGGCCAAACTCTTTATCATCGAACACATGAGTACGCTCGAACTTCCCGAAGCGATCGGGGAATATCGGCGCCTCAAAAGCAAAAAATTCGGAAAAACGTCACTGACTTACTACGCCTGAGTATCCTTCATGGTTCCGCTTCCGAAGAAGTGGAATGAACTTTGCTTTTTCTTTGCACGTTTCAAAGGATAAGCATGAAAGTCATCGTAGCGTTTTTTTTACTCCTTTCATCACTGCAGGCCGCCCGCGTCGGTGAACTTGCCAACGTCGTAGGGGTGCGCGACAACCAGATCATCGGCTACTCGCTTGTCGTCGGTCTGAAAAAAACCGGGGACGGGACCACCTCTAAATTTACCCTCCAGTCGATTGCCAACATGCTTAAAGCGATGAACATCGATATGAACCCGGTCGACATCAAATCCAAAAATGTCGCGGCGGTCGTCGTTACGGCCAAGTTCGCCCCGTTCGCCCGTCAGGGGGACACGTTCGACGTCGTCGTTTCATCGATCGGCGATGCGAAATCGCTCGAGGGCGGGACGCTGTTGATGACCCCGCTCAAAGGGGTGGACGGAAAAATCTACGCACTCGCACAGGGACCGGTGAGCATCGGCGGTAAAAACGAGCGGGGTGCGGGTTCAGAATCGCATCCGACCGCCGGGATGGTGTACGGCGGCGGCCTTGTCGAACGCGAAATCCAGCAGGACCTTTACCACCAGCAAAACGCGACGCTTTCACTGAAAACATCGAATTTCAGCAACGCGGTCGCCATTCAGAATGCCGTTAACGCCCGCTACCGCAGCGAAGTCGCGACCGCGCTCGATTCCCGTACGATCAAACTCCAACTTCCCAAAAACCGTTCGATGGTCGAGTTTCTGGCCGAAGTGCAGAACCTGGACGTCAACTACGCCCAGGAGCCCAAAATCATCATCAACGAGCGGACGGGAACCATCGTTGCGGGAGTTGACGTCGAAGTCAAACCCGTTGTTATTACGCAAGGAGACATGACGGTTAAAGTGTTGTCGCAGGATAATGTGGCAAAGCCCGCCGGAAGCGTCGCGATGGATAAAAGCCTTGTCATCGGGTTGAACGAAAACGAAATATACACCGAAAAAGGGACGACGACAGTCGCGAACATCGCCCGTTCGCTCCAGAAACTGGGGGCAACCCCTAAAGAGATGATCGCGATTTTGCAGGCGATGAAAAGCGCCGGTGCCATTACCGTAGACCTGGAGGTGATCTGATGGACGTTTCACACGTACAGTACCAAAAACCCGTTCCGACGGTGGGGACGAAAGAAGGGGACGCAATCCTCAAAGAAAAAACCGATCAGTTTGAAGCGATCATCGTGAAGATGTTGCTCGATGAAGCGATGAAGGATGAAAAAAACCTTTTCAGCGCCAATGATCCGGGAGACAAAATCTTCAAATCGATGTACCGTGAGGAACTTTCCAACGCCAGTGCGGGGGGATTCGGATTTTCGCAAATGCTGTTTGAACATTTGAGTCAAAAAGGGGTAAAAAACTAAATTTTTCGGAGTGTTTGCCGATATGGTAGATAGACATCATAAACGGACAAACCGGAAGGATTCACCATGATCTCAAGTGTGAACAGCTCAATCATGAAAGGCGTTTACCAAGAAACGTCGCTTAAGCCGAAAGAACAGGAAAAATCCTCTCAGTCGGTTTCCAAACAAGGTGACACCAGCCGGATCGAAGAGATAAAATCTTCGATCGAAAAAGGCGAATACCGTGTCGATATCGAAGCGTTGGCCAAGCGCATCGCGCAAGAGCTGACTTAAACCAAACAGGAGTTTATGATGTTGTCGTATCAGTTGAAAAGCGCTATAAAAGAACTGGAAGCCCTTATCGCATTGTCTGAAGAAGACATCGCCGATATAAAGCAGGCCAAGCATAATACCCAGTTCGAACGGTTGGCGATCAAAGAAGAAAAAATCAAAAGTTTTGAAAACAAAAAAGCGATGATCGATCGCGAAATTTCGAAACTGATGACCGCCGAGCCTTCCAAAGCGCTTTTCGAACTTCTCGATGACGAACAACATCAGCTTCTCGATCTTCTTAAAGAAAACCTCGCAAAACTCCGCGAAGTCAACCAGCGTTACGCGAAAATGGTTTTAAGCGTCGGGGCTTTTTACAATACTCTTCTCGAACGTGTCGTTCCGACGCAAATGGAAGGGTATCAAAAAGTCGCGTCCGCCGACGCGTCATTTTTGGAAGTGAGAGCGTAAAATGGCCTCCATCTTCAATGCCCTTCATATCGGTTATACCGGCCTTAATGCCGCCCAGATCGGGATCGATACGACCGGTCATAATATTTCCAACGCCGAAACCGAAGGGTATTCCCGCCAGCGGGTCGTAACGTCGACCGCGTTTCCCGTCAGCGTCGATCCCGGACAGCGCGGTAACGGTACCCAGATTACCGAAATCGTCCGTATCTACGATTCGTTCGTGTTTAACCGTTATTCCAATACGGCACAGTCCAAATCGTATTCGGACACCATGAAAAAGCATCTGGAAGAACTCTCGACCTATTTTCCCGATATCGACAACATCGGGATCAAATCGGACCTTCAGAATTACTTCAACGGATGGCAGGCCCTGGCGAATAATCCGGGCAACAGTGCGTTGAAAGTTTCTCTTGCTCAACTGGCACAGACGCTGACTCAGCATGTCAACCAGACGCGCGACCAGATTGCGGCGCTACAGAGTTCGATCAACGACCAGGTTAAAATCAATATCGAAGAGGTCAACCGTATCGCCGAAAAAATTGCGGGACTGAACAAATCAATCAACGAAGCCGAAGCCGGAGGGATCAACAACGCCAACGATCTCAGAGACCAGCGAACGCAGCTCGAGATGACCCTCTCGAAACTGATCGGGGCAAAAACGGTTGTGGAAGGTGCAAAGACCAACAATTCGATTGACAGCAATATCGCAGTCGAAGAGGGGGGCTATACGATCCTCGTCGGCGGCTTCAACATCGTTGACGGTTCGAACTTCCACCCGATCGGCATCGAAAGCGCGAGCAGTTCAAAAGGATATAACACCCTTTACTTTGAACGCCAAGACGGAGTCCAGATGCCGTTTGCACAGGATGTACGCGGGGGAAAAGTCGGGGCGCTGCTCGAATTACGCGGATCGATCATCGGAGCTGACGGAGAATTCGAAAACGGTTTTTTGCAAAAGACCATCGATAATCTCGACACGTTTGCGGCCGGATTGATCGAAGCGACCAACAACCTCTACGCGCAAAGCGCGACGACATCGATGCAGTCGACGTCGCAGGCTTATGCAGATTCCCAGACGCTGCTGACGACGGGGAAAAATTTCAGCGCCGGAACCTTTGATATCGTCGTATACGATATCAACGGGAATGTCGCCGCCCGTCGTACGGTTACGATCGACGATGCGACGGTCATGGGATCGATGCCCGCACCTCCTGCCAACAGCATCGTCGGACAGCTCAATGCGGTTCAGGACGACACCGGAGACGGGAATGCGCTCAACGACATCGACGACATGCTCGAAGCGCAGTTCGGTACGGCTCAGAATATTCTCCGCATCGATTTCAAAGCGGGAAGCGGGCTGGCAGAGCAGGGGTATACTTTTGCCATCGAAGACAACGGCACGAATTTTGCCGGTGTAACCGGGCTGAGCCGCTTTTTCGACGGCGACAGTGCCAAAAACATCGATCTCAATATCGATATCAAAAACGACGTTACCAAAATCCGGGGATTCAAGTCACCCGTGGAAGGGGATTCCCAAACGGCGCTTGCCATGGTTGAGCTGCAATTCTCTCGTGTCAATTTTATGCAGGATGCCCAAACGACGGATGACACCCTCTACGGATATTACGATGCGCTGGTTACCACGGTGGGGACGACTACGAACTCGGTTATTCTGAGCAACGATACGATTACCGCGCAATTCAGTGCCATCCAGCAAGAATACGACTCGATCTCTAAGGTGAGCATCGACGAAGAGATGGCGAATCTCATCCGTTATCAGACCTCTTACGGCGCCGCCGCCAAAGTCATTACGACGATCGACCAGATGATGCAGACGCTCCTGGGGCTGAAGCAGTAATGAGCCTCTTTAGTATGGTCTCCCTTGCGGGGGTCATCCTTTTTTCTTTTTTCGGCCCTTTTTTCTATACGGTCGATCCGCAGTATTTCAATCCGAACGCTATTCTCCTTCCCCCCTCGTCAACTTATTGGTTCGGTACTGACCGTTTGGGGCGGGATATGCTCGCACGTCTGATGGAAGGGGGCCAGGTATCGCTGTTGATCGGTCTGGGAAGCGCTCTTTTTTCGACTCTGATCGGGCTGATGTACGGAGTCAGTGCCGCGCTGCTGCGGGGAGGGTTTGATAAGCTTTTTATTGTCGTCGTCGATTTGTTTTTGACGTTTCCGACCCTGTTTTTGCTGCTGACGCTGGTTACCTACGTCAATGCGTCGATCTGGGTGCTGATCGTCATTATCTCGGTAACGGGATGGATGAGCACCGCGCGTCTGATCCGTTCGGAGAGTTTTGCGATTTCGTCAAAGCCGTTTATCCGTATCCTGCGTATCGCGGGGGTCAACCCGCTCAAGATCATTTTTAAATATTATGCGCCGCTTCTTTCTCCGATCGTGCTGGTGAGTTTCACGTTCGGGGTAGGGGGGGCGATTCTGGCTGAATCGGGACTGTCGTTTCTGGGGCTTGGGATCACACCGCCCCAGATGAGCTGGGGGAGCATCCTCAGCACCGGAAAAGAGGTGATCGACATTGCATGGTGGGTCAGTTTCTTTCCGGGGCTGATGATTTTTATCGTTACGTTTGCGCTGATGAACATTTCGAACGACGTACAAGCGAGGATGAATCGCAAAGAGGTACGCTAAAGTCAGGAACGCTCCAAGATGGCTTCGGCGTTGAGGAGCGCGTAGGGGAAAGGGAGATCGACGTCGCCGCAGGCAGGATCGAGGCATTCGGTGCATCCCTGTCCCACGCAGGTGATGCTTCGGATCGTTTCGGCGTCGTTGCCGTGGCGTTCCATCGCTTCGATGATCTCTTCGAGCGTGACGCTTCGGCAGGCGCAGACGATCATCTCAGCACGTGCCCGACGAATTTGGAGAGATTGTCCAGAATGGCCCCTCCGCGGCGGAATCCGAGCCCGCACGCTTCGTAGGCGAAGAACACTCCCGCCTGGTAGGCGTTCCCGTGTGTATCGCGGGGGAATTCGACGTATTCTTGGTAGACCGGTTTGAAATTGCCGTAGGGGCCGCCGTTGGAAGCGGTAACGTTTCCGGCCGCGTCATGGATTCTGACATTCGATCCCTCGCGCCCGAACATCCGTTTCTCGACGTACGGAACCCCCTTGAGTGGTTCGAAGGACGTTTTGAGGAGGTAGGGAGAATCGGGGAAAAGATCGCACAGGATCTTCATCATACCTTTGGACTGGAACAGCAGGGTGTAGGCGGGGTTGAGGATGATCGCCTTCTGGTTAGCCATGATCGATTGAAGCTGGGTTGCGAGTTCGGGTTCTTCGATGGCGATATCTTCCCACGGGTAGAGCTTGAACCAGTATTCGTAGGGATATTCATGGGAATCGTAGATCCCCTCATCGTCGAATTTGACGCCGCCGAGGGGCTCGAACCCCGTTTCGAATCCGGCATCGATTGCCATCTGCTGCAGCAGCCGGACCGTTTGTTCCTCTTCGATGTTGCCGCTGACAGAGCTGAAGAGAATTTTCCACCCTTCGTAATAACGTTCGAACAGCCCGGGATCGTCAAACAAGGTAATCAGACGGCGGAAATTGTCGCTGATGGCCGAATAGACGTTGTTGAACTGCCGATCTTCGTCCATGCGGTTGTGTTTGAGTATCGCCCACTGGATGATGGCCGTCTCGAAAAGGGCGGTCGGAGTGTCGGCATTGAATTCGATCAGTTTGATCGGTGCGCCGTCGATCCCCCCGGCGAGGTCGAAGCGTCCGTAGAGATGCCAGTGGACGTCGCTTTCCCAGCTTTTCTTGATCGTTTCGACGAGATTGAAAGGGATGCCGAGGTCGAAAAACAGGTTGTTGTCGATAACGTGCTGAGCGGCGGTGGCGTACATGTCGTAGATATCGTTGACCGCTTCGTAGTAGGCTTCGGCTTCGGCGTCGGTGACGACGACGAGTTCGTCAGCGACGTATTTTCCCGACTCGGCATCGGTGTGCCAGTGAAATCCGATTTGTTCAAGGACGCGGTCATCGATCGGGGCGACTTTTTCGAGGGCAACCATTCTTTAGCCTCCGTAGCTGCTGCTGGAGGTTGTCGATGAGGAAGCGGTATTGCCGAAGTAGCTTTTTTTCTGGGTAGATCCGGTCGACGTCGGGGTGCCGCCGGAGGTAGAACGGTAATAGCCCGAACGGTTCGACATGTCCTGGTGTTTGCGGACGTTGGCGTTGTTCATCAGGGCGTTTCCGATCATGTTCCCAAGCAAAGCTCCCCCCGCCGCGGCGAGGATCGTTCCGGCAAGTCCCATCCCTTCGCCGGAGGGTTCGGCATTGAGCTCGGATTGCCCGGCTTCCATTTTTTTGTATTCCTGGTCGGCCAGCTCTTTCATCTCCGCTTCGGTAAGGACCCGTTCGTGGACGGTGCCGTTTTCGTCCGTTTCGCGGATAATGGCGCGGCTCGGTCCTTCGGTCGGCATCTCTTCGACGATGACGTATTTGCCGTTGGTGAGCTGCTCGACGACGAGGAATTTGTTTTTGGCCTGTGCCTGTTCTTCGGCGGGTTGCTCTTCGGGTGCGCTCTGGCATCCGGTGAGGGCATTGATGAGGATGAGTCCGAATGAACCCAGAAAAGCGGATTTGGCATTAAAAACGTGTTTCATGATGACTCCTGTATTATGGTTATCGGATCCGTTTGAGACGGGTGCGGCCCAAACGGTAAATTTTCGAGGAGGGCTGTTCGCTCAGCCCCCGAGCATCTTCGACGATCCGGTTTGCCCTCTCACGGCAAAAATCGGGATCGAACGAGGCTCCGCTGGCATTGGCCGACGTGGAGTAAAACCATCCGTGAGGACGGAGGAATCGGGCGTGTTCGGGTTCGGTTACGTAGCGGAATGCCTGGTTCTTGACGATAAATGTGGTTTTTCGCGCATGGCGCACGCGGCGTCTGTGGACAAGGGGGACGCGCAATTGCGCTTTGAGGACGTGCAGCTCGCAGAAGACTTTTAAAAATGGTTTGTTCTGATCGCGCCCTTTGGCTTCAAAGAGGCGTCCGGCGTCTTGGGAGAGAAAACCGACGGTGGTGTCGGTCTGCGCGAGATAAAGGCTCATGTTACGAGCGGAGATAGTCTTGCAGCGCGTTCGGAGACATCCAGCTCTCGTCGCTCATGTGCCCCATCGCTTCGATGGCGGCGCGCGCCGCGCTCAGTGTCGTGAAATAAGGAATCCCCATACGCAAGACGATCTGGCGGATCTGTTCGGCGTCTTTTTTGGCCGTCTGGTTATCAGATGTGTTGATCGCCAGGGCGATTTCGCCGTTTTTCATGACGTCTTCGATGTTCGGGCGACCTTCGGAGATTTTGAGAACCGCTTCGCACGGGATTCCCGCATCTTCGATGATCTTCTGGGTTCCGCGCGTCGCGATCAGCCGGAAGCCCTGATTGTGGAGCCCGCGGGCAATTTCGGGGGCGTGTTTTTTGTCGCCGTCGATAAATGACAAAAAGCAGGTTCCCGACGTCGGGATTTTGTTTCCTGCCGCGAGCTGGCTTTTGGCGAAACTGACACCGAAGTTGGCGCTGATCCCCATTACTTCGCCCGTCGATTTCATTTCGGGGCTGAGAACGAGGTCGGCACCGTAGAGTTTATTGAACGGGAAAACCGCTTCTTTGATCGCGACGTGTCCTTTGAGGCGCGGTTTGAGCAGACCGTTCTCTTCCATCACGATATTGTAGTGATCGTAGTATTTGAGGGCGTCGCGGAGCTTTTCGCCCATCATGACGCGCGTCGCGACTTTTGCCAGCGGCATTCCCGTCGCTTTGGAGACGAAAGGAACGGTGCGCGAAGCGCGCGGATTGACTTCGATCAGGTAGATTTCGTTTTGATAGATGGCGTACTGGATGTTCAGAAGACCGATGACGCCCAGCCCGAGCGCGATTGTCTTGGTCTGTGCCTCGACCTGCGCTTTGAGTTCGGGAGTGAGGCCCACCGGCGGGAGCGAACACGCGCTGTCGCCTGAATGGATCCCGGCCTCTTCGATGTGCTGCATGACCGATCCGATGTAGACCTCGGTACCGTCGCTGATCGCATCGACGTCGAGTTCCACCGCCTGGTCGAGGAATTTGTCGACGAGGACGGGAGAATCGTTGCTCACCGAGACCGCGACGTCCATATAGGTGCGCAGTTCGTCTTCGTTGTAGACGATCCGCATCGCGCGCCCGCCCAGAACGTAAGAAGGACGCACAAGAACGGGATAGCCGAGTCGCTGCGCGATTTCGAATGCCCCTTCTTTGGTCATCGACAGACCGTTTTCGGGCTGTTTGAGCCCTTTTTCAACGACGAATGCCGAGAATTTTTCGCGGTTTTCAGCCAGATCGATGACCTCCGCCGAGGTTCCGGCGATTTTCGCGCCGATCGCGTGAAGACCGTTGGCCAGTTTAAGCGGCGTCTGCCCTCCGAAATGGACGATGATACCATCAGGCTGTTCGGCTTCGACGATCGCTCTGACGTGCTCGAAATCGATCGGTTCGAAGTAGAGGACGTCGGAGGTGTCGTAGTCGGTCGAGACGGTTTCGGGGTTACAGTTGACCATAATGGTCTCGATCCCCATCTCTTTGAGTGCGAATGAGGCGTGGACGCAGCAGTAGTCGAACTCGATACCCTGACCGATCCGGTTCGGTCCGCCGCCGAGGATCATCACTTTTTTCTTGTCGCTGGCTCTGGGGGCCTGAAGCCCGAGGCGGGTGATGTTGGTGGTCGAGTACAGATACGGTGTCAGCGAACCGAATTCGGCCGCACACGTATCGACTTCATTGTATTCAAAAGCGATTCCCAGCGCTTTGCGGGCGTTGTAAACGTCGAGTTCCGTCGCGCTTCCGCCGTTTTGGGCAATCAGTTTGGCGATCATCTTGTCCGAGAACCCTTCGGTTTTGAGACGGCGAAGCTGTGCTTCGTCCGAGAGGGTTGCCGCAGTGACGTTCGCTTCCTGCGCCACGATCTCTTCGATCTGGTTCAGGAACCACGGGTCGATTTTGGAGAGTTCGAAAATATCCTCGACTGAGAGGCCCATGCGGAAGCCCTGAGCGACGTAGAGGATCCGCTCGGCGTTGGGGCGGCGGATTTCATGTTTGATGAATTCGGGATCGGCACTGATCGGATCGAAGCCGCACAGACCGGTTTCGAGCGAGCAGAGGGCTTTTTGGACCGACTCTTTGAAGGTGCGCCCGATGGCCATTGCTTCCCCGACCGATTTCATGCTCGTCGTAAGGGTCGACTCGGCTTCGGGGAATTTTTCGAAGGTGAAGCGGGGGAGTTTGGTGACGATGTAGTCGATGACCGGTTCGAACGCAGCCGGGGTTCCGGTGATGTCGTTGGTGATCTCATCGAGGGTGAAACCGACCGCCAGAAGGGTTGCGACCTTGGCGATCGGATAACCCGTCGCTTTGGACGCCAGCGCCGAGGAGCGCGATACACGGGGGTTCATCTCGATGACGATCATCCGGCCCGTTTTGGGGTTTACGGAGAACTGGACGTTCGATCCGCCCGTATCGACGCCGATTTCGCGCAGGATCGCGAAACTCGCGTCGCGCATACGCTGATACTCTTTGTCGGTGAGGGTGAGCGCCGGGGCGATGGTGATAGAGTCTCCGGTGTGGACTCCCATAGGATCGAGATTTTCGATGGAGCAGACGATGATACAGTTGTCGTTACGGTCGCGGATAACTTCCATCTCGTACTCTTTCCAGCCCAGAAGCGACTCTTCGATCAGGATTTCGGTGATGGGTGACTCGTCCAGACCGCGCTGGGCGAGGAGCTTGAACTCGTCGATGTTGTAGGCGACGCCGCTTCCGCCCCCCGCGAGGGTATAGGAAGCGCGGATGATGATCGGGAACCCGATCTCTTCGGCCGCCGCGAGGGCTTCTTCCATGTTGTAGGCGTAGCGGGAGATCGGGAGGTCCATTCCGATTTTGATCATCGCCTCTTTAAACGCCTGACGGTCTTCCCCTTTTTTGATCGCAGCGGGGTTTGCACCGAGGAACTCGATCCCCTCAAGCATCCCTTTCTCAAACATCTGCATGGCGGCGTTGAGCGCGGTTTGACCTCCCATTGTCGGGAGGATCGCGTCAACGTTCTCTTTTTTGATGATTTCGGCGATGATTTCGGGCTTGATCGGTTCGATGTAGGTACGGTCGGCAAATTCGGGGTCGGTCATGATGGTAGCCGGGTTCGAGTTGATCAAAACGACGCGGTATCCGAGCTCTTTGAGCGTTTTAACCGCCTGTGTTCCGGAATAGTCGAATTCGCAGGCTTGACCGATGACGATCGGGCCTGATCCGATGAGTAATATCGTTTTGATGTCGTCGCGTTTTGGCATTGAGACCCCTCATACAAAAAATTTGTATATTATAGGGCAAAGGCACTTAAAATCGGATTATCTGACCTTCGTGATGACGTGAAAATAGGCGGGATTCTTACCGTAGAAGTAGGGTTCGACGACGGCGCTTTGATACCCCTGTGCTTTGGAAATCGAGACTACTTTTCCTACCTTGAGCCCTGCAAGGAAAATTTTGTCGAGTCCCGACGTCAACACTTCGTCCCCGACCGCAATAGGGATCCAGGTCGGGATGAACTCGACGATCAGGCGCTTGCTGTTGTTTCCGCGCACGATACCGGGGGCCATATTGGCCCCGACGCTCACGGCATAGGAGCTTTTGACGTCGCCGTTGAGCAACGCCATCGCACGGCCGTTGTTCGAGACGACGATCCCCGCCGCATAACCCCGATACAAAAGTCCGTAAACCGAGCGGGGGTTAAACCCGCTCATTTCGATCCAGAGTTTGTGCGGATCGCCGAAACGGACGTAGGAGAGGGCGCGGACGAGGGATACGTTCGCGTCGGTTTGCATCGTGCTGTTGTGTTCTTTGAGCAGTTTTTGGTATTCGTCCGCAACCTGGTGCAGCGAAAGGAGCTCCGTCTCGTAAAAACGGTTTTTTTCGCGCAGGTCGATGATGGTGCGTTGCTGGTCGAAATGTTCTTCGATCGAATGTGCGACGGCTTCAGTCCCTTGATGGTAGGAAAGTTTGAGGGCGGATGTCAGGCGGAGGATCGGGGATTGCAGCAATCCGGTAAAGTAAAGGGCCCCGCTGACCGCGAGGGCCAGCAGGAGAATGAGACTCAGTTTTTGTTTATTCATTATCGAACAGTTCGTGGAGTTGGTCGATCTCCTCGAGTGCGCGTCCGGTACCGCGGGCGACGCACAGCAGAGGCTCGTCGGCTACGTAGACCGGGATTTTGATGATTTCGGAAATGTATTTGTCGAGCTGGCGGATCAATGCGCCTCCTCCGGTGAGGATGACCCCGTTGTTGACGATGTCGCCGGCAAGATCGGGAGGCATGTTCTCCAGGACGTCACGTACCGCTTCGAGGATCTCTTTGAGTGGCTCGCGCATCGCTTCGCGGGCATCTTCGCTGGTCAGTTCGATCGACGTCAGAAGCCCCTCCACCTGGTCGCGGCCGTTGATGATCATTTTGAGTTCCTGGTGCAGCGGCATCGCCGTCCCGATATTGATCTTGATGTCTTCGGCGATACGCTCCCCGATGAGGAGGTTGTATTTGCGCTTGACGTAATCCATGATCGCGCGGTCGATTTTGTCCCCTGCGATACGGATCGAGCGGCACAGTACGAGACCGCCGAGCGAGATAACGCCGATTTCGGTCGTACCCCCCCCGATGTCGACGACGATGTTCCCTTTGGGCTCACGGATGTCGATTCCCGCTCCGATGGCGGCCGCCATCGGTTCGTCGATCAGGTACACTTCGCGTGCGCCGGCGCTCATCGCCGATTCGCGGACCGCTTTTCGCTCGACCTGCGTCAGACCGTAAGGGACGCAGATGATGATCCGGGGGCTGATGAGGCTGCTGCGGCCGTGCGCTTTTTCGATGAATTTACGGATCATCTTTTCGGTCATGTCGAAGTCGGCGATCACCCCGTCTTTCATCGGGCGGATCGCTTTGATGTTCCCCGGGGTTTTCCCCACCATCTCTTTTGCTTCGCGCCCGACGGCGAGGACTTTCTGCTGACCGTATTTTTCGGTTTTGACGGCAACGACGGAGGGTTCGTTGATGATGATTCCGCGTCCTTTGGAAATGACGAGCGTATTAGCAGTCCCCAAGTCGATGGAGAGGTCATTTGAAAACATTCCGATAAGTTTGTTGAATAGCATTCTCTGTCCTATGCGCTTTTTTGATTCGATTTTTTAATGTAAACCGGCTGGGTCTGTGATTCGACCACCTCTTTGGTGATGAGCACCTCGTATCCGCTGTATTCGGGGAGCTCGTACATGGTGTCGCCCATGATCTCTTCCATGATGGCACGAAGCCCCCTGGCCCCCGTTTTACGGGCGAGTGCTTTCGCGGCGATCGCTTTGAGGGCGTCGGGTTCGAACGAGAGCTCGACGTTGTCGATGGCGAAGAGCTTTGTGTATTGTTTGACGAGCGAGTTTTTCGGTTCGGTGAGGATGCGGACCATCTCGTCTTCGGTGATTTTGTTCAGCGACGCGATGATCGGCAGACGGCCGATCAGTTCGGGGATGAGGCCGTAGCTGACCAGGTCGTCGGGCTCGACGTTGTCAAAGCTGTCGTCCATGTCGGCTGATGAGCGTTTTTCCTGTCCGAATCCCATGACGTTTTTCCCCTGTTTGCGCTCCAGGATCTGTCCAAGGCCGTCAAACGCCCCGCCGCAGATGAAAAGGATTCCCGACGTGTCGATCTGGATAAAATCCTGGTTGGGGTGTTTGCGTCCCCCTTTGGGCGGGATGTTGACGACGGCACCCTCGATGATTTTGAGCAGTGCCTGCTGGACCCCTTCGCCCGACACGTCGCGGGTAATGGAGCGGTTTTCGCTCATGCGCGAAATCTTGTCGATTTCATCGATAAAAACGATCCCCTGCTGGGCGCGCTCGACATCCCCTTCGGCTGCCTGCAGCAGTTTGGTCAGGATGTTCTCGACGTCTTCGCCGACGTATCCCGCTTCGGTGAGGCTGGTGGCGTCGGCGATCGCGATGGGGACGTTGAGGACCCGTGCGATCGTCTGGGCCATGAGGGTTTTACCGCTTCCGGTCGGCCCGATCAAAAGGACGTTGGATTTGGCGATTTCGGTTTCGTCTTCGATCGCCGAATGTTTGAAAATCCGCTTGTAATGGTTGTAAACGGCAACGGAAAGGAGCTTGCGGGCACGTTCCTGGCCGATGATGTACTGTCCCAGGAACGCGTTGAGCTCTTTGGGGGTCAACAGTTCGGTGGGGATATGCTCGATTTTTTCGCTGCTTTGTTCGTCATGGTCGCCGAACATGATTTTATAGGCCGAAAAAACGCAGTTTTTGCAAATGTAGACGTTGTTGCCGGCGATGAGCGGGTTGTGGTCGCTCTCTTGCGCTTCGCAGAAGCTGCAGTGGCGATGGATCATGACTCTTTCCTTTCAAACGGAATACCCCGCTTGGTGTTGATGATAAACGCGCACATGTTTTTGACGTACTCGCTGGCAGTGTTTTCGGCGAGCGCCGCGGCGACTTCCTGAAGCGGTTTTCCCGATTCGAACAGCTCGCGGTAGGCCGAACGGAGCGCGTCGATGTGCTCGCGTTCGATGTGGCGGCGCAGGCCGTTGAGGTTCAATCCGCGCAAAACCGCCCGGTTCCCTTCCGCCAGACAATAGGGGGGGACGTCCTGCGAGAGTGCCGAGGCTCCGGCGATCATCGCATAGTCGCCGATTTTGACGAACTGGTGGACGGGGGTCATCCCGCCGATAACGGCATGATTCCCCATTTCGACGTGCCCGGCCAGCGTCGCGGCGTTGGCGAGGATGCAGTGGTTCCCGATGATGACGTCGTGTCCGAGGTGGACGTACCCCATAAAGAGGTTGTCGTTTCCGACGACGGTTTTGCCGCCCCCTCCGGCGGTGCCGGGATTAAAAAGGGTGAATTCGCGGATTTTGTTGCGGTCGCCGATGATCAGTTCGACCTCTTCGCCCGCGTATTTGAGATCCTGCGGGATGGAACCCAGGACCGCGTGAGAGAAAATCTCGTTATATTCACCGATCGTGGTGTTTCCGTAGATGCACGCACCCTGCGCGATGCGGGTCCCTCTGCCGATTTTGGCTTTGCCCGAGATGAAGCAAAAAGCGCCGATTTCGACGTCGGGGCCGATCTGCGCTCCCTCTTCGATGATGGCGTGTGGAGAAATCAGACTCATAAGGCCTACTTGTCTACGATCATGGCTTTGAGCTCGGCTTCGGAGACGAGAGTGTCGTCAACGTAGGCTTCCCCTTTGAGAACCCAGATCGAACCCTTGTGCTTGACGACGCTCATACGGTATTCGAGACGATCGCCCGGGCGGACGGGAGAGCGGAATTTGGCTCCGTCGATACTCATGAAGTAGACGACTTTCTGCGCCGCTTCCTCTTCGGTCATATCCATGCTCTGGAATGCGAGGATGCCTCCCGCCTGAGCCATACCTTCGAGAATCATGACGCCCGGATAGATCGGGTGGCCCGGAAAGTGCCCTTCGAAAATCTGTTCGCCGATCGTAACGTTTTTATAGCCGACAAGAGTTTCGTTGGGGGTCAGGTCGGTAACGCGGTCGACAAGCAGGAAGGGGAAACGGTGGGGCAAAATTTTTTGAATCTGGACGACATCTATCATGCTGTTAAATACCTCGGGTAAAAAAATCGTCCTAGTTTATCGCAAAAATGGTTAATTATTGATTATGAGTTTTTCCCTCGTGTCCGTATACGTCTTTGTATCCAGCAAAAGGGAGACTTTGGCGGTCGGGATCGAATCGACGACAATGACGGCGGAAGTATCATAGGGGCTTCCGAGCAGGAGGGTGCGCAGCGAAATTTCGGTTTCGACCGGCGGTGCTTCGAACATGAGCCGGCGGGTGCTTTCGTAAGCCGACGACGTGAGGGCGTTGAAGGTGTCGAGCGTGATGAAACGCACCTCCTCGCGGTTGAGGAAATACTGCCCGTTGACCTCGAATTCTATTTTTCCTTCGGTCGACGTGCGGCTGATGGTTGAATAAAAAAGGGGATGGGAAGGGACGACCTCTCCTCCCACGCGCAGTGATGCGCGAAAGAGGCGGTAATTCAAAAACCGCTCCTTGACGATCCGGTAGGGGATTCCGGAATCTTCAAGATCCATGCGGCGCTGATACATCGTGAGGCGCTCTTCGATCGATGCGGGAAGAATTTGGCGGGAGAGGGGGGAGAACATTTCGTCCATCAGCCGCTGCTGCTGATCGCGCTGCATGGAGAGGCCGAAGAGGCAGCCGCAGTAGTCCTGGCGGTAGAGCTGTTGCTCTTTTGCAACGCGTCCCTGATCGGCGGTTCCGTTGTTTTTGCGGTAATCGAAGGCGATGAATTTCACCCCGTGGCTCGCTTCGAACGCTTCGCCGGCCCTGATGAGCTGTTCCTGGGATTTTTTGGGGCTGACGAGGAGGGTGGTGGTCATCGCCGATTCGCCCAGTTCGAGCGCTTTTTGCGCGCTTACTTCGAAGCGGCGGTCAAAGCACACTTCGCATCGCCCCCCCTTTTCGGGCTCGTGTTCCAGGCCGCGTACCGCGTCCATCCATGATTCGAAGTCGTAAGGGCCTTCGATGAGCTCAATTCCCAGCTTTTTGCAGCTTCGTTCGACATCCAAAAGGCGCAGACGGTATTCGCTGTAAGGGTGGATATTGGGGTCATAGAAGAAACCGACGAGTTTTTCGTCGGGGTATTCATGCTGCAGCTTTTCGATAAAGAAGTGCGAATCGACGCTGCAGCAGATGTGGACGAGCACGGTTTAATTTTTCTCTGCGAGAATTTCCACTTTTTCAATGGTGTCGCGCATCTGGATGCTGTCGAGGACCGCCATCGATTCGGCGTCGTCGGCTTCGATGCCGCCGAACACGGTGTGGACGCCGTCAAGATGCGGGCAGTTGACGAAGCAGATGAAAAACTGGCTTCCGCCGGTATTGGGGCCGGCGTGCGCCATGGAGAGGGCCCCTTTTACGTGGCGGTGTTTGTTGAGCGCCGTTTCGCAGGGAATGGCCCATCCCGGCCCCCCGGTTCCCGTACCGTGAGGACATCCGCCCTGAGCCATGAAGCCCGGGATGACCCGGTGGAAATTAAGGCCGTTGTAGAACCCTTCGTTGACGAGGTGGGCGAAATTGGCCACGGTGTTGGGGGTTTCGTCCTGATAGAGTTTGAGCCACACAACCCCTTTGTTGGTGGTCATTTTGGCCCATTGCATCGTTGCGAGTTCTTCAGCCGTCGCATTGTAGTTTTTGAGTTCTTTACGTCCGAACATTGTTTCCGAATCCTTCGAGAATTTTTTGAAATTATAGTCGAAGAATCTTAACCTAATAAAGCGGAATCGGTTATAATGCCCTAAATTTATTTGGAGAACGAATAATTGGAATCCTGGCTGCAGCGTCGTTTGGCCCGTTTGTCACTGCGTGAACTCCACTTCTACACCATTGTTTTTATTCTCCTTTTTACCGTTATTTTCGCCTCGTTGCTGATTTATGACGAGTATCGCCAGTTTGCTTTGGCTTCGGACACGACACTGTTCGGTATGCGGGGCGATCCCCATGCGCTGAAGGGGAGGCTGATCAAGATCATCGTCGAGATCTCGACGCTGGCGTTGATCCTTTTCAGTTTCATTTTCGGGATTTCCAAAATCGTCAATACGATGATTGCGCGCGACATGGAACGCTTTATGAAGTTTTTCGAAGCGGTTCATACCAATGCGAAGCCGATCGCCGGGGATGAACTCTATTTTAGTGAGTTCAAGCGGATGGCGGGGTATGCCAACGAGATGGCGTCGACGATCCAGGAACAAAAAGAGACGCTCCGCACCCTCAACGCCGATCTCGAAGAGCGGGTGAAACGAAAAACGGCCGCGCTGCAGCTTAAAAACGAGGCGCTGGAAGCCGAGCAGAAGTTTTCGCAGGAGCTGCTCGAATCGCACAAGCAGTTCATCCGCTACGCCGTTCACGAAACCCATACCCCCCTTTCGGTCATCATGGCCAACATCGAGCTTTTTTCGATGAACGAGGGGCGAAACCGCTACCTGGCGAAGATCGAGGCGGCGGTCAAAAACATCTTCAGTATCTACGATGACCTGAGCTACCTGGTGAAAAAAGATCAGATCGAATACCCTAAAAAACCGATTGAACTGGGTGAATACGTCGAAAAGCGGCTCGAATTTTTCGATGAGGTGGCCCAGTTTTCCAACCACTCGTTTGTCTACAAGCGTCCTGAGCCCGAGTCGTGGATCCACTTCAACGAAACGAAGCTTCAGCGGGTGATTGATAACAATATCACCAACGCGATCCGCTACAGCAAAAGCGGCGAACCGATCGAAGTGGGCATTTCGTGCGACGGTTTGTCGTGCCGTTTCTGGGTTCAGAGCCGGTCGCAGAAGATTCATGACGCCCAAAAGATTTTCGAGGCATACTATCGGGAACGGAAAAAAAGTGACGGGTTCGGGCTGGGGCTGAGTCTGGTCAAATCGATCTGCGACGAGGACGGTGTCGAAATCCGGATCGGTTTCGAAGACGATATGACCCGTTTTGAATACCGTTTTAATAAAGAGGGTGCGATTGAAAATACTTCTGCTTGAAGACGAGGCGATGCTCAGCGAAGCGATCAACGAGTATTTGGCCTCTTTAGGACATCGGATCAGCCTGTTCGAGGACGGTACCGATGCCCTGGAGAGGCTCAAAACCGAAACGTTCGATCTGCTCGTGCTCGATATCAACGTTCCGGGGATCAACGGGCTGGAGCTGCTCGAACAGCTCCATGCCCTCAAAATACGGACGCCTGCCATCTACATCAGCGCGCTGATTGACATCGAAGGGATCAGCCGCGCGTACGACCTGGGCTGCTACGATTACCTGAAAAAACCGTTTCATCTAAAAGAACTTTCGCTCCGGATCGATAAAGTGATGCAAAGCTGTGCGATTCCCCAAAGCCACCTCAAACTCTCCAAAAGCTACAGTTACGATGCCGCGACGTCGACTTTGATGTGTGAAAACGTAACACAGCCGCTGACCAAGCGGCAACTCCAGATTATAGACCTTTTGGCCAGGAATCGCGGCCGAATCGTCGATTTTGACCAGTTTCGCGCCTATATATGGGATGAAGAGTACGTTGATAATGCTACGATCCGTGCGGAAGTTAGCCGTCTCAAAAAATCGCTCAAAGAGGATTTCATCCAGAATATCCGTTCTTTGGGTTACATGATCGATATTCCGCGTTCCTAAGCGTTACTTTTTTACTCAAATAGCTTATTTTTCTCCTTTTTTTTTCCCGGATCGTTTCCGATTTTGATTTTGCTACGTTCGTGCTACGTTTTGTTTTCATAATGACAGTGTGAAAAAAAAGAAGGAGTGAGAATGAGAGGTAAAGTGTCTCTGTCGCTTTTGGCGTCGGCGCTCGTCGTCAACGCTATGGCTGCCGATGATTTGGCAGGTATGTTTAAAGAAGGGAAAGCGAGCGGTCAGCTGCGCGCTTTTTTCATCGACCGTGATTACGACGGATACAGCAATGCTACGTCGGTCCACCGTAACGCGACCGCTGTGGGCGGATATCTGAAATACGATACGGGTGCATGGAACGGTGTAAGCCTGGGTGCGGCGTTTTACACGTCGAACGGTTTGTTTTTGAAAGACAAAACGACCTCCTCCGGAGCCGACAATCCTGAAGTTGATCCGACATTGCTGGGAAAAAGCAACGATTCGGTGACGTACCTGGGTGAAGCGTATCTGCAGTACAAAAACGGTAACACGACATTCAAAGGCGGACGCCAGAAACTCGATACACCTCTTGCGGGAAGTGACGATGCGCGTATGCTTCCCAACCTGTTCGAAGCGTATGTGCTGACAAATACGGACGTTAAAGACACGACGCTGATTGCGGCACATGTGACAAAATTCGCACAGGGGACTTTCGGCCGCGCTTACAACGGTGCAGGCGGCGTACCGGATAAAGTACTCAGCGGAACGTCGGGATATTCCCTCGTCGATACGAAAAACTATGTCGGGGAATTCGTCGACATGGGTACGTATGCGATCGGCGACAATACCGGGGGCGTGAGCGTTTTGGCCGCTGTTTACACAGGGATCAAAGGACTCAAGCTTCAATTGTGGGATTACTATGCGCATGACATCCTCAATGCCGTTTATACGGAAGCCAACTACGGCTGGTCGTATGCAAGCGGCATTTCACCGTATGTCGGGGTGCAGTGGATCAACGAACGCGATGTGGGATCGAACAACGCATCGCCCGCTTTGGAACTCAACAAAATCGAAAGCGATTTCGTAGCGGCGAAAGTCGGAGCAAAAATCGGAAACTGCGATGTTTCGGTCGCCGTTTCACACAATACCAAAGATGATGCTTCCGCGATCAACGGCGGAACGGTCTCTCCGTGGGGCGGAATGCCGGCGTATACCCAGGGTATGGTAACGCGTCACCAGTTTATGGCCGGCACCGATGCCTGGAAAGTTGCGGCGTCGTACGACTGGAAAGATTACGGCGTCAATCTTAATACGGGCGTTTTCTATGTCGAATATGACATGGATCCGCTCAACGGGTATTCGGACGCCGTATCGGCGGATAAAGCGACCGAAGCAGGATTTGATATCATTTACAACCCTCAGGTCGTTAAAAACCTTCAGCTGCGCCTGCGCGGCAATTTCCCGCGCGGCTACAAAGAGACAACCGCCGGAAACATGGGTTGGGACGAATACCGCGTTATCGCGAACTACAACTTTTAAAGGAGGTTGATTATGAAACAAGAACTGGTAGATCAGATCAAAAATGATCCTGATTATCTCCGTTTGGTAAGCGAACGGGGGCGTTTTGCCTGGATACTGACCATCGCGATGCTCGTCATCTATTTCGGGTTTGTCCTGGTGATCGCGTTTGATCCGAAACTTTTGGGGGCTCCGCTTTCTGCAGGTTCGGTTACCACGGTCGGTGTCCCGGTCGGGATCGGGGTTATCCTCAGCGCATTCATTTTGACGGGTATCTACGTCAAACGTGCCAACGGCGAGTTCGACGAAGCGACGAACCGCATCAAAGCGAAAGTAAAGGGAGAATGATGAAAACGTTGTTACTGACCCTTCTTGCCGCAGGGTATGCCTTTGCGGGCGACGCTCTGGGCGGCGAAGTGGAAAAACAGGCGCTGAACATGTCGGCGATCATTATGTTCTTGATCTTTGTCGGTGCTACATTGGGTATCACCTATTGGGCCGCAAAACGGACCAAAACGGCGAAAGATTTCTATACCGCCGGCGGCGGGATCACCGGATTCCAAAACGGTATGGCGATCGCGGGCGACTATATGTCGGCGGCATCGTTCCTGGGGATTTCGGCACTCGTTTATGCCAAAGGGTATGACGGTCTGATCTACTCTATCGGGTTCCTTGTCGGGTGGCCGATCATTCTGTTCATGATCGCCGAGCAGCTTCGCAACCTCGGTAAGTACACGTTCGCGGACGTTGCGTCGTATCGTCTGCAGCAGACGCCTATTCGTACTTTGGCGGCTTTCGGTTCGATCGTGACGGTTATCCTTTATCTGATCGCGCAGATGGTCGGTGCGGGTAAACTGATCCAGCTTCTGTTCGGTCTGGATTACGAAGTTGCGGTTATCCTCGTCGGCGTCCTGATGATCCTCTACGTTACGTTCGGCGGTATGCTGGCGACGACATGGGTACAGATCATTAAAGCGTTCCTCCTTCTTTCAGGTGCGACGTTCATGGCGGTTGCCGTTATGGCCCACTACAACTTCAACTTCGAATCGCTGTTCGCGACTGCGGTTGAGATGAAAGGGACAACAGACATTATGGCTCCGGGCGGGCTCGTTTCCGATCCGATTTCGGCCATTTCTTTGGGTATCGCTCTTATGTTCGGTACGGCGGGTCTTCCGCACATCCTGATGCGTTTCTTCACCGTTGCCGATGCCAAAGAAGCTCGCAAATCGGTGTTCTACGCGACGGGATTCATCGGGTATTTCTATATCCTGACGTTCATTATCGGTTTCGGTGCGATCGTCATGGTTTTCCAGAACCCGCAGTATCTTGATGTGGCAAAACAGGCGATCGACGGCGGTGCTCCGATCCTCGGCGGCGACAACATGGCGGCGATCCACCTTTCACATGCGGTTGGCGGAGACTTCTTCCTCGGGTTCATCTCGGCGGTAGCGTTCGCTACGATCCTTGCGGTCGTATCGGGTCTGACGCTTGCAGGTGCCTCGGCGATCTCACACGACCTTTATGCTTCGGTTCTGCGTGCAGGACGTGCGGATGGGCTTATGGAGATGAAAGTTTCTAAAATCTCTACCGTTGCGTTGGGGATTGTTGCGATTTTCCTGGGAATCGCGTTTGAGAGCCAGAACATCGCGTTCATGGTCGGTCTTGCCTTCGCTATTGCGGCGAGTGCGAACTTCCCGATCCTGTTCCTCTCCATGTTCTGGTCGAAACTCACCACTCGCGGTGCACTGATCGGCGGATCGCTCGGTTTGGCTACGGCTGCGGTTCTGGTGATCCTCGGGCCGACCGTATGGGTGGACGTACTGGGTAACGCGGAAGCGATCTTCCCGTACAAATATCCGGCTCTGTTCTCGGTCACGGCGGCGTTCGTCGGTATCTGGTTCTTCTCGATCACCGACAAGAGCGATACGGCCAAAAAAGAGTACGAAGCGTTCGAAGCGCAAAACATCCGCTGCCAGACCGGTATCGGTGCTGAGGGTGCCGTTGAGCACTAAAGCCTTCCCCGTCCTTTCGGGGGCGGGTTTGATTAATTTTCCAGGAGATGGTTTTGAGTCTCTTTGACCAAAAAGCACTTTTAATGTCGATCCATCCGTTTGATCTGCTTACCGAGCGTATGATCGAAAAGCTGATGACCCAGATGGATATTGCCTACTATCCCAGGGAGACGGTACTGATCGCTCCGAGGGTGAGGGCCGAATCGCTTTACATTATCATCAAAGGCATCGTCAACGAAACCATCGACGGTGAACTTCAAAACGTCTACGGCGAACGTGACAGCTTCGATGCGAACTCCCTTATATACGGCAATACCCAAAGCACTTTCATCGTTGCCGAAGACCTGATCTGTTACTCCCTACCCAAAGAATCCTTCCTCAACCTTCTCCAAGACGCCGAAACGTTCCAAAACTATTTCATGCAGGATTTCATCACCAAACATCAGCGTCTTAAAGAACGTCAGCACCAAAACGAGCTGACCCCGTTTATGGTCGCCCGTGTCGATGAAATCTACCTCCATGTCCCTTGCATTATCGGTGCGCAGGCCTCGATCCGAAACGCTCTCTCCGAGATGGCGGGGACAAACGCAAAAGTGATTCTGGTGGATAATGAGGGGGTAATGGGGATCGTCACCGACACGAACCTGCGCGAGAAAGTCCTTTTGGCCGACAAAAGCGTTTCCGATCCGATCGGCGACATCGCAACGTACGGTCTTATTACGATCGAGAGGAGCGACTTTTTGTTCAACGCGCTTTTGCTGTTCACAAAGCACGGGGTTAAACGCCTCGTCGTGACCGAAGAGGGAAAAATCGTCGGTATTCTCGAACAGCTGGATCTGCTGAGCCATTTTGCCAACCATACCCACCTCATTGCCGCCTCCATCGAGCGTGCCACTTCCATCGACGAGCTGCAAAGCATCGAACGCTCGCTTATGCAGGTGGTCAGGTCGCTCACTTCCAAAGGGGTACGGGTCCGCTACGTCTCCAAGCTCGTGAGCGAACTCAACGCCAAGGTGTACCGCAAAGTGTTCGAAATGGTCCTTCCCGAGACGATGCAGGGCCGCTGCGCGCTCGTCGTAATGGGAAGCGAAGGGCGCGGCGAGCAGGTATTGCGCACCGATCAGGACAATGCCCTCATCATTGCCGACGGTGAAGACGAAGAAGCGTACTGTCCTTTCATGGAGCGGCTCAACGAGTACCTGATCCGGCTCGGATTTCCCAAATGCGCCGGCAATATCATGGTCAGCAACCCTTACTGGCGCCGAAGTGTTTCGGGCTATAAAAAACAGATTTCCTCATGGACCGATACGCTCAACGAAGAGACGCTCCAGTCGCTTTCCATTTTTCTTGACGCCCATTGTGTGGCGGGTGATGAGACGCTTTTAACCGAGTGCAAAAATTTTCTCTTCGAGCGTTTCGAGGGTCGCAGCGATATTCTGGCCCATCTGGCGAAGGCATCGCTGGCGTTCGAGACCCCGCTGTCGCTGTTTTCGGGCTTCGTCCTAGGACGCGACGCGCATGAGAGCGAACTCGACATCAAAAAAGGAGGGGTGTTCGCGATCGTCCACGGTGTGCGGATCCTAGCCCTTGAGCACAAGATTGAGACGACCAATACGACCGAACGGATCAAGGAACTCAATAACATCGGATTGTTCGACAAGCGGTTCGCGAGTGAACTGATCGAAGCCTACGATACGCTGCTCTCGATCCGGCTGCGGACGATGCTCTCTCAAAAACAGGTACTCAAGGAACAAAATTACGTCAATCCCAAACTGCTCAGCAAAGCCGACCGGGATCTGCTCAAAGACGCATTCAAAATCGTTAATACGTTCAAAAAATTCCTGACCTACCACTTCCATCTGGGGATGGTAGTGTAATGTTCGAGGCGTTCAGACGCACATGGAACCTCCGGGGGCTCAAAGACGATGCGTATGCGTCGCTCTTCGAGCCCTACGAAGGGGATGAAACGGTCGTTTTCGATACCGAAACTACCGGATTGAATCCGAAAAAAGACGAAGTTCTGAGTATCGGCGCGGTCAAAGTCAAAGGGGACAGAATTCTCACCTCGCAGAGTTTCGAGGTGTTTCTTAAACCGTCCCGCGCCATCAGTGCCGAAAGCATTAAAATCCATCATATAAGGCCGTGTGATCTTGAACACGCCGTCGAGCCGTTAGAGGGGGTGAAAAAGTTTTTAGAATTTGTGGGGAACCGCCCGCTGGTGGGCTATTACCTGGAGTTTGACGTCTCCATGATGAACCGTATGATCAAGCCGTGGCTGGGGGTAACGCTCCCCAACCGCCAGATCGAGGTGTCGGGGCTTTATTTTGACAAAAAAATTGCCCTGATTCCGCAAGGAAATATTGATTTACGCTTTGATACAATCCTCAAGGATTTAAACATCCCGAGGATGGGTCAGCACAACGCATTGAACGATGCGATTATGACCGCCATGGTCTACATAAAATTACAACACACCATTAAATTAAACTAAGGAGCAATTGCTATGAGCGATACCGTAAAACCGATTTTTCATCCCAACCGTGAGTTTGCGAAAAACGCGCGCATCAAAAACATGTGCGAGTACAAAGAACTTCAAGAATGGGCCAACGAAGATTACGAAGGGTACTGGGGACACTTCGCGAACGAAAAAATCGACTGGTTCCAGCCGTATACGCAGGTGCTCGACGAGAGCAACGCACCGTTTTACAAATGGTTTGTTGGTGGAAAACTCAACGTTGCCCACCAGTGTATTGACCGCCATCTCTCAACCCGCAAAAACAAAGCGGCGATCATCTTCGAAGGGGACCGCGGCGACAAGCAGATCATTACGTACCTCGAGCTTTATTACAACGTCAACCGCTTCGCGAACCTCCTCAAAAACGAGTTTCACGTCAAAAAAGGTGACCGCGTCATCATCTACATGCCGATGATTCCCGAAGCGGCCTATGCGATGCTCGCATGTGCCCGTATCGGTGCGATCCACTCGATCGTATTCGGCGGGTTCTCGGCCGAAGCGCTCAAAGACCGTATCGAAGACGCCGAGGCGAAACTCGTCATTACCGCAGACGGCGCATACCGCAAAGACAAACCCTACATGCTCAAACCGGTCGTTGACCAGGCGATTACCGAGAATTCTCCGGTCGAGAAAGTGCTCGTCATCGAACGTAACAACGAAGATATCAACTGGGTTGCCGGACGCGACTATTCGTACAACGAACTGATCAAAAACCAGGCCCCCGAATGTCCTGCGGAGATCATGGACGCCGAAGATCCGCTTTTCCTCCTCTACACATCGGGCTCTACCGGTAAACCAAAAGGGGTTCAGCACAACCAGGCGGGATACATCCTGTGGGCGCAGATGACGATGGAATGGGTATTCGACGTCAAAGAAAACGACACCTACTGGTGTACGGCGGACGTGGGCTGGATCACCGGGCACACCTACATCGTCTACGGACCGCTTGCGATGGGTGCGACGACCGTGATGTTCGAAGGGGTTCCGACCTATCCGGATGCGGGACGTCCGTGGAAAATGGTCGAAGAGTACAAAATCAACCAGTTCTACACCGCGCCGACCGCGATCCGCGTTCTGCACAAAACAGGTGAAGACGAGCCGGCCAAATACGACCTTAGCAGCCTGAAAGTCCTCGGAACCGTGGGTGAGCCGATCGACCCTCCGGCATGGAAATGGTACTACGAAGCGGTCGGCGGCGGCAAATGCGCCATCGTCGATACCTACTGGCAGACCGAAACGGGGGGACACATCGTTTCTCCGCTGCCGGGTGCGACACCGATCAAACCCGCGTGTGCAACCCTGCCGCTGCCGGGTATCATTGGAGAGATCCTCGACCCGCAAACGGGCGAGAAAGTGGGCGTAGGTGAAGGCGGTTACATGTGTGTGACACGTCCGTGGCCGTCAATGATCCGTAACATCTGGGGAGACCCTGAACGTTTCGTCAAATCGTATTTCGGCGACGTCAAAAAAGACGGCAAAGCGGTCTACTTCACGGGTGACGGCGCCATCTACGACGAAGACGGCTACATCACGATCACGGGCCGTACCGACGACGTCATCAACGTTTCGGGCCACCGTATGGGAACGGCTGAAGTCGAAGCGGCGTGTAAAAAACACCCCAACGTCGCCGAAGTCGCCGTCGTCGGAAAACCGCACGACATCAAAGGGGAAGGGATCTTCGCCTACATCGTCCTCAAAAGCGAAGACACCATCGGCGAAGAGATGGAGATGGTCAAAGAAATCAACAAAGTGATCATGAAAGAGATCGGTAACATCGCGGTGTGCGACGACATCGTTTTCGTTCCGGGCCTCCCGAAAACCCGTTCGGGCAAAATCATGCGCCGTATCCTTCGCTCCATCGCGAAAGGCGAAGCGATCACGCAGGATATTTCGACCCTCGAAGACCCAAGCATCGTTGCGACGATCGAAGCGAAAGTCAAAGGGTAATCCTCCTTTTCTTCTCTTTTCCCGCTTCGGCGGGAATCCTACACGCGTTTTTCTTAGCCGTTTTATGTCATAGTTTTGTTTTACTCAGAGGAGCACCCATGGCCGCCGGTTCGACCATCTGCAAAGTCCAGCTCAACATCGCCGACATGGACCGCAACTATTACGAGACCCACGAGATCACGATCGCCCAGCACCCCTCTGAAACCGATGAACGGCTGATGATGCGCATCGTGGCATTCGCGCTGCATGCCTCGGATCGGCTGGTGATCACCAAGGGGATCGGGGGGGAGGACGAACCGGATCTTTGGGAGAAAGACTACGGCGGCGACATCGAGCTGTGGATCGATCTTGGGCAGGTAGACGAGAAACGGCTGCGCAAGGCGTGCGGCAGGTCGGAAAAAGTTATCGTCTATACCTACAACCTCAAAGCCGCGAGCGCGTGGTGGCGCCATAACGGCGGCACGTTCGCACGGTTCAAAAACTTCGAAGCGCTCCATCTGCACGCAGAAGGGATCGAAAAACTCCATGCGCGTACGATGCGCCTTTCGGTGACGATCAGCGACGGCGAGCTCAGTCTGCATTCGGACGACGGGGATGTTACGATAACGCAAGAGCAATGGCGATAGGTGGCGCGTCGGCGCGTCGATTCGGGCCATTTATCTTTATTTGGCTATACTCTCTTTTATACTATTTCATCCATCGGATACGACCATGAAACGAAAAATCGGAAAATTTAAAAACTCGATCGCCAACCTCGAACTGCATGACCGCGTTCTGCGCGAAAACACGCTGATCCTGGCGGAACCGGGTTCGGGGAAAACCCATCTGGCCAACAAAATCCGCGAATTCGTCATCGACAACGGAATTGCGACGCTGTATCTCGATTTTTCCGATCCGGCCATTGACCAGATCGAAGAGCGTTTCAAACACGGGAGCGAATTTCACTACATGCGTTTTGACGAAAGCGACGAATTCGATGCCGCCGTGGATGCGGCGATCGCCGAGCGCAAAAACATCTACATGGCGGTCAACCCCTCCTATTTCGCGAGCAAACGCGACATCAAGAGCAAACTCTCACGGATGATGCAAAAGCGCGAACTGCTTGACAACTATTACTATTTCATGCAGGATATCGCCAACATCGAGGGGTTCCACGCCAAATTCGAAGATTTCATTTTCTACATTTTCGATCTGGTCAACCTCAAAAAATTCGGCCTCACGTTCCTGGCGCAGCCCAACGAGATTTTCGAAAATCCGCGCATCAAGCTCCTCTTTTCGTTCCTCTTCATCGGGCGCTGCTCGAACGCCTATTATTACAACACGACCGTCCTGCGGAACATGAAACCCAATACGTTTCTGTATCAGCACCGGGTCGATAACCGTTCGCTCCTTTTCAACAATATCCAAAGCGATATTGTCCACATCGATCTCTAAACCGCCTTGCGCGGTTCGGACGCCCCTTTTATGAATCTTCCCCTTCCTTTGTTGATGATCCTCGCGATGATGCTCTGGGGCGGCGGCTGGCCGGCGCTCAAAATCCTCTCGGAAAGCGTGTCGTGGGAAGTCGCGACGTTTTGGCGGTTTGCCCTGATGGCTGCGGCGTTCGTCCCGATTCTGTGGTGGCATCGCAAGCCGCTGCGGCTGAGCACCGGTGCATTGGGCTGGGCTGCGCTGAGCGCTTTGCTCAATTCCCTTTTCATGGCACTGTCGTTTTACGGCGTTTATGTCGGCACCGCCGGGGCGGGCGGGGTCGTTATCACGACGCTTAGCCCGGTTCTGACGGTTCTGATCGCGGTTGTGGCGCTGGGGATGAAACCGACGCGCCGCCACATCGCGGGTCTGGTGATCGGTTTGGCGGGCGGAGCGGTCATGGTGCAGGTGTGGGACGGGGAAGTACTGCTGCACGGGGGGAACCTCGTCTTCGTCGCGTGTGCACTGGTGTGGGCCGCACTCACCCTTGCCGCGCAGCGCTCGCATCTTCATCTCGATCCGATCCATTACACGTTTTTGCTGGGGCTGATTGCCACGGTGCTGATGTTTTTCGTCGCCTATCCCCACGGCATCGGCTCGGTTTTTTCGCAGGACGCCCGTTTCTGGGGGGCGCTGCTGTATCTCTCGGTGCTGGGGCAGACGGTCGCTTCGACGATCTATTTCATCGCTTCGGGGAAAATGGGATCGGGGAGGGCGAGTTCGTACATGTTCCTTGTCCCCGTCTGCGCCCTCGTGAGCAGTTATTTCCTGCTGGGCGAAATTCCCTCGAGTGCGTTGCTCATCGGCGGGGCGATCAGCAGTGCGGCGGTCTATCTGATCAATTTTTCAGCCCGCAGGCGGTTGTCATAATCTCTCAAAACGGTTATAATTCGACCAATTTTTTACAGATCACACAGAGGAGCATACCGCATGGGAAGAGCGTTTGAATACCGCAAAGCGGCCAAAATGAAACGCTGGGGAAATATGTCGAGAATTTTCCCGAAACTTGGCAAAATCATTACGATGGCCGCCAAAGAGGGGGGAGCCGACCCCGAAATGAATCCCAAGCTTCGGACCGCGATTTTGACGGCGAAAGCGCAGAATATGCCCAAGGATAACATCGAAGCGGCGATCAAACGGGCGTTCGGTAAAGACGCGGCGAATATCATCGAAGTGAACATCGAGGGGAAAGGGCCGCACGGCGTTCTGATCTTCGTAGAGTGCGCGACGGATAACAACACCCGTACCGTCGGAAACATCCGCAGCTACTTTTCCAAAGCCAAAGGGGAGATGCTCAACAACGGCGCGCTCGAATTCATGTTCAGCCGCAAAGCGGTGTTCAGCTTTCCAAAACCTGAAATGGACCTCGAGGAGCTCGAGATGGCGCTGATCGACGCCGGGCTCGAAGAGCTCGAAGAGGACGAGGGCGAAGTGAGCGTGACAGGGGATTATACCGCGTTCGGAACCCTCTCGGCGGCCCTCGAAGAGCTGAATATCGCCCCTTCCAAAGCCGCACTTGAGCGTATCCCGAACACGACGGTCGAATTCACCGATGAACAGATGGTCGATATCGAGAAACTGATTGACCGTATCGAAGAGGACGACGACGTCCAGGCCGTATACACCAACATCGGCTAACCGCTTCTCTCCCCGTACGGGGATTTCCCATCACATATCTATCACATTTTATCCGAACTGCGCTATACTTATCTCTTCCAATCGACTATACAGGAGTGAGAATGAGATTGACTACATTGGCCAAAACGGCTCTCGCCGCATCCCTTTTGATCGGCGCGGGTGCGTCGGCAGGCGAGTTTAAAGCCCTTCCGATCCTGGACGCGGGTTTTTGCCCGAATATCCAGGTGGGCGTGAGCACGGGGTACATGAACCTCAAAAACGTTTCGGCCGCCGGTCAGACGGCGGGGATCGAAATCTCTCTGGACTGCCCCGTATTTACCCTCCCGTGGGACAACCTCCGCCAGCAGATCATGCTGAACCGTTTCAACAGCGACGGCTTGTCGATGACCAACCTCGAATTCAACCCTTATTACCTCATTACGCTCTCAAACGGCGTCGAGTGGGGATTCGGACCCGGATTCGGCGTCATTTTCTCGGATATGGACAAAAGCGATACGGTCTTTACCCTTCAGGCGGGGACCGGGCTTAAATACAACATCAGCCGCGAAGTCTATACCGGTGCGGATATCCGCTATCAGTGGACGCAGAAAGCCGAGCTTACCAACACCTACAAAGAAGACCTCGACAACTACCGTGCTCAGGTCAAGATCGGTTACCGCTTCTAATCTTTCCCCGTACCGCTTCTCCTGAGAGGAGAGGCGGCTTCCGTTTTAGTTTTTTTCTTCTTTTGCGGCGGCAATACGCGCCTGCAGGAGCAGCGTTTTGGCAAAATGGGCTTTGGTTCCCGAAGGGAAATGGGGATCTTTGAGAAGAACCGAGAGTTTTTTACTCCCGTTGCGCCGAATCAGCTGTTGCAGTTTTCCTTCTCCCATCCCGTAGGCGAAATCGACCAGATACCAGCTTCCGAACTGGCGTTTGAGGCTTTTGATGTAACGTATCGCGGCCTGCGTCGAGCGCTGCGTATCAAGGCGTTCGTCATTCCCTTTTTGGACGGTGAGGCCGAAATTGCGTGCGCTCTGGCGGGTGAACTGCCACAACCCGGCAGTGCCGTACCCGCGGGCATCGGGATCGAATTTGGATTCGCAGTAGGGGATCAGCGAAAAATAGGGCGGAATTCCCGCTTCCGCAAACGCCTCTTCGATTCGGCGGTGTTCGGCGGCGGTGGCGCGGTATCGGCGGTGGAGGATCGAAACGGAGGGTGAATACCGTTCGAGCAACAGGGCCAGGGTTTTTGAATCGGAGAGCTGTTCCTCGCTTCCCAGCGCCGCAAGCGATACATCGATCTTTTCGGCGGGTATTGCCGCCGCCCCCAGCGGGAGCAGTACGACAAGCGATAATAAAAATAAATAACGTATCATAGGTTTATTGTAGCATATTCGCCGTTTACACGGTTAACGCGCCGTCTGGATACGGGTTGCCGTCAGAAACAGGTAGTCCTTACCCGTCACGCTCACCCGGAACTTTTTTTGCTGCAGGTACTTTTTACAGTAATGGATATCCTTTATGACGAGCGAGAGTTCCGAATAAGGATAATTGGGGGCCTTGGCGCCGTAAATCATCTCTCCTCCCATCCAGCGGCAGTTGGGGAACCCGAGTATCATCGAGCCTTGCGGGTTCAGATACTCCTGCACCAGCTTGGCAAAGAGCGGTTTGAAATCGATTCCCGGGCTTTGGAGGGTCCCGATCGAGACGATGAGGTCGAATCGCCCCAGATTCAATGCATCCAGATCGTTGATGTCGTGGACATGGAAGAGGGCATTCCCCCCGGCAAACCGTTTCCGTGCGAGATCGATGGCGCTGGCCGAATGGTCGACCCCGACGAGCTCGATCGCGCGGTAGGTCTCCTCCGGCACGATGCGGCGGATCAGCTCGAACTCGTCCCCCGTATTGATCCCCAGGTTCAGAATCCGTTTTTTCTCTCCCACCCTGACACTGCGCAAAGCACGCAGATAGGCCGAAAGAAAGGCCGGTTCCTCGTTTTTGCGGATGCGGGAAAAATGCGACGCGGTGCCGTATTTCTCCTCTTTTTCTTCACTTCGGTGGAACGAGTCGTTCCGGTCGATTTTCTCGAACGTCAACAAGACGGTGTATTCGGATCGTTTTTCGGGGGTCAAAAGACGGCAGAAAAGGAGTTCGGCCAGATCGTTCCACGCTTTGTAGGAACGGTAGAGGTAGTCGCTCCCCTCGATCGTGAGGGCTTCTCCCGCGTAGGAGCCGCGCGCGACGTCGGGGTTGAGGACCTCGAACGAGAAGGTATCAGCCTGCTCAAGCGATTTTTCGGCCCACGCGAGAATCGCGCTCATGGGTTCGGTCGTGAACGATTTTGGCATGGGGCTCCTCCCTGCAAATGGTGCCGTGATTGTAGCATACCGGCCCGCATGGAGGGATCAGGAACGGCGCATCGGCATGTCGAACAGCAGTACCTTCGACGCTTCCGAAGCGGTGAGACTGCATTCCTCCCCTTCGGTGATCTGCATCTCGTCGCGTCGTGACAGGGTGGTTCCGCAGACGCGGAGGTCCCCCTCCATGACGAAGAGCAGCAACCCGCGGCCTGAGGGTACCGGGGGGAGGGGAAGGATTTCCCCCTTTTCGAGCCGGGCGATCGAGATGGCGGCATCCTGATGTATCCGAAGGGAATTTCCCCTGCCGTCCCCCGAAACCAGAGGATGCCATCCTTTTTGATCGGCGATATGGCTGAAATCGCGCTGTTCGTAATGGGGCGGGAGAGCTTTTTGATCGGGGAAAATCCAGATCTGGAACAGCTCCGTGTCCATCTGCGGCGTTGCGTATTCGGAGTGGTGTATCCCCGACCCGGCGCACATGTACTGAACCTCCCCCGCACGGGTGATCCCGTGGTGCCCTTGGGAATCACGGTGTTCGATGGCCCCTTTGGTGACGATCGTGACGATCTCCATATCCCGGTGGGGGTGCATCCCAAATCCCATCCCCGCTTCGATAACGTCGTCGTTGATGACCCGCAGGGCACCGAACCCCATCCGCTCAGGATTGTGGTATTCGGCAAACGAAAAGCTGAACCGGCTGTGAAGCCATCCGTGTTCGGCAATGCCGCGCTCATGCGAGCGGTGAATGATCTGTGCCATTTTTTTCTCCTTTAACTGCGCTATATGTTAACTTAATACGAATGGGTAACAATGTCAAGGGCTACCGTTTAGCGGTTCGTACGATTCATCCCCTTCAAAGCCAAAAGAGAGCACAATCACGCCATGAAACATCGCCCCCAAGCCCTCTATTTCGCCGGAATGATCGTCGCCATGTTGCTGTGGGGCGTGGCGTGGACGGCGGGAAAAGTCGCGGCCCACCACTCGAATGCCGAAATGGCGGCGTTCTGGCGCTATGCCGTTTCATTCGCCTCTATCCTTCCGCTGATATGGTTTATGAAATCGCCTCTGCGTTCCGATCGGCGAGGAGTGATGTACATGATCGCGGCGGGGTTGCTGACGTCGGTATTCAACTATTTTTTCTTTGCGGGGCTGCTGCACGGCCAGGCGGGATACGGCGGGACGCTGGTCACCTCGACGTCGCCCATCATCACCTACCTGCTCTCCGTCGCGTTGCTGGGGCTGAAGGTATCGGCCAAAGAGATCGCCGCCCTCACGGTCGGGGTCGTCGGCGCGCTGGTACTGATGAAAGTGCCGAGTGAGGGGTGGGGATTTTTAGACCTCGAAAACAGCTATTTCGTCGCGGCGGCGATCGTGTGGGCGCTGGTGACGATCGTTTCGCAAAAAGCGTCCAAACACACGACCCCGATGCTCTATACGACGGTCGTGTTTGCCGTTGCGATGACGTCGAACCTTATTTTCGCGTTGCCGTATGAGCCCTTTGCGTTCGCGAAATACGACAGCACGTTTTGGTGGACGATCATTTTTATCGGGATTTTCCCGGGGACGCTCAGCACCGCGCTTTTTTTTGCTTCGGCGGGGAAAGTGGGGGCGCACCGGACGGGGGTGTTCATGTTCATCGTCCCCATTGGGGCGATTGTATCGAGCATGGTGGTTTACGGTGAGAAAATAGAGATTTCGACCCTTGTCGGATCCGTTTTGGCGTTTGCGGCGGTCGTGATATTCAACGCAAGGAAAAAGCGCTAGCGCTACATCCCCCGCGCTTTTTTGATCGTCTCGTACGCGGCGTTGATCTCCTGGACCTTTTCGGTCGCTTCTTTGAGATACTCGTCCGACGCCCCCTGGGATTTGATGATGTCGGGATGGTATTCGCGCACCAGAGAGCGGTACGCCTTTTTCACTTCGCCGTCGGAAGCTGCGGCGGTGATCCCCAGCAGCGCATACGCCTGATCGATCGAACTCTCTTTGACGCTGTGGCGGTGGTAGGAACTGAAACGCTCCATCATCGATCCCATATCGGCTTCGCTGAACCCCATATAGTAGCCGATCCGCTTGAGCATCTCCTCTTCGCTCTGGCTGAGGGTGCCGTCGATGTAGGTGAGGTTGACCAGAAACTCCACCATCTTCTGGCGTTTGTGCGGTTCGTTTTTCAGCGCATCATAAAGCGCCTGAGCGACCCGGTCGAGGTTGTGCGGGGCGTTTTTCTCTTCCTCGAAGATCTCCTTGAGAAGGGTTTTGGTCCGGGTGGGATCGGGGAAGAGGGCGCTGATATCGGTGAACATGTTGCCGATCAGCTCGGCCTCGAGCTCGTCGATCCGCCCGTCCGCCTTGGCCACTTTGGCGCACAGCGCGGTAAAAAGCCCAAGTTCACTGTAGGCCAGCGATTCTTTGGTCAGTTTGAACCCCGAAAACTGTTTTTTCGAATAGGTTTCGCTGTTTTTGGCAAACCCCCGCGAGAGCCAGTAAAAGAGGAGCGCGACCACGATAAAAATGATAATTTGGGTCATGAGAATATGCCTTTGTCAGTTTGATGGATGGAAGTGTAGCGCGGGATGGATAATAAATCAGTCAAACGGCTTTAATGGAGCTGTACACCATGATTGTCTCACTCCCAAGCTCCAGCTTGGGAGTGTCTATCTGCGTTCCCAATGAGGACGTTGGGGATGAGGGGAATTGTTATTATCTATTGAAACCCTGTTTTGTACAATTCTTCTTCATCTGGCTTTGCACGATGAACCGATATAATTCGTTGAGTCATTAAGCCCTGTTCTCCTCTTAGAGTAGTTACCATTTTCCACACTTTATCCCAATGTGAGAATAAATACCAATCTCGTACCGGGTCAAGATTACCTTTATTCTTATCAATGCCAAGCTCGTCAAAGTTCAATCCCTCAAGCTTTTCCCATTGTGTATCTGGTTTTGGTGCTGGGATTCGAAGTGCTTTTGGATCAGCATCACAAGCTTGTACTGCCTCATTGAAATCGATGCCATGTTTTTCAGAATTTATCTTGTTCTTTTTTTCATCCCATTCCCATTTTGGCCTTGTAGAATCATAAGGGATAAATAAGGAACATGATTCAACTTCCGGCTGATTAATGGGAGGGGGCCAATCACCTTCCAGTGCCCGTGACTCTTTGCCACAGCGAGTAAGAATACCATCAGGCATACTGAAAGGGCTACCTCGGAAGTTAAGAAGAAAAGTACAATTGGAACACGTGCTCATTATATATCCTTGTCATTCTAATGTTTAAAATGAGCAATCAAAAGCTCCCTTTGGGTTTTTGATTGACTCCACTGATTTGTTAGATTGAATCTTCACTTTTTATACTTATAATCTCTTTATCCGTGAATTTTGTCTCGCTCCCAACCTCCAGCTTAAGAGTGTCTATTTGCATTCCAAACGAGGACGTTCGGAACGAGGAATCATCCAGTAGTACCGGATCAGCGGCCGTAATACGACACGAGGGTCGATTTGGCGATCGTGTGCATCGTCAGCATGTATCCTACGAGGGCGGGAGAGGCTTTTTCGTCCAGATCGAGATGATCGACGTTCAGGGCATGGACGGTGAACATGTAGCGGTGGGGACGGTCGCCGACGGGGGGGCAGGCGCCGCCGAATCCGGTTTTGCCGAAGTCGGTGATACTCTGCACCGCGCTGATGGGCTGTTTTTTCGCCGTGTTGCCGAAATCGGCGGGGAGGGAGGTCACGGAGGCGGGGATGTTAAAAACGACCCAGTGCCACCATCCGCTCCCCGTAGGGGCGTCGGGATCGTAGACGGTCACCGCGAAGCTCTTGGTCCCTTTGGGGGCGTCGCTCCAGTGGAGTTCGGGAGAGATGTTTTTCCCGTCGCAGCCGAAGCCCGAAAACTCCTGTGTTTTGGTCAGTTGTCCGGCGAGGTCGTGGCTGCGGAGGGTAAATTCGCCTGCATCGAGGGATGAGGCGAGCAACACGCCGGCAAATAGGGTAGAGAGACGCATCATGGATGCTCCTTGTAGGGTTTGGAGTATTTTACCGTGATTTTGGATGCCGTTCCAGCGCTAGGAGAAATGCTTTTTTCTCCACGCCGCCGCTGTATCCGCCCAGCCCGCCTCCCGTGGCGATGACGCGGTGGCAGGGGATGAGGATGCTGATCGGGTTGCGGCCGTTGGCGCTGGCCACGGCGCGGACCGCTTTGGGGTTGCCGAGTCTTTCGGCCTCTTGTGCATACGAGATCGTTTCACCGTAAGGGATCGTTCGCAGCCTCTCCCAAACCGCGAGCTGAAACGGCGTCCCGCGGGGGGCGAGGGGAAGGTCAAAGGTGCGCCGCTTGCCTGCGAAATACTCCCCCAGCTCTTTTTCGAGGCGCAGCAGCAGGGGATGATCGGAGTTTGGGAAGTCTGGTGCCTCATCGGCGAAATCGAGCGAGACGATCGCATCGCCGTCGGTGGCAGCGATCATCGATCCCAGCGGTGTGTCGATCAGTCGGTTCAAAAGAGGTTCCACGGTTCGCTCCATTGGCTTAATCGCTCTTTTATCTCCGCACTCGTAAACCGCTCCCCTTCCTCTGGGGGGAGGACGAACGAAAACTCCTCACCTCCGAACGTAAAGCGCAGCGCGTAGGCGTGCAGATAGCCCCGATCTTCTTTACGGGCATCATCGGCGGCGGCGTAGCGCTCGTCGCCAGCACAGGGTGAGCCGAGCGATTTGAGGGCGACGCGGATCTGGTGGGTTTTGCCCGTATGGGGCTTGACGAGGAAAACCCGCTCGTTGGGGCGGAGCGAGGCGCTGATGAACTGGGTGATCGCAGGGTTGGTCATCGTCGTGAGGAGCTTGTAGTCCCCCCGGCGCGCCTTGCCCATGTCCCCTTTGACCCACCCCTGTTTTTTCTTCGGTTTGCGGGTGCTGATGGCGAGGTAGTATTTCTCGATTTCTCTGGACTCGAACATACGGGTGAACTCCGCCGCCGCTTCGGGACTTTTGGCGAGTATCAGCAGCCCAGAGGTCATTTTGTCGAGACGGTGGACGCTAAAGAGGGACTGGCCCAGCTGCTCGCTCAAGCGAACGACGAATCCCGCCTCCTCTTCGGAGTGGAAATTGACCCCCTCCGGCTTGGCGGCGACGACGAAACGGTCGTTTTCATGGACGATACGGACGGCTGAGAGATGCGCTTCCAAACGGTTTATCGCTCCGAAAATAGTATGTGCCATTGTACCGATATTAACATACGGTTCGTATTGCGCGGCGCGTAAAAGTGCTACAATGGTATGAAATCGAGGTAAATGTATAAGTTTTCCAAATCAACGAAAGGGGGACAAGATGGCAAAAGACATCGTCTGCGGGATGGAGGTCTCCGAATCCACCCCCTATCAGGCGCAGAGGGACGGAACGCATTACTATTTTTGTTCCGAATCGTGCCGTATGAAATTTACCGGGCATCCTGAAACCTATCTGCATCCCACTGCGAACCCCGCCGCATGCCCCGATCACAGCTGCACAATCGATCACACGCTTTACACTTGCCCTATGCACCCCGAAATCGAGCAGGAAGGGCCCGGAACCTGTCCAAAATGCGGGATGGCGCTGGAACCAAAAGAGGTGCGTTTGGATGAGGAAAACGGCGAAGAAAAAGAGCTGACACGCCGATTGCGGGTGAGCGCCGTACTGGCTCTGGCCGTTTTCATCAGCGCGATGGGATCGGAGATGTGGCCCGGGACGTTTAACGCTCTGATCGACCCCAGAGTCCGCCAGTGGTGTGAACTGATCCTCTCGGCGCCCGTCGTATGGTGGGGCGGGTGGAGCTTTTTTACCCGCGGCATCCAATCGCTGCGCACCCGCAACTTCAACATGTTCACCCTCATTGCGATGGGGATCGCTACGGCATGGATTTACAGCGCCGTAGCGGTGATCTTCCCCGGCATCTTTCCCCCGCATATGACGATGCACGGGGTTATTCCCGTCTATTTCGAAGCCGCGGCGGTCATCACGGCGCTGGTGCTGCTGGGGCAGGTGCTCGAAGCGCGCGCCCGCAGCCGCACCAACGAGGCGATCCGGCTGCTGCTCGCTCTGGTGCCCACAACGGCGCGGATCGTACGGGACGGGGGGAGCGAAGAAGAGATCGATCTGCGGATGGTGCAGGTCGGGGACCGTCTGCGGGTCCGCCCCGGCGAGAAGATCCCGGTGGACGGCGTCGTGGAGGAGGGGGAGAGCTACGTCGATGAGTCGATGGTGAGCGGCGAGCCGATTCCCCTTTCCAAAAAAGCCGGAGAGCGCGTGATCGGCGCGACCCTCAACGGCAACGGCAGTTTCATTATGCGGGCCGAAAAAGTCGGGAGCGAAACCCTCCTCTCCCAGATCGTCGCGATGGTGTCGCAGGCGCAGCGCTCCCGCGCCCCGATCCAGAACGTAGCCGATGCCGTGGCGGGGGTTTTCGTCCCCGCCGTCGTCGTCACCGCCCTCGCGGCGTTCGTCGTCTGGACTCTGTGGGGTCCTGAACCCAGCCTCGCGTACGCGGTGATCAATGCGGTGGCCGTCCTCATCATCGCGTGCCCCTGCGCGCTGGGACTGGCGACCCCCATATCGATCATGGTGGGAACCGGAAAAGGGGCCACCAACGGCGTCCTCATCAAAAACGCCGAAGCCCTCGAGACGATGGAAAAGGTCAACACCCTCGTCATCGACAAGACGGGAACCCTGACGGAGGGCAAACCCCGGCTGGTCTCCCTCGCCATCCGGGAGGGGCTGGAGGAGAACGACATCCTTCGTCTGGCCGCCTCGCTGGAGCGCTCCAGCGAACACCCTCTGGCCGAAGCGATCGTGCGGGGGGCGCAGGCGAGGGGGGTGGAACTCTCTGCTGCGGAGCGTTTCGAGTCGTTCACGGGGGAGGGGGCCGTCGGAAGCGTGGACGCTCACAGCGTGGCGGTCGGAAACCTGACGCTGCTGAAGCGTCTGGGGATCGATCCGCTGGATTGGGCCGCAGCGGCGGATCGTCTGCGGCAGGAGGGGCAGAGCGTGATGTTTATTGCGATCGACTCACGTGCAGAGGGGATCGTCGGGGTTGCCGATCCGATCAAGGAGAACACCCCCGAGGCGATCCGCTCCCTGCATGAGGAGGGGGTAGAGATTGTGATGCTCAGCGGAGACAGCCGCCTTAGCGCCGGGGCGGTCGCCGCACAGCTCGGAATAGAGCGGGTGATCGCCGAAGTGCTCCCGCAGGAGAAGGCGCGCATCGTCGAGCAGCTCCAGCGCGAGGGGCGCATCGTCGCGATGGCGGGGGACGGGATCAACGACGCCCCAGCCCTCGCACAGGCCCATGTGGGGATCGCGATGGGGGGCGGGACCGACGTCGCGATGGAGAGTGCCGGTATCACCCTCGTGCACGGCGACCTGCGCGGCATCGTCCGCGCCCGCCGCCTCAGCCGAGCCACGATGCGCAACATCAGGGAGAACCTCTTTTTCGCCTTCGTCTACAACACCGCGGGGATACCGATCGCGGCGGGGGTGCTTTATCCCTTTTTCGGGCTGCTCCTATCACCCATGATCGCCGCTGCGGCGATGAGTTTCAGTTCGGTCTCCGTGATCGCGAATGCGTTGAGGCTGAGGGGACTTAAACTTTGATCAGGAAGATTTTGCCAGATTCAAGGGATCGATAACCTGATATTCCCCCGGCTTCAAATCCCCCAGCGTCAGATTCCCGAAGCTGGAGCGGTGCAGTGCCGTGACATGATTCCCTACCGCCGCGAACATGCGGCGCACCTGATGGTAGCGCCCCTCGATGATCTCCAGCGTGACGTGGGTGTCATCGATCACGGTGAGTTTGGCAGGGAGGCACGGGGTTTTTTCGCCGTTCAGGATCAGCGTCCCCGAGGCGAAAATCTCTCCTTCGTCCCCTTTGAGCGCTCTATCGAGCGTCGCTTCGTACACTTTGGGCACTTTGTGTTTGGGGGAGGTGAGGCGGTGGAGCAGCGCGCCGTCGTCGGTGAGGAGCAGCAGGCCGGATGTCTCTTTGTCGAGGCGTCCGACGGTCGAGATTTTGGGATCGCGTAGCCGCCAGCGCGGGGGGAGGAGGTCGTAGACGAGCCGACCTTCGCCATCGTCGTGGCTGCATACGTAGCCTACGGGCTTGTGCATCAAAATCACCATCCCTTGCGGCGGATCGAGGGGTTCGCTCTCGAAGAGGATCTCCTCATGGGAGACCTTGGTGTCTGGTTTCAGGGGAAGGTTTTCGATATGGGTGATTACCTCTTCTTTGAGGAGTACGGCAACCTCTTTGCGCGCGCAGTACCCCAGCGAGCCGAGGAGCTTGTCGAGGCGGGTTTTAGAGCTCGGCAAGCTTCGCCTCGTATTCAGCTTCGATACGGGTGATTTCGTCGCTCGCGGTTTCGAGCTTCTCGAACAGCTCCTCGATTTTCTTCTCGTCTTCGCCGACTTGCTTGGAGAGTTCGAGGAGTTTGGAGGTCTCCCCCTGATTGGAATAGGTCGTTAGAAGCTCATGGGAGTTTTTGAGCTTCTCTTCGAGCTCCATGATCGTGTTTTCGCACTTTTCCACCTCTTTTTTGAGAGGGGAGAGGAGTTTGGAACGCTCCTGCACGAGGGCGGCGCGCTGCTGCTTGGTCTCTTTTTTGTTGGTGTTGGAGGTCGCTTTGGCGGGTTTGGGGGCATCGTCGAGCTCCTCGTCCCAGCCGATTTTCTCCAGAAACTCATCGTACGTGCCGTCGAAGAACTCGGCGTTCCCTTCGCGGAAGATGACGAGGGCGTCGGCGAGGGCGCGGAGCATCATCTCCGAGTGGGTGACGAGGACGACCGAACCTTCGAAAGATTTGATCGCGTCGGTAAGAGCGTCGATGGAGTACATATCGAGGTGGTTGGTCGGCTCATCCAGAAAGAGGAGGTTGGCGGGGGTGGCGATGATTTTGCCGAGCATGACGCGGCTCCGTTCGCCCCCGCTGAGGACGGAGATTTTTTTGTCGGCATCGTCGCCGCTGAACATCATCGTGCCGCAGATGGAACGGATACGTACGTTGCTCATGCTCGCATCCGCGCTCTGGATCTCTTGTGTCACCGTATGGTTCTTGTCTAGGCGGTCGATGTTGGTCTGGCCGAAATGTGCGATGGCGGTGGAGGGGTGGAACGTGACCTCGCCGCTTGGGGTGAGCAGTCCCGCGAGGCAGTTGAGGAGCGTCGATTTCCCTTTGCCGTTTTTACCGATGATGGCGAGGCGCTTCCCTTTTTCGAGGGCGAACGAGAGGTTCTGAAAGAGGGGGGCGTTTTCGGTGTAGCCGAAAGAGAGCTCTTTGGCCTGCATGACGAGCTTGGCGGGGGTGGGGGCGTAGCTGAAACTGAATGCGAGGCTCTTTTCTCCCTCCAGATCCTCCATGATTCCCATTTTGTCGAGCTCTTTTTGTTTCGACTGCGCCTGCGTGGCGGTCGAAGCGCGGGCTTTGTTGCGGGCGACGAAATCTTCGAGCTCGGCACGCTTTTTGTCGTGGTTGGCTTTGGTCTTGAGATAGAGTTCGTCTTCCTGGTCCATCAGGTCGTAGTATTTGCGGGTGCCGCCGCGGATGATGCTGATGTTACGGCGGCGCAGCCCCATCGTGTGGGTCGTGACCGAATCCATGAAATCGCGGTCGTGGGTGATGAGGATCACTTCCCCCTCAAAACTGCGGATGAAGCTGGCCAACCAGCGGAGCGAGACGATGTCGAGGTAGTTGGTCGGTTCGTCGAGCAGCAGAAGGTTGGGTTCGGTGACGAGGAGCTTGACGAGGTTGAGGCGTATCTGGTACCCCCCGGAGAAACTGTGGGGGTCCTTGTCGAGATCCTCCTGCGTAAAGCCCAGGCCGAAGAGGATCTTTTCGACGCGGTAGACTTCGTGTGCCATGTCGGCACTGAGCGCCGACGCGCACTCCTCGCGCACATTTTTGTGGGTGAAATGCAGATGCTGGCGTAGCGTCCCGATCCGGTAGTTTTTGGGGATGATCACTTCGCCGGAGTCATAGGGCTCTTCTCCGAGGATGATTTTAAACAGCGTCGATTTGCCGGTTCCGTTGCGGCCGACGAAGCCGACCTTGTCCCCCGCGTTGAGGCGTAGTGAGAGGTTGTCGAAGAGGATACGCTCCCCGTAGCTTTTGGTGAGGCTGTTGATTTGAATCAAGATTGAATCCTTGTAACGTTACTCTTCAATCTTATGTGGCAATTTTCCAGGCATCGCCTCTTTGTTGGCGAGCATATCTTCCATCTGGCGTTTAACCTTGTCGTAGCGGAATTGTTCTTTGAAACCCTGAATCCGTCCTCCGGCGGCGTTGGGGTGTCCCCCTCCGCCTACCCATTCGCCGGCCATCTGGGCCACGTCGACGCGGTTATGTCCGCGCAGGCTCATCGTTCCGCGCGTTCCGACGTCGACGATGAAATCGTAATCGGGGTATTCGGTCAAAAAGCCGTTGCCGATGATCGACGTATTCCCCAGGCCGTAGCTGAGAAAACCGCGCCATCCTTTGTAATAAATCGTCATGACCGAGCGTTTGGTCCCCAGCAGCGCGACGATGTACTTGGTCGAGAGGTTATCAAGGGTGTTGTCGACGCCGTCTTTGAAAAACTCTTTTTTCATTTTGTGGAGCGCTTCGTCCAGAACGATGGGGGCGTTGGGGAGATCGCGCATCTGTGCCGCCTGTTCGAGGAGGGCGAGTTTGTAGGCGCGGTCCTCGTCGCCGAACATGACGCGGCTCAGTTCACGCGCTTCGGAGATGAGGCGCATACACACCTTGCCGTATTCGAAATCGGCCTCTTCGTTCTGTTTCCACAGATCGACCGCATTGACGACGGCGACGAAGGCTTCGAGCCATCCGCCGCGTTCGAGTCCGTAGTGTTCGCAGGCGTAGTCGTAGGTGATTTTTGTCGCGCAACGCTCGGTGTCGAGGTAGTACCAGGGGTACTGCGCCGCCGTTTCGCGGCCGCTGCCGTGGTGGTCGAGGAGGGTGATCGTCACGTTCCAGCCGTTGTCGTTGAGACGGTTTACCTCATTGTTAAGCCATTTGGCCTCTTCGGGATAAAGGTTGAGGTCGGTGATCAGGATCGTTGCTTCCTGCTTGTTTTTTTTGAGGCTCTCGATGATCTCTTCGAGACGGTCCATCACCTCGGCGCCGTAATTGGCGTTGTAGCTGATCATCGTGTGCGGCGTCTGGGCCATCACAAGCTGGCAGCTGTAGCCGTCGAGATCGATGTGGGAGAGGTGGTGAAAAGTTTTAGTCATTCAATACGTTCCTTAGGGTAAGTCTTTGTCGGTGCCGTCATTCCATCGAAATGGAACCGAGGACTTCGAATTTCGCGTTCGAGTCGATTTCGGCATGCGAGAGGGTGATGATGTCGAGGCTGAAGCGCTCGTAAATCTCGGCCAGCGGGCGGCGGAGTTTGGGATCGACGATGATGATGATCGGCGAAATCCCTTTTTGGAGAAGCTCGGTCGCCTTGGCGCTGGTTGCCTGGATGAGGTTGTTTATTTCGCCCACATTGAGAAGCAGCTGGCGCACCCCGTCGCGTTCGGTTGTTTTTTCGAGCATTTTCTGCTCGCTCATCGTATCAAACGTCAGCAGCCGGATGATGCCGTCCGAACCGGCATACTGCTGCGTGATGATCCGCGAGAGTTTGGAACGGACGTGTTCGGTGATGATCTCGACGTTTTTGGTGTATTCGCAGACGTCGGCGATCGTTTCGAGGATCGTGATCATGTCCTTGAGCGGTACCCGCTCGTGAAGCAGTGCTTTGAAAACCCGCTGGATCAGACCGATATTGGCCACTTTGAGCAGGTCGTCGATCACGACCGGGTAGTCGTTTTTGATCTTGTCGATGAGCGCCTGGGTTTCCTGGCGGGTGAGAAGCTCCTCGGCGTATTTCTTGATCAGCTCGCTCATGTGAGTCGAGATGACCGTGGCGGGGTCGACAACGGTATAGCCGTTGATGATCGCGTCTTCTTTGAGCTCGGGGGCGATCCACAGCGCATCGAGCCCGAAGGCGGGTTCTTTGGTCGGTTCCCCTTTGATTTCTCCCACGGCCATCCCGCTGTCCATCGCGAGGAACCGGTCGGGCTGGATGATCCCGTCGCCGATATTGACCCCTTTGAGGAGGATTTCATACTGGTTGGGCTTGAGGTGGAGGTTGTCGCGGATACGGACCTGCGGCATTAAAAAGCCGAAATCCGAGGCGATTTTACGCCGCATCGAGCGGATCCGCTCGAGCAGGTCGCCCCCCTGCGCACTGTCGGCGAGGCGGATGAGCTGGTAGCCCAGCGTAAGCTCGAGCATCTCGATTTTGAGGATATCTTCGAGGGCCGCCTCCTCTTCTTTGGCGATCTCTTCGTTGGTCTTTTTGCGCGGCGCGGCGGGAGCTCCCTCTTCGCCGGGGGCGGCACCCGGTTTTTTGGCCGGTGCGGTGGTGAGGACGAGTTCCCCTTTTTCGTACTTGTGCAGGGCGTATCCCAGCGCGGCAAAGACGATTCCGACAAAACCGAGCGACAGCGTCGGAAGCCCCGGAACGGCGGCGAATACGAGCATGATGAACCCGACGATGATCATGACGCGGGCATTGCCCATGAGCTGCTTGATGCTTCCTTCGGCAAAGTTTCCTTCGTCGTTGGAAGCGCGGGTGATCATGATACCCGTCGCGGTGGAGATGATCAGCGCGGGGACCTGCGACACCAGACCGTCCCCGATAGTGAGGAGGGTATAGGTTTCGGCGCTGGAGGCGACGTCGAGGTTGAACTGGAAAATCCCGATCAGGAAGCCGCCGATGATGTTGATCAGCGTGATGATGATCCCCGCGACCGCATCCCCTTTGATGAATTTGCTCGAACCGTCCATCGCCCCGTAGAAGTTCGCGTCCTGCAGGATTTCGGCGCGGCGGCGTTTGGCTTCGGCTTCGTCGATCAGGCCGCTGTTGAGGTCGGCGTCGATCGCCATCTGTTTACCGGGCATCGCATCGAGGGTGAAGCGGGCTGCGACTTCGGCGACGCGTCCCGAACCTTTGGTGATGACCATGAAGTTGATCAATACCAGGATACAGAAGATGATGATCCCGATGACGTAGTTTCCGCCGACGACGAAATTACCGAAACTGGTAATGATGTCACTGACCGCTTCGGGCCCTTCGTGCCCGTGGCTGAGGATCATCCGCGTCGTCGCGATGTTCAGGGCGAGACGAAAGAGGGTGATGATGAGCAGCAGGGTCGGAAAGGTCGTCAGGTCGGTCGGTTTGGGGATGTAGAGCGAGATCAGCAAAATCAGCACCGACATCGCGATGACGACCGCGAGGAGCAGGTCGAGTACGGCGCTGGGGAGCGGGACGATGATGATCGCCAGGATCGCCATGACGAAAAAGACGACCGAAAGGTCGCGTGAGGCAAAGAGGGTCGAGAGGACGCTTTTGACGTCGGGGGTCTTGTTTTTCGCTTTTGCCAAGGATTACTCTTCCAGGATCGCTTCGAGGGTCAGGGTCCCCAGGAAGCCGTCGACTTTGTTTTGGAGGCGGTTGAGAAACGGCCAGAGCGAACAGGTGGTCGCCTTGTTCGAAGGGCAGTCATCGGCGGAAGGGGAACAGCTGAACACCGCGGGGCTTTTCCCCTCGGCCGCTTCCATTACCTCCAGAACCGTGATTTCGCCGCAGGGACGGGCGAGTTCAAACCCCCCGTTAACCCCTTTGTAGGAGTTGAGGATCCCTTTTCGGGCAAGCGCCTGCAGAATCTTGGCCAGAAAGCTTTTCGAAATATCGAGCTCCCGCGAGAGGGTGTCGGCATCGAGCGCCCGCTGCGCCCTGGCCAGCACGATGAGCGAAAGAAGGGCATATTCACTGGCACGGGTCATCAGCATCCGAGAGGTTCCTCCGCATCTATTTGAGGGGTATTATAGCCAAAAATAATTAGAGGATGTTTTTGCCGCAAAAAGGGAAATTTCAGGTATAATTCCGACCCTGCTTGTTATGGAATCGTCCATTACAGGTAATATTTATACCCATCAGGAGGCTATTATGGCTTTGGATACGGCGAAAAAAGCGCAGATTATCACTCAGTTCCAGAAAAAAGAAGGCGACACAGGTTCAAGCGAAGTACAAATCGCTTTGTTGACGACTCGCATCAACACTTTGACAGAACACCTTAAAACATTCAAAAAAGACCACTCTTCACGTCTTGGTCTTTTGAAACTCGTCGGTCAGCGCCGCCGTTTGATGCGTTACCTCAAACGCACAAACAAAGAGAGCTACAACAAAGTTATCGCAGAACTCGGTATCCGCGACAATATCTAAATCGATATTTTCCCCCGATTTTCCGGGGGACTCTTTTTTTTAACTGCTTTCCCTCTAACGTTTCCATATCCGATACATACAGGCGTTCATATCCGATCGTGTAAAATACTCTTTTCGTCATTGAAATTTAACAATAAATCCCATTCCCTATTTGGGTATAATTTTTTCATTCTGAATTGACAAAGGATAAAAATGCGATTGGTTTCTATGTTCGCCATGATGGTCTGTCTTTCGATTTCGATTTTTGCGGATGATGTTGATCCAGAAAAACGTGCTGAGATCAAGAAATTGCTTACGACGACGAAAGTTCTCGAATCTTCGTCTAAAATCATCGATTTATTGGGGCATCAGATGATTAAAGATACTCAGGCTAAAGGTGTGAAGATGACACCGAATTTGGCAATGGGGATGCTTGAAGATATCAAAGCGGTCTACACCGAAAGGTTTCCCGAATTTGAAGAAATGATAGTCGTAATGTACTCCAACCACTTTGAGCTGGAAGACATCAAAGAGGTCAATCGGTTTTATGAAACACCTTCAGGGAAAAAACTGATTGATAAAATGCCCGTTCTGGCCGTTGACGCCATGAAAATCAGTGCACAGTGGGCCATGATGCTGAAACCCGATTTGGACAAGAAGATCAAAGAACGGTTCGAAGCGGCCTCTAAATGATTTAACATTCCCGCCGCAATGGGGGGAGGGGGCTATACGTCGTGGTGGTAGTGTTCGAGCACCCGTTTGTACTCTTCATATACCTGTGTAGGGGTTTCGTGACCGCGGTACATCCGTAGAATCTGCCGAATGAACTCGATGGGGTATTCGACCGTCAGTCCCGCGTTGCGGGCGTAGACCTTGGCAAGCGTTTCGTACATCCCCTCGTACACTTCGGGCTCTTCGGCTTTAAGCCGTTCGAGAATCTCCTGCGCGCGGATCAGTTTCGCGTCATTGAATTCGCCCCGTTCGTTGATCGTTTTGCGCACTTCGACGTATTCTTTGAGGCTTTTGCGGTTGAGGACGTAATCGGTGAAGATTTCGATGAGAGACATGGAAGCTCCTTGTTAAAAACAATTCGATCCGATTATTGTACGCCTGCTGCGTAGCAACAGCGTAGCAAATGGAGAGTTTAGATTCCGAAAATCTTCTTCGCCCGCTCCAGGTCTTCAACCGTATCGATCCCGAACCCGGTGCTCTCGACTTTGACCATCGATATTTTTTTGCCGTGGTAGAGGGCGCGGAGCTGCTCGAGCTTTTCGATGTCCTCCAGCGGCGCCTCCCCCAGCGCGCAGAAGTCGTGCAGGCTTTTTTTGGTAAAGCCGTAGATGCCGATGTGGCCGAAGTAGGAGGCTTCCCCGCTGCGGTTGAAAGGGATCGGGCTGCGGGAGAAATAGATCGCGTTGTGGTGGACGTCGGTGATCACTTTGACGAGGTTGGGGTCTTGGGCCGTTTCGGTATTGATCGCGTTGTAGCAGCTCGCCATGACAAACGGTTCGTTCGCGGCTTTGAGGGCGTTGAGGCGCTCGTAGAGCCGTTCGAGTACTTCGGTTTCGATGAAGGGCTCGTCGGCCTGGACGTTGATGATCAGCTCTTCATCGGGAATGTCGAGGATCTGGGCGCATTCGTTGATCCGGTCGGTGCCGCTTTTGTGGGTCGTCGAGGTGAGGCGCGCTTCGATTCCGTGCGCGGCGCAGATGTCGAGGATTTTTTCGTCGTCGCACGCGACCACGACGCGGTCGATAGCCTCAACGCGCTTGGCGGTGCGGACCACCATCGGCAAGCCGCCGATATCGGCGAGCACTTTTTCGGGAAATCGGGTGGAAGCGAGACGGGCGGGGATAATAATCATGGTAGTAAGCCTGTATAAAAGGTATAATTTCGACATTATAATACATCTGAGAGGCTCTGATGCTCCTTTACCAGCCCGATGAGGGGTATTGCTACAACAGCGATTCGATCCTGCTGTACGGGTTTATTTCCCTGTTCTCCCCCAAAGGGCGGACGCTCGACGTCGGGGCGGGATGCGGAATCGTGGGATTGCTCATCGCGCGCGATTTCCCCGGGGTCGAGCTCGAAGCGGTCGAAAAGCAGGACGTTTATGCGCAGTTCGCCCGCCGTAATGCGCAAGTCAACGGGATCGCGTACACGCTCTATGAGGGGGATTTCCTCGAACACGGGCCGCACGGGAGTTACGACTGGATCGTCTCGAACCCGCCGTTTTATCACGAGGGGGTTTCGCGCAGCGTCCACCCGATGCTCCATCAGGCCCGCTATAACGTCCATCTCCCTATCGGAGCGTTCATCGCCAAGATTTCCAAGCTCCTCAAATCCGACGGCGAAGCGGCGATCTGTTACGACGCGCGGCAGTTCGTCCAGCTGTGCGCCGCGTGCGAGAGTTCAGGATTAAGAGTCGTTGATGTACAATTCGTCCATTCCAAAGAGGACCGTCCCAGCACGCTGGTGATGCTCCATCTGAAAAAAAACAGCCGCTCCCTTTTGAATGTGCTCTCCCCGCTGATCACGTTGGAGGGAGAGCGGTATTCCCCTGCGGTGCAGGCAATTTACGATAAAGCAAAGGCGCACAGTATCAAATGTCCGATTTAATGACCCGCGAAGGTTTCTGTTACGCGTTCGACCCTTCCGCCTGTGCTTCGTGCGGGGGGAACTGCTGTACGGGAGAGAGCGGCAACATCTTCGTTTCCGTGACCGAAATCGCCGCCATCGCAAAACTGCTGGAGATGGAGGAGGGGGAGTTCCGACGTACCTACCTGCGCAAAGAGGGGTATCGCTATTCCCTCAAAGAGGTAAAGGTAAACGGGTCGTTTGACTGCGTGTTTTTCAGCCGTTCACGAAACGGGTGTAGCATATACGAAGCCAGACCGCTGCAGTGCCGGACCTTTCCGTTCTGGGATTATTTCCGGCACCGCATCGACGAGCTCAAAGCCGAATGCCCGGGGATCATCCATGACTAAAACTTTTTTCGCCCTTATCGTAGGGGCCGTGCTCGCCCATTCGGCCGCCGTTCCCAAACCCGCGATCCAGATCAATACGTTCGAAGACACCTTCGCCCTCTATGCCCTCGACGCGCAGGTGCGGCACAAATACCACCGCGCATCGGCTTTTTTCGCCGAACTTCACAAAAAGACCGCGAAGAGCGAATACCTCTACCAGTCGCTCAAGATGCTCGAACACGCCAACGACACCAAAACGCTCGCGAAAATGACCGCCGAGGCACTCGCCAAATCTCCGAACGACGAAATCCTCAAACGGTTCGAAGTGATCGCGCTGATCAAGGGGGGTGATTTCGCCCAGGCTTCGCAGAAAGCGTTTCTCCTCACCCAGAACAATCCCAAAGCCCCCGATCATCTCCTCTACGCCGAGGCGCGTTTGAAACTCGCCGATTACGAAGGGGCGCTGGGAGCGCTGAAAAAAGCGTATGCAATGGGGTTTGACCACAATACCGCCGAGAGGATCGCCCTCATCGAATACGCCCATCTGGGGCGCAAGGCCGAAGCGGTCAAATTTCTCAAAGAGCATATCGGCACGCAGGGTAACAGCGTCGTGATCGGCAAACGGCTGGCGAGTTTTTACGGCGACGGCGGAGCGCTCGGCGATGCCGCCGCGATGTACGAGCAGGTTTACGATGCCTTCGGTGACGCCGCTTCCGCCGAAGAGGCCCTTAAAATCTACCTTTTTTTGAAAGATTACGCCAAAATGACGGCGTTGCTCGAGAGATCGCATCTGAACGATTCGATGCTTCTCGATCTCTATGTACAGGCCAGGGCTTTCGACAAGGCTTCCGCCCTGGCGATGACGCTATACGAAGACCAGGATAACCCGCTTTTCCTTGCACAGAGCGCCGTTTACCGCTATGAAGGCTCTGTGGATCGAAACGATCCCGCTCTCGTCGCCGATGTTGTCGCCAAGCTCAAAAAAGCGGCGGACGACATCGAAGAGCCGCTTTATCTCAATTACCTGGGCTACCTGATGATCGATCACGACGTCAATGTCAGCGAAGGGATGGGATACGTCCGCCGCGCTCTCGAAAAACAGCCCGATTCTCCGTTTTACATCGATTCGCTTGCATGGGGCCATTACAAACGGGGCGAATGTGCCGAAGCGCTCCGGCTCATCAAACAGGTCGAATCGATGATCGGTACCGACGAGCAGGAGGTGCGCGACCACCTCAAAGCAATCGAAGCGTGCAAACCCAAGGAGAAAACGAAATGATTTTAGATGACATCATCAAAAAAACCAAAGAGGACCTCAAAGAGCGCGAGGCCAAATTCAGCATGGAGTGGCTGGGGCGCTCTCTGGCGTTCAACGCCCGTGCCCCCCGTGACGTCCGGGCGTTTCTGACCTCGACTCCCGAGGAACCCTACCGGATCATCTCGGAAGTGAAAAAGGCCAGCCCCTCCAAAGGGGTCATCCGCGAAGATTTCGATCCCATCGCGATCGCGCAAGGGTACGAACGGGGCGGAGCGAACGCCATTTCGGTCCTGACCGAACCCCATTTTTTCCAGGGGAGCCTCGACTACCTCGCCGAGATCCGTCGTTACGTCAGCATTCCCCTTCTGCGCAAAGATTTCATCGTTTCCAAATACCAGTTGCTCGAAGCGCTCGTCTACGGTGCCGATTTTGTCCTCCTTATCGCGGCGGCCCTTTCTAAAAGCGAGCTCAAAGAGCTGCTCAATTACACCCGCCACCTGGGGATGGAAGCGCTCGTCGAGATCCATGACAAGGCCGAACTGACCAAGGCGATCTACGCGGGGGCCGACATCATCGGGATCAACCACCGAAACCTCCAGACGTTCGAGATGAACATGAACCTCTCTTATGATCTCATCCCGCTGATCCCCAACGGCAAAATCATCGTGGCCGAAAGCGGCATTTATGAGCACGGACAGCTCGAAGACCTGAACAAAGCGGGGGTCGATGCTTTTCTCGTCGGCGAATCGCTGATGCGCCAGGACGACGTCGAAACGGCACTGCGAACCCTCAAAAACGGCTGATTCCCTCGGCCTCTCCCCAAGATATAAAAAGAAAAAGTTATATTTTTAAATTAAGGGTCACACCGATATAATTAAAAAATCAAGAAAAATCGGTAGGATCCTCCAGTGACAAAACGGTACACGACCTATAAACGGCTGATCGCGAAAACGGTCATACTTTCACTTCTGGCAAGCCTTGCGGTCGCGTTCGTCTACGGTATTTTCATCAAACAGCGCGCGATCGACGACCTCGCCCGCGTCGATGCCCGCAAAACGAGCCGGATGGCGTTCGAAGCGCTCTATTCGGCGATGGAAAAAGGGTGGAGCAAAGAGGAGCTCGACGCGATCATCGTCCGGCTCAACGACGTCGAACCCGACATGCGGATCAACGCCTACCGGAGCCCCATCGTCGCCGAGCTTTTCGGCGACCGCGAACACGACAAACAGGCCAGGGAGCACGATCCGATGGTCATGAAGGCGATGAAAGGCGAAGAGATCCTTACCGGCGATGACGAGATCCGCTACCTCTACCCGATCGTCGTCAAGCAAGAGTGCCTCAGCTGTCACACCAACGCGAAAATCGGGGACATCAACGGCGTCATCGACGTCCGGTTCCCGGTCGCCAACCTCAAAATATCCCTGACGACGATGGTCAATTCGTTCATCATCTTTTTCGTCATTTTCACGGTACTGATTTTTGCCATCCTCTATTTCCGTCTCAATTCGCTGCTGGTGCAGCCGCTCAAACAGTTTATCGGGATGATCCAGGATATCATCCACCAAAACGACATGGGCAAACGGGTCACCCTCAAAACCAAAATCCTCGAGGTCAAAAACATCGAGAGCTACGTCAACAAAATGCTCGATTCGATCCAGGACTATTACGAAAAGCTCCAGCACCTCTCGGATCGCGATTACCTTACGGGGCTTTACAACCGCCGGAAATTCGAAGAGTTCCTCTCTTACGAGATCAAACGCTCCGACCGCCACCGTCATAAATTCTCGGTTCTGATGATCGATCTGGACAACTTCAAATACATCAACGACACGTACGGGCATGCCGCGGGGGACGTGGTCCTCAAAGAGGTGACCGAAATTCTGGGAAGCAACCTCCGTAATGCCGATATCCTCGCACGGATCGGCGGGGACGAGTTCGCCGTCATCCTTCCCGAAACGCCGTACGAAAAAGGGTATGTTGTCGTCGAAAAACTCCGTTCCAGCCTCGAGAATTCACCCATCTCGCTGATGTACGACCAGATCAAGCTCACCGCGAGCTTCGGCGTCGCCGAATACCCCGAGCAGGGGGAGAACATCGAAGCGCTCCTGACGGGATCGGATCTGGCGATGTACAAGGCCAAACGGGCCGGGAAAAACACGATCGCCAGAGCCGACCAGACCGACCAGGAGATGGCGGCCGAGATCCAGAAAAAAGGGGAATTCCTCCGCCGCGCCATCGACGAGGGGCGGGTCGAGCCGTACGTTCAGCCCATCTATAACGTCAAAACGAACAAACTGTTCGGGTACGAAGTGCTGGCACGGATTCGCGACGGCGAGGGGGTGATGGCGGCCGGACAGTTCATCGAAGTGGCCGAGAGCCTCGGTATGGCGTGCAAAATCGACCATATCGTCCTGAACAAAGGGCTTGCGGCGAGGGAAGAGAAAAAGCTGTGGGACGTCGAGTTTTTCTTCAACCTCTCGACCAACAGCCTCTTTAACGGCAATTACATCGACCAGATCAAAAGCCATTACGACAACGACCCGAAAAAGAAAAAACACGGGGTGACGATCGAGATCCTCGAACGCGAGGCGATCCATAACGTCAAAGGGCTCATCGAGATCATCGAGGCGATGAAAAACGAGGGGATCAATTTCGCTCTTGACGATTTCGGCTCAGGGTTCTCGTCGTTCGTCTACCTGAAATATTTCGATGCCGAATACGTGAAAATCGACGGGGAATTCGTCAAAAATATCACGGTCAACGAAAAAGACCGCATATTCGTCAAGCACATCAACCAGATCGCACAGGAGTTCGGCAAGAAAACGATTGCCGAATACGTCGAGGACGAAGAGACCCTTGAGGTGCTCCGCGAGATCGGGGTCGACTACGCCCAAGGGTATTACTACGGCTATCCCAAACCGATTTAAACGTTAAGAAAGAGGGGGATTTAGCCGAGGATTTTTTTGGCGCACTCGTTGATACGTTTGCCGTCGGCCTGTCCCCCGAGGGTTTTGGACGCCGCCCCCATCACTTTGCCGATCTCTTTCATCGAGGCGGCTCCCACTTCGGCGATGATAGAACGCAGTGCGGTTTCAAGCTCCTCGTCGGAGAGCTGTTTGGGGAGATAGGTTTCGAAAATCGCCGCTTCGGAAGCCTCTTTGTCGTACAGGTCTTCGCGCCCTGCATCGCGGTACTGGACCATCGCTTCGTTGCGCTGTTTCACTTGTTTCTGGATGATTTTGATCACGTCCTCGTCGCTGAGTTCTTTCCGCTCGTCGACTTCGATCTGTTTGAATGCGCTGCTGAGAAGGCGCAATGCGTCACGTTTGGCATTGTCTTTTTCTTTCATCGCGGTTTTGATATCGTTGTTAATCTGCTCTTTGAGGCTCATTGGTATCCTTGGAACTCTTTTTGCTTAATTATAGCCAAATTAGACCGGGATACCTGAATGCGCGCACCTCTTTACTTCTCGATTCTCTCCGCTTCGCTGCTCCTTAGCGGCTGTACGGCACGCCTTACCGACCCCGAGATGGACTTCCAGCCGCCCAAGTACGTCGAAGAGATGCCCTCACGCGAAGAAGAGAGCGCATTCGCTTCGCGCGGTAGCCTGTTCGGGCAGGGGGACAGCCCCCTTTTCTCGGATCATAAGGCGATGCACGTCAATGATATCGTGACCGTCGTCATCTCCGAAACGGTCAAAAGCTCCAATACGGCGAGCAAGGCGCTCACCGAAGCCGATACCATCGGCCTCAACGGCGGATTGTTCACCTCTACGGGGCAAAATTCCGCGGTCAATTCGGCGGTCAACAAACTCAACGGACTCGCCAACATCGGTTTCAGCGCAGGATCGAATTCCGATTACGCCGGGTCGGGAACGGCGACGAAAGATGCGTCGTTTACCACGACGGTATCGGCGCGGATCGTCAAAGTGATGGCCAACGGCAACTATTTCATCACCGGGCGCCGCGAGATCATGGTCGACAGCGAAAAACAGATCATGCAGCTCAGCGGCGTGATCCGTCCGTACGACATCGACCAGAACAACCAGATCAATTCGGCGAAAATCTCGGATGCGAAAATTATGTACGTCAATCAGGGAGATATTGACCGCTCGGTCAACCAGGGATGGGGCAGTAAGCTCGTCCATGCGATCTGGCCGTTTTAAAGCAAAAGTCGATTATTCTCCCGCATCCGGGCGCATACCCTTAACGTATTACTTCGAGAGGGTTGATGTGGGCGTTGCGCTGGGTTACCTGGAACATCAGTTCACGGGCGACGCGGCCGATGACCGCACCTTGTCTGAGTCGTTTACCTACTTCGACCGTAGGAGCGATTTTGTCCAGATGGGCATAGATCGTGTGCAGACCGTTGTCGTGTTCGATAATGACGACGTTGTCGAGCATAGCGGTGGGTTTGGCGAGGATTACCTTTCCGTTGAAGACCGCTTTGACTTTCGCGTCGCTCTCGGTCGGGCGGAGTGAAACCGATTCGTTGAAGATTTTGATCCCGTAGATCGGATCGGTATAGGGGCCGAAACGTTTCGTGACCACGTATCCGTCCAGCGGGGCGATCGTGCGCTCTCCCGAGTACGAGGAGACATTGGAGGGGCGATATTCGGCCACCGCCTGTTTGACGTCTGCGGGGACGGGCTTGGAACCCGGTTTCTGGAGCGGCTTTTTGGCGGCGACTTTTTTCGGCCGCAGCGATTCGCGTTTGATGATGTTGAGACTGGCGAGGGTGTTTTGGAGCGAGCGCTGCTGTTTGAGGATCCGATTCAGCGATTTGACGTAATCTTGTTTCTCTTTTTCGAGGAGGGCGATCGCTTTCTCGGTCTCTTTTTTGGTCTCCAGAACGGTATTTTTCTGCCGGTCGATCACCGCGATGGACTGTTTGAGTACCGTCGTCTGTGAAGAGAGGCCGCTGATGCGCTCGGCGTTCATCGCAAAGAGGGTATTGAGCTCCTTGATTTCGGCGTTGATCTGTTTGAGGTGGAGTTTGAGCGCCTCTTCGGTGATGATCGCATCGGCTTCCTTGGCCCGGTCGTCGTTGATCAGCAGCGAGATCGAGGTGTTGCGCGCGAGTGCGAACACGAGCCGCTGCTCGATTTCGTTTTGGGTTTTGATCAGCATGTTCTGCTGGGCCTCGAGCTGGCGCAGGGTCATTTTGTTGGTGTTGTAGATCGTCTCTTTGGATTTAAGCTCTTCGACGAGGGTGTTGAGATGCTGCTGCTGGACGGTGACGACCTGCTTTTGCTTGATGATCTTCTGCGCCGTCTCGTTGAGCTTGGCGTTGAGCGTCGAATAGGTCTGTTTCGTCTGGCTGAGCTTTTTGGAGGTGCTGTGGATCTTGTCGTCGATGGCCGCGGCATCGAGCGAAGCGCACAGCAGCGACGAGGCGAGGAGGGAGGCGAAGATCTTCATCTATTCCTCTTCGTCGTGCCCGATGACGATCGTCAGTGTCAGCACGATCGAGACGCCCAGCGCGATGGCCAGCGATCGGACGGCGTCGTTGACGAAATCGAACAGCTGGATACTGATTCCGACGGTGCGCAGCAGCTGGTCCATCCAGCCGTACTGGTCGATGACGAAAAAGGCCAGGCACATGATGATCGTCGCGATGATCGCATCGACGATGGCCAGGCGGAACAGTACCGCCGAACGGAGCCACACGGGGGCGCCGAAGAGGGCCATGATGCTCATCCGCTCCGCGTGCTGGAACTGCCACAGGCGCATCTCTTTAAGGATCAGCAGCGACGTCACCGCAGCGATCGCGATCGAGAAAATCTGCACGACGTCTTTGAAAAGGAGCATCAGCTTGTAGACGGTATCGTGGGTCTGGGCATACCCCTCGACCCGTTCGATCGCCGAATGCTTCTGGAACCGCTTCTGGAGCGTTTCGATCTCGTAAGGGGTCGGGAAGCGCCCCAGATAGATCCGGTAAAACTTGGGAAGGGTCACTTTGAGAAGTTCAAGATTTTTCTTGCTCATCTCCCCTTTGAGCCGTTCGAGAACCTGGTCGGTGGCGATCGGCTCGCTCCGTTCGACAAGTTTATCGAGGGCTTTGAATTCCGCTTCGCTCATCGTTTTGTTCGCGACGACGATGATCGAGTAGTCTTGTTTGAGGCGGTCTTCGTATGCGGCGATGGTGCGGTCGACCGCGACGTAGATCTGGACCGAGAACAAAACGGTGAAGAGCGCGACGATGAGGGAGATATGATTTTTAAGCGATTTCATGAATGGTCCCCATATCGATATGGAAATGTTTGTACGGCACCGTGATCGACGAAGGGATGTTGTGGGTGACCACGACGATCGTCGTTTTGAGCTGGGTGTTCGCCCCCTCCAGCAGGTTCCAGATCACCTGCGAGGAGTATTCGTCCAGGTTCCCCGTCGGTTCGTCGGCGAGGATGAGGATCGGGTTGTGGGCCAGCGCGCGCGCCATCGCAACCCGCTGCTGTTCTCCGCCGGAGAGTTCGGGGGGATATTTCCCGGCCTGATGGATTAGTTTGACGTGCCCGAGGAGCTTTTGGACCTGCGCGCCGCTGACGTCTTTGGTGTAGCCCGAGATGATGAGCGGGAGCATGACGTTCTTTTCGATCGTCCACTCTTTGATCAGTTTGTAGTCCTGGAAGACGATCCCGATATGGCGGCGCAGAAAGTTGAGCTTGGAGGTGCTGATGCGGTTCATTTTCACCCCGCCGACGACGAGCTGTCCGGCGCGGGGCTCGATGGCGCCGTAGAGCGATTTGAGGAGCGTCGATTTACCGCTTCCGCTGGCCCCGGTGATGAAGACGAAGCTTCCCGCATCGATGCTGAACGTCGCTTTGGAGATGATGGTTTCAAAATCTTTGTAGGAGAGGGAAAGGTTTTCGGCAATGATCACTTTATCCATGGAGCAACTCGTTTAGTAAGGTGTGGGCGGCGAGGTTCGCGCGCGATCGGACCGGCAGCGAGGGGTAATAACGGGTACGTCCGGGTTCGACGATGACGTAGCAGCTCTCGGGACGGTCGAAACTCCCCATCGCCAGACGCAGCATCACCGTATCGGGCTCGATCGTAAAGGTCCGCTCGACGTGCAGGAACCCCCACTCGCGTTTGAGCGTTTCGCTTCCGATCCGTTCCAGAACCGCTGCGGGGTTTTGGGTCGAACCGAACGTGAAATCGCCGATCGCCTCGGCTTCGGGGCTCTCGGTCTCGCAGGTGAAAATGACGTCGTAGATGTTTTTCTCGAGACGTTTCCATCGGTCTTCGTATTTGCTGCTTACCGCGATGTCGCGGTTTTTATAAACTTCGAAACGGCTTTGGCCCGGGGCGCTGAAGGTTTCGAGCGCGTAGCGGTAGTACTCCTCGCTGTCGGTGCGCAGCTCCAGTGTCCCCTGCGGTTTGAGGACGCGGATCGATTCGTTCAGAAACGCTTCGGAGATGACGCGGCGATGGGGTTTTTTGTCCCAGGGAACGGGAAAATGGACGTAGATTTTCCCCACGACGTTGGAGGGGACGAACTCCAGGAAAAGGCGCGCGTCGTAATCGAGCACCATGACGTTGGAGAGGTTGCGGATCGAGATGTGTTTGAGCGCCTGCTCGATGGAGGGCTTGTGAATTTCCAGCCCCATGAAAAGGACGTCGGGATTCGCCTCGGCCTGATGGAGGAGATGGCGCGCCGATCCGAAGCCCACTTCGATCCGCACTTCGCGTTGCGTGGGGAAGTTTTCGGCGAAAAACGCGATCGTTTTGAGGGCGTCGTGGGTTTTGAGGTGGGTATTCTCGGGTGCGTTGTCGACATTCGAATCGAGGATGTTCAGCCCCGCGCACTCGGCATAGGCCAGGAGGGCGTGTTTGACGATGAAATTCGGGGAAGGGCGGGTCACCTTGTCGCTTTTGAGAAGCTCTTTGGCTTCGTTTTTCTTGTGGACTAGGAAAAACTCTCTCCCCTTGTAGCGGGTCGCGATGAGCGACTCGTCCCCCCGTCCGGCGTTGCGGGCCAGGAAATCAAATTCCACGTCGCCGCAGCGGGCGGGGAAAGAGGGCGTTTTAAACGATTCGAGATGCAGATGCGGCATAGGCGTTATTTAACCTCGTGGATGAGTTCGATCGCTTCGGTCGGAACCGAGCGGATGCCGTTCGAATCGACCCCGACGATCTCGTAGAGATAGTGGGTGTTGGGTTTGATGTCCGCATCGCGGAACGACGTCGCCGTGATGTTGTTGATGTCGACGCTCTCGCGGCTGATCCAGCTCGTTTTGGTCGTTTTGACGATCGTGTAGTTGACGGTGCGCGGATCGCCGCTTTTCCACTGCAGCTCTACCGCTCCGCCGACCACTTTGCCTTCGTAGGCGATCGGGGTTTGGGGTTTGGAGAGGGTCGAGCCCTGCACCGCGACCGAAGTGAGCGGACTTTCGAGCCCGTCTTTGTCCACCGCCGTGATTTTGTAAAAGTAGAATTTACCGTCTTCGTTGATCGTGTCGGTGAAGTTGGTCGATTCGAGTTTGACGTGATAGGCGAACGAACCGCTCGGCGATGTGGCGCGGTAGATGTTGTAATGGGCCAGGTCGGTGATCGGGCTTTTCTCCCACGAGAGGGTGATCGCGCGCGGCAGGTTGTTGGTCGCGGTGACGTTTTTGATCTCCGGAGGGAGCGGTTTGGTGATCACTTTGGTCGTTTCGCTGGGCTCGGTGACCAGCTTGTCGTAGGTCACCGCCTTGATGCGGTAGTGGTACACCTGGCCGTCTTTGAGGTCGCGGTCGATGTATTCGGCGTTGAGGCGTCCGGTGATCGTCGCGATCTTGTTCCATTTCTGGTCGTTGGCTTCCTGGCGCTCGATCTCGTAACCGTTGATTTTTCCGTTGGGGTGCGGACGCCACAGCAGTTTGGCACTGCGGGGCATGTTGCCGACCGACTGGAAAAAACTTACCGGCGCGATCATGGGGAGGGTTTCGATCACCATCGTCTCGCTTCCGACCGATTCGCTGCCCGAGGAGGTAAACGTCGCAAAACGGTACTGGTAATGGCTGCTGGGTTTTAGGTCGCTGTCGACGAAATGGGTCGCGTAGCGGCTGTCGACGGTGGCGATGCGGTGCAGGTTCGGATCTTCGCCGCCGGGGGTGTCACGGTAGACGTAGTACCCTACGACCCGCATGTCTTCGATCGGTTTCCATTCAAAAGCGGCCGAGGTGATGTCGGCGATGTAGCCGTTCATCGACGGTACCGGAAGGGTCGAGTCGATAGTGACCGTTTTCTGGGGTGCGGGCTGGGGTGCGCAGCCGCTAAACAGACTCAGTGCTAAAGCAACGCTCAATGGTATTCGGATCGATGAGTGCATGCAGTTCCTTCGCGTCAAAATGTTTGTGTAGGTATTCTTCCATCACGGGGTCGGGCGCAGCGGTAAACGTGACCCTTTTCCCGGTGCTCGGATGGGTGAAATACAGGTTGTAGGCATGAAGCAAGATACGTTCCATCCTGCCGCTTTTGCTGTGGCTTCCGTAGAGGTGGTCGCCGATGATGTGGCGGCTGATCGACTCGAGGTGGACGCGGATCTGGTGGGTCCGTCCGGTATAGAGTTTGCAGGCGATCAGCTCTTCGGTGCCGTCGTGGCTGGGGAGGAGTTTGCGAAACTCGGTTTTGGCGTTTTTGCCGTTTTCGGTGATCGCCATTTTGAGACGGTTGTGGCTGCTTCGGCCGATGGGACGGTCGATGAGCGTCACTTCGTCTTTGAGCGGAGGGGTGATCACCGCGAGGTAGAAACGCCCCATGCTCTTGTCCTGCAGCTGCGCCGAGAGGGCTTCGTGGGCGCGATTGTTCTTGGCGACGACCATCACTCCGCTCGTTCCCCGGTCGAGGCGGTGGACGATCCCGTGGCGCTCTTCGCCGCTGAGCGTCGAGAGACTGACCCCCTTGTGCTTGAGCCAGTCGACGAGGGTGGGTTCCTTGACGCTGGGGGCGGGGTGGACGGTGAGGGCGCTGGGTTTGTTGATGACCAGCACGTCCTCATCCTCATACAGCACCTCGACGTCGAAATCGATCGGCTGGGGCGGGGTCGATTTGGCTTCGGGGAAGACGACCGACACGCTTTGCCCCGCGCGCAGTTTCAGCCCCGCTTTGGAGGTCGCTTTCCCCTCCACGCTGATCGCGTCCTGCTCGATAAGCTGGACGATCTGGTTGCGGGTCTGCCCCAGCTTGTGAGAGAGAAAAACATCCAGACGGACGCTCTCTTCGTCAACGCTAAAAAGTTCGTGCTCTCTCATTGATATCCTAGAGGGTAGAGTGTGATGGGTTCTAAACGTCCGCTGTGCTACAATTAGCAAAAAAAACAAGGACTGTAGTGCTTAATATTGACCGGCGAATTTTAGCACACTTTGATTTCATTACGATTATTTTGCTCATTCCCCTCATTTTGACTTCAGGTTGGCTCATTTTTGAAATCCATCCCGTACTGGGGCAAAAACAGATGGTCTACACCTCCGTGGGGATCGGCGTCTTCATCGCGGTGTTCTTGCTGCCGGTCCGCCGGATGCTCTGGATGATCCCGATCATGTACTGGACGGGGATTTTGCTGCTGCTGGCCGTCGAGTTCGTGGGCCATTCGCGTCTGGGGGCCAAACGGTGGATCGAAATCCCCTTCGTCCATTTCACCCTCCAGCCCTCCGAGCTCATCAAACCCGCGTTCGTCCTCATGCTGGCGTACCTGATCAGCCGCAACCCTCCGCCGCGCGACGGTTACGGCCTCAAAGATTTCGCCAAGCTCTCTTTTTACATCCTGCTGCCGTTTTTCCTCATCGCCAAGGAACCCGACCTGGGGACGGCGACCGTCCTGGCGCTGCTCGGGTTCGGGGTGCTCTTCATCGTCGGCGTCAAATGGAAAATCTGGGTCGGTCTGGGGATCGCGTTCGTCGTCTCCCTGCCGCTCATCTACACCCAGCTCCACGATTACCAGAAACAGCGTTTGCACGATTTCGTCGGGGAAAAACCGAGTTACCAGGTCGAGCAGTCGATCATCGCCGTCGGTTCGGGGGGCTTTTTCGGTAAGGACAAGGAAGACGCTACGCAAGCACAGATGAAATTCCTCCCCATCGCGTCGAGCGACTTTATTTTCGCCTACGTCGTCGAGCGGTTCGGATTTTTCGGGGCGTTTTTGCTCATCTCGCTCTACGCCGCGCTGATCATCCACCTGCTGCTCATCGCCGCCTGGGCCGAGGATTATTACATCAAGGTCGTGGCGGGGGGATTGTCGCTCTTTTTCTTCATCTACATGAGCGTCAACATCGCGATGACGATCGGGTTTGCCCCCGTGGTGGGGGTGCCGCTGCCGATGTTCAGCTACGGGGGGAGCAGTTTTGTCAACTTCATGGTGATGTTCGCGATCCTCGAAAACCTCCTCGCCTACCGTTTCCGCTATCTCTACACCGACACCGGCAAAAAAAGCTTTGTCTAAAGTAGGAGCGACTATAATGCGCTCCTCCGAATGGGTCTTTAGCTCAGTGGTTAGAGCCACCCGCTCATAACGGGTTGGTCGTAGGTTCAAGTCCTACAAGACCCACCACTTCTATGTTTTATTCTTTTACAACTTCAATAAATTTCTTTTAAACGTGATAATAAACTTTCGAGTACTTTGGATTCCAATTCGATACCGAATTTCGGTGCACTTATTCTCCTGAATCTTCTGACCCGAAGATCTTCTTCACGACATAAATGGGGACGCCGATCGCCGTTTCAAGGGTTGTCTGTATGAGCCAACCAGCCACCGCAACAGGCATAATGGCGTAGGCCAATACCTTTGTAGCGGTAAGCCCTTCCTCTGTACTGGCGGTGTTGTGATTTTCAGCCTTAGATGCTGCGGTTTCTGTTGGCACCTGTTGCTCCGCCGGGACGGCCGCTTCGGCCACAGATACTTGTGTTGTTAACAGAACGGTCGTTAGTAGAATGGCTACTGTTTTTTTCATTATTTTCTTCCTTTTTCAGGCATGGCTGAATGTTAACGATTTATTGTTGCAAAAGTGTTCCAAAATGCGAAATTTGTATATAGAGTAAATCAAAATAAAAAGGATCTGACAATGAAAAATAAAGGAGAAAAAATGAGTCTTTTTGATGCTTTTTATGAAGAAATTATTTATACAAATCATCAGCAATACCCGTGCCAACGATTTTTGAGATGGGTTCAAGTGTTAAATCGCGAAGATGCTACGTGCTAGACGAGAATGGAAACTATAATGTAGTTTCAGAGCTGGAATCTGAAGATGGGTCAATTAAGCATTCATTTGGTCGAGACTTTAAGGGGACGGTGAAAAACGAAGCCTATCAAAAAGAAAAGCAAGCCTTGGTGGCGGCTGGCTACTCTGAAGAAGAGGCTGCTGCAATGGCTAATAGTACAATGGAAGGCTGGGACGCTTCAAAAGAATTTATCGGTGGTGCTGCTGCTTTGGCCGGTGGATTTGGAGCAAGAAGTATTTATGAACGCTTAAAAGCCAATCCGCCAAGCCACCATCCAACCATGGCCAATGCGACTGGCGCAAGTAATCCAAGCCAAAAAAATAGATTCATGGATTCCTCCTTAACAAGTAATGGTAACAATATTATAACCAATGCTGAAAATCTACACAATAGTGCAGTTGCGGAATTGAAAGGAGTCCAGGATCTTGGCGCTGCCGGCATCGGAAGACAAGAGACCGCGGCTAGATTGGCCAAGGAAGGGGCAATTGATCTGGCCAACAAAGTGCTCAGTGGAGCCAATGTTACAGGGAGAGACTTTGAGAAAGCTGGGTTAGACCCTAAAGATTTCAACCTTAAAGAAAATATGCTTTCGGACATCGGCAGTAAAAAAACTCAAATAGGAATTGATTTCCAGAGCGCAGGACAGGGCTCTTTTGATAAGGCGATTGCTGCTGAACCTCGCCGCGTTCGGCGGGAGTGCGGGTGCGGTGATCGGGAGTCGGCTGTTTCGTCACAAAACGCAGAAATTCAAAGGGATGTTTGCGGGGATGGTGATCGTCCATGCCGCTCTGGGATCGGGGGCGGTATGGTTCTGGCTGAATCAGGGGGGAGGATGAGGTTACTCGTCCTCTTCTTCGGCCCTGCGCAGGGCAAATTTGAGGACGACGAACAAAACCCCGGCGGCGGCGAACAAAATCCAGAACGTTTCCATGACATCCTCCTCTTTCGCAACATTATAACACGCTGACAGAGACGGCGGCAGCCCTCAGGGCAAAGAGGAGTTTGAGGAACGGCGGATTATACTCTCTCATTCCGAGCGAGGAGAGGCGATGACCCCTTATGTAATGACCAGCGAAAACGTCCGTATGCCCGCACTGATTTACGGGACGGCGTGGAAAGAGCAGCGTACCGCCGACCTGACCGAAATGGCCCTGAGGGCGGGATTTCGGGGGATCGACACGGCTTGTCAGCCCAAACACTATAACGAAGCGGGGGTCGGCGAGGCGATCGGTCGGATGCGAGCGCAGGGGGTCGATCGCTCCGAACTGTTCGTGCAGACCAAATTCACCCCTCTCGCAGGCCACGATCCCGCCCGGGTCCCCTACGATCCGGCCGCGCCGATCGAAGAGCAGGTGGCGCAGTCGTTCGCTGTCTCGCAGGCCAATCTGGGGACCCCTTACGTCGATTCGCTGGTGCTCCATTCGCCGCTGCACCCCTATCCGATGCTGCTGCGCGCGTGGCGGGCGATGGAAAAGCTCTACCGCGCCGGCGTCGCCCGTCAGCTGGGGATCAGCAACTGTTACGATCCGCAGCTGCTGATCCGGCTTTATGCGGATGCCGATGTCAAACCCGCGGTGGTGCAGAACCGTTTTTACGCCCAGAGCGGCTACGACCGTGAACTGCGCTCATGGTGCCGCCTGCGGGGGATCGTCTACCAGAGTTTCTGGAGTCTCACCGCCAACCCCCACCTGCTGGAGAGCCGCGAGTTTTTTGCCCTGACGCAGAAATACGACAAAACCGAGGCGCAGATCCTGTACCGCTTTCTCAACCACTGCGGCATCGTTCCGCTGATCGGCTCGACCTCTCCCGAGCACCTGCGCGAGGATCTGGAGATTTTCGATTTCGAGCTCTCTGTGGGAGAGGTCGCGGTGCTGGAGCGGCTGCTTGAGAGCGAGAGCGCTTGACAAACCCCGCGCGATTTGGGGATACTTTACGGTGAAAAAGGAAGCGCCGTGAAACTACCGATCCTCGTTTTGCTGTTGTGCGCGCAGCTGGCCTGTGCCAAAGTGCTGAGCGCCACGTACGAGGTCTCTTATGGGGTGTTCGACACGCTGGGGGTGGCGGATGCCCGTTTCGAGACGCGCGAGGACGGAACCTACACGATCCGCATCGAAGCACGCACGAGCGGGATCGCCAAAGTCCTCTCCAACAACCGCGTCGAAATCTACGAAAGCCACGGGATACTCAAAGACGGCAGGCTCATCCCCCACAAATACGCCAAGACGCGGCGCACCGATTCGAAAAAATCGATCAAAATCTACACCTTCGACCACGAGGCCAAAACGGTCTGGCGCGAGACGATCGAGCGGGACGAATGGGATCGGGTCAAAAACGACTATTACGCCTCCGAAGACATCCTGAGCCTCTTTTTCAACTTCAAACATTACCTGCAGTCCAGGCAAAACCGTTCTTTGCAGGCGGTGGGGGGAAACAAAAAAGACGGTCGGATCGACGTCGTGTTCCCCGAAAAAGAGGAGCTCTCACGGATGCGGGGGAAGCTCGAAACTTCGGGCGGGGAGTTTTTGAAAGTGGTGCTTAACGACCGCATCTTCGCCAGTGAAAAAGGGGAGCTGCTGATCAACCTGGGCAGCGACGGGCTGTGCGAAAAAGCGGTCCTCGAAGACGTCCTCTTTTTCGGGGACATCGTCGGCAGACGGGTGCGGTAGGCTCAGATATCGATTCCGAGCACTTCGCGCAGCAGCACGTCGAGGTCTTCGCGCGTCGCTCCGGCGAACGCGTTTTCGACGAATTTATTGATCCCTTTCCCATCGTGCGAGACGACGGGGACGATTTTGATCCCCGTAATCTCGGACATGAAGTGCGATTCGTCCCCCTCTTCGTAGGCGTGCAGGAGGATCGAGCGCGAAAAGTTGTTGAGGATGTGGTAGTAGATGTGGAGAAATTCGGCTTCGAGCACCCGCAGGCCGTAGAGGTGGGTGACGAGGCGGGTTTCGTGGCTGACGATCGGGTGGACCTGATCGGGTTTGACCGTGATGCCGATCTCTTCTTTGATCTCGCGCACGAGGGCGTCGATGAGGCTTTCTCCTTCGTTGACCGTTCCGCCGGGGAACCCCATCCGTCCGTCCCAGCGGTCGATCATGATGAACGCGGGGCATTTGAGATGCCGGATGTCGTCGTTAAAGTATTTCCACGGGGAGATTTCGTCGACGTAGATGGCAAGGAAAACGGCATTTTTTTTCGACGGGTCGGTGTGGCCGAAAGGGACTCTTTGGATGGTCATCGTAGCGCTTTTTTGCATGCAATTATATCCTAACTCTCCCATCGGTGCAGGGGGACGTAGAGGGCCCCCTCGGAGCGGAGGCGGCTTTCGTAAAGGACGATTTCGCCCAGTAGCCCTCCGGAGGGGGGAAACCGCGCGCAGGTCTGCGCGAAGGCATCGGGATCGGAAAAGCGCTTGACGCGCATCAGGGTGACGTGGGGGGAGAGACGGGCAGGGGGGAGCTCCAGCAGCGGCGCGAGGCGCTCATACAGCCCCTGAAGCGAAGGGTTGTGCGTCGTCGCGACGAAAACGCGTGCGCGGGAGAAATAATCCCACTTCTCCAGTCTCGACATGTCGAACGAACGATCGATCCCCTCCACCGTGTCGATCACGCGGGCAGGGGAGAAGCGGTCTCCCAGAAAAGCGATCGTGGCGTGCAGCCCCGCTTCGTCGCGCCAGCGCCCCTCCAGTATCCCCGAAAAACGGTCGCAAATCCCCGCGTAATTTTCGAGGAGGGCGGGGACGGCAAGAAACAGGCGCGGCGGTGCATTCATGGCTTTATTATACCGCTTCGGATAATTTTTACGTTATTTTTACACTTGAGTGGCATGATACAATCGAATAATTTTATAATTGCGGGAGCCGAATATGCGTAAAGCGCTGTTGATCCTTGTGTGCGCGGTTTCACTCGCGTACGGCGGAACCAAAAAGTTCGTGGTCGATCTTACGACGGGGGAGACGTCGACGCTGATGACGCGGTTTTTCGGCGGCGTTCCCTCGACCGCCGATTATTTTACCGCGCGGGGGGAACGGGTCGAAATCGCCGTCATCATCCACGGCGAAGTGTATAAATATTTCGTCAAAAATCTCGAAAACACCCAGTACGGGGTGGATGAAAAACTCGCCGCCGATCAGGAAATGATCCTGGCGAAGCTCGAGGCGATGCGCAAAAAGTACGCGATTACGCTCGAGGTATGCCAGAGCGGCATGCACCGTAAAGGGATCCTGACGCAGGATATTTACCCGTTCGTGACGCCGATCCCCTCGGCGATGATCGGGCTGGTTAAATGGCAGAATGAGGGGTATTCGTACATTCCCGTCCACTGATAAATCGTCGCTTAAGCCAACGCGGGTTATACTTTCACCCGTGATGCGGGAGTAGCTCAGTTGGCTAGAGCGTCAGCCTTCCAAGCTGAATGTCGCGAGTTCGAGTCTCGTTTCCCGCTCCACCCCTTTTTCCTCAAGAGAAGACAATCCCCCTAATTTTATTCAGACGACCACCAGCGGAACAAACCGGAATCCCGGCACTTCGTACGCGTCCACTTTTCCCTGTTCGAGTTTCGTGATCCGCCAGACGCTGTCGCGGACGGGCATAACCAGTTTTCCGCCTATTTTGAGCTGCTCAAGGAGTTCACGCGGCATTTTCGGGGCGCAGGCCGAGACGAGAATGCGGTCGTAGAGTTCTCCGGGTTTACCGAGTACGGCGGGTTTGGCGGGCTCGATCGAGGCGTTTTTCACCCCCGATCTGAGGAGGTTCCGGCGTCCGTACGCCACAAGCCGCTCCAGCCGTTCGACCCCTTCGACGAATCCCGTTTCCCCCACCGCACAGGCGATCAGCGCCGTCGTCCATCCCGATCCCGATCCGATGTCGAGGACTCTGTCCCCGGGGCGCGGATCGAGCAGTTCGAGCATGATCGCCACCGTCGTGGGCTGCGAAATGGTCTGCCCTTCGCCGATCTGGAGGGGATAATCGCCATAGGCGCTGTTACAGAGCGTTTCGGGGACGAAACGGACCCGGTCGCAGCGCAAAAAAGCGTCGATGAGGCGGGGGGAGCTGAGTGAGCCGTTGGCAATCAGATGCTCCACGAGGAAACGGTTCCCGTCCATCGCACTCCCTTTCGAAAAAATATATGACGATCATGATAACCAAAATGAGAGATTATGGTGATAAAAAAGGGGCGTTTATGTCCGTTTCGGGAGGTTTTGCTACGTTTGCGCTACGGTGCGGTCGTATAATTCCCCCTTATGACAGCCCTCCGGTCTGCCGGAGGGTTTTTGAGATTTTTGACAGGAAAGGGGATAATTTTTATGGACCGTTTAACGATCAAGACCAAACTGACGCTGGTTTCGTGGTTCGTCTCCCTCGCTTTTATCGTTGTGGCGATACAGTCACTGCTTTCGACGAAAGAGGAACTGATGAACGCGAAAAAAACGATGCTGACGACGCAAATCGATACCGTCAGTTCGTTGTTCGCCTATTATGACGGCGAGGCCAAAGCGGGGCGGATGAGCCTCGAAGAGGCGCAGGCCGCGGCGAAAGAACACGTCAAAAACCTCCGCTACCGCGGGGAAGAGTATTTTTTCATCCTCGACACCGAGGTTCGGGGGGTGATGCACCCGATCAAGCCGAAGCTGGACAACACCGACCTCTCGGGGATCAAGGACCCCGAGGGGAAAGCGCTGTTCGTCGAATTCGCCGAGACGGCCAAAAACGATAAAGAGGGGTACGTGTCGTACCTTTGGCCCAAACCCGGCAGCGAAGAGCCCCAGCCGAAACTGACGTTCGTCCGTTTGTACGAGCCGTGGGGATGGATCGCGGGAAGCGGCGTCTACATCGATGACGTGGACGCGGAGTTTCGCGAACTTGCGCTCCAAAAAGGCTCGGCGGTCGCGGTGCTGATCGCCCTGATCGTAGCGGGACTGCTCGCCATCCAGCGTTCGGTGGGCGGGAAACTTTCGACGATGGAGGCGATGGCGAGCGAACTCGCCGGAGGGGACGGCGATCTGACCAAACGGCTCGACATCAAAGGCAACGACGAACCTGCCCGCACGGCCCATTCGATCAATGCGTTTATCGCCGCGGCGCAGACCACGGTCCAAAGTGCCAAGCGCGCCGCCGAGGAGAACGCCTCGGTCGCGACGGAGCTGTCGCAGACTTCGCTGGCGATCGGCCGGCGGATGGAGGACGAGTCGGTGCAGATCGACGCGATCCACCAGAGTGCCGAGCAGGTGATCGCCCATCTGGTCCGCTCCAAACAAGAGAACGAAGCGACCTCCGCCGAAGTCGAAGGTGCCAGCCGGATGCTCGGGGAGTCGCGGCACGAACTCTCCGCAATGATCGATATGATCCGCGACAGCGTGGAAGTCGAGGCCGAGTTTGCCCGCAAGCTCCATGAACTGACCGCCAACGCCCGCCAGATCCGCGAGGTCCTCTCGGTGATCGGAGAGATCGCCGACCAGACGAACCTCCTTGCGCTCAACGCCGCGATCGAGGCGGCGCGGGCCGGCGAACACGGGCGCGGGTTCGCGGTCGTCGCCGACGAGGTGCGCAAACTGGCGGAGCGGACGCAGGGAAGCCTGACGCAGACCGACGCGACGGTGAGCATGATCGTCTCCTCCATCGAGGAAGCATCGGTACAGATGGGGCAAAACGCCAAAAAAATCGAGCAGGTGGGGGAAAAATCCCAGACGGTGGGCGAGAAGATCACCCAGACGGCCGAGGTGGTTTCGCACACGACCCGGGCGATTGCCAAACTGGTCGAAGAAGCCGATGCAAGTACGAAAGAGGTGCAGGGAATCGCCCAAAGGCTCTCGGCGATTACCGAACTCGCCCGGGGGAATACCCGCAGCGTCGAGGAGATCGCGACCACGGCCGAGCATCTCCACGGCATTGCCGAAACGCTCAACAACAACCTCGGGCGGTTCCGCGCTTAGAGTTTGTCGGCATTTCGACGTTTAAATAATACGTAAAAGCCCGATCGGCGCCGATCGGCGCTATAATATCCCGATACAAAAAGGCCGGCCGCTCATCATGCGGGCCGATCCGCCAAAGGGGAACGGGTGAACAGCGGAATGAAAATCGTCATTGTCGATGACGAGTCGGTTAACCTGATGCTGCTCGAAGTGATCGTGCGGCAGGAAGGATACGATCCCCGTGTATTCGACAACCCCTTCGCCGCCCTGGAATATCTCCGCGAGAACGAAGCCGATCTGCTGATGACCGATTTTAACATGCCCGGCCTTGACGGGATCGGACTTCTGGAAAAGGCCAAAGAACTCCAGCCCAAAATCAAGAGCATCATGATCACCGGAAACGAGGAAGAATCGGTCCGCGAACAGGCGTTTGCCAAAGGGGTCAACGATTTTCTGATCAAGCCTTATTCGCAGACCGAAGTCAAACTCCGCGTCAAAAACATCCACATTCTCCGTATCGAGGAGCGTTCGCGCGAAGCGCTCAAAGAACGCGAGCACGAAGCACTCCGGATCCTCTCCCGAACCGCCGAATACAAAGATCCCGAAACCGGGTCGCACATCGCCCGCGTGGCCCATTACTCGAAAATGCTCGCGCGCCTCTGCGGACTGGACGAAGAGGAACAGGAGCTTATCTTTTACGCCGCCCCGCTGCACGACATAGGGAAAGTGGGGATCGAGGATGCGGTGCTCCTCAAACCCGGCAAACTCGATGAAGGGGAATTTGAGCGGATGAAAGCCCACAGCGACGTCGGCTACGAGATTCTCGCCGATGCCCAGAACCCCTATCTCGCCGCGGGGGCGGTGATCGCCCGTTCCCATCATGAAAAATACAACGGTACGGGATACCCCTACGGCCTAAAGGGCGAAGAGATACCGCTCTATGGCCGGATCGTTGCGATTGCCGACGTATTCGATGCGCTCACCTCGGTCCGTCCCTATAAAAAAGCGTGGAGCTTCGAAGAGGCGATGGCGCTGATCATCCGTGAAAAAGGGGAACATTTCGATCCCGTATTGGTCGATCTGTTCGTCGGAAGCGAAGCGGAAATCCGGGAAATCTTCGTCCGTTTCGGGGCGGAATAATCAGTCGATAATGTACTCTTCGAGATCGATCTCGTCGGTTTCGAGGACGGCCCCGAGCGCCGGGACGCCGTGTTGTTTCGCCCCTTGGGGCGAACCGCTGATGAGAGGGTGCCAGGAGGGAAGCGGCAATCCGTGATGACGGAGACGGTAGGCACACGTTTCGGGGAGCCAGTCGAATTCGGCGGCCCGCTCTACGGTCAGCTGCGTACACCCTTCGACCCGCTCGAAGCGGTTCGCGTAGTCGCCGCAGCATCCGCGCGCTAGATCGTAGCATCGGCAGACGACCCGCGTCGTGAGGATCGGATCGTCCTCTTCTTCGCCCTGGAGGCGGTGCAGGCAGCACAGTCCGCACCCGTCGCAGAGTGCTTCCCATTCATCAAAGTTCAGTTCATCCAGCCGTTTGGTTTCCCAAAATCGTTCGTGTGTCGTTTTCATGGCGCAAGTGTAGCATTATTTGGGTTTGTTGGTAAGTGCATAGATGAATCGGAACACTTCGGCAACCGCGACGTAGAGTTTTTCGGGTATTTCGCGGTCGATTTCGACCTTGCTGAGCAGTTCGACGAGGTCTTCGTCGCGGCGGATCGGCAGGTTGTGCAGTTCGGCGACTTTGATGATGTTCTCGGCACTGCTCCCTTTGCCCGAGGCGACGACGCGCGGCGCGTTCTCTTTTTCGCGGTCGTAGCGCAATGCTACCGCTTTTTTCATACGGTCACCTCGAATCCGTGATCGTGCCCGGTTCCGTTGTCCTGGTATCCCGCCGCAAGGAGGGGCTCTTTCATCTCGGTGATCCGTATCCGTCTGGGGGTTAGCCCCGCATCGATCAGGAGGCTTCTGAGTTCCGATACGTTGTCGGCAAGCAGCGTTTTGAACTCGGGATTTTCCGCATGCGCCTGGATTTCGATCTGGGTGTCGTCGTAGAGGGCCATCATCAGGTTCAGTTCTCCGTACTCTTTGAGGCGAAGGTTGATCTCGCAATAGAATTTTTTCCCTTCGGTTTTTTTAAACCCCAGCGAACCCTCTTCGAGCAGTTCCCAGGCGAAAGGAAAATAGATCGACGTCGAACTGCCCAGCCCCGAGAGGAGCTGATGGTAATCGATCTGGGTGAGGAGTTTGTCGACGTGCTCGCGCAGTTCGGGCGCTTTTGGATCGGGAGAGGTCCGCAGCTCCTCGGAGAGGGTGAGGAGCCGGGCTTTGAGATCGCCGCTGAGTGACTTATCCAGAAGCCCGTCGATGTTCAGCGCTTCGGGATCGGCAAATTCGGCGATTTGCGAGAGCAGGGCGGGCAACGCTTCGGAGAGGGAAGAATCGGCGGACGCGAGGAGCGCTTTGAACGTTTCGGCCAGCCGTTCGATACCGTTTCGGATCGCCCCCTCGGTCGCGGAGGGGGACTGTACCGACCTCAGAAGCGTTTCGATCGAATCAAGCAGTGTATCGGACGCAGGGTCGGTACTGCGCAGCAGCAGCGCGTAGAGCTCGCCGAGAGCGGTTTTGAGCTCCTGCGCGGCCTGCGGGGAAGGAGGGGTTGCAAGAGGTTCCAGCGACGCGGCGGCGGAGACGATTTTATCGATCAGTACGGCGGTCTCTTTGGTGTAGAGGAGGTCGTTTTTGGCCAATGAAGCGCGCAGCCCCTCGACGAACCCTCTGAGCGTTTCGGAGAAGGCCGCCGCCGCTTTGGGGGCGGGCGAAAATTTCGGTTCCGGACTGCTTTTGGAGTCGGGGATCTCTTGCGGTAAGACCGGGCTTTTAAGCAGTTCGGCAAGAATACGCGCCTGTTCTTTCATCTGCGGGCGATTGCTCTGCACGAGGAGGGTTTCCAGCGCTTCAAGGGTTTTTTTCAGGGTAGGAAGGGTGTCGAGTGCCCGGGCGATTTTCGATTCCATAAAGACGCCGCTTTCTTTCAGCTGTGTTTGGAGCGTCGGGCCGCTGATGGCGGCGGCTTGTTTGAAAAACGGCGCGAGGGACTCGGTTTTGGGGGAGAGTTCCGGAAAATTTTTGAGTTCCTTGATCAAAATGCCGAGATTGTCCGAAAAGTTCCCCATCTGCTTGAACGCCGAAGCGTTTTTGAGAATATCGAGGAGCATCTGGTCTGATTTGGCCGAGGCGGTTTTATCCTGAAAGACCGAAGCGAGCAGAGACCTGACGTCTTTCCCCTCTTTGAGGGTGGAGAGCTGTTCGGGGGTAGCGCTTTTGAGCGCTTCGGCAAGCGCCTTGTTGGTATTGGGGAGGATAATACTGACGCGGCCGTCGGTTTTGAGCTGTATCATGGTCTTAATGATACCATAGAAGCGGTTTTAACCGTTTTCGTTCTGCTTGCGTTCGGAGAAGCGGTTGTAGATCCCCGTTCCCACGATCAGCATGGTGACCCCCGTAATGAGATAAAAAGCGTTGATGATCTTACTGTAATCGTCCAGAACGATTTTAAAGACGGCCATCAGCGATTCGATCGAGAGGGCGATAATGATGGAGGTGAGGAATTTACTCAACACTTTGCTCTGAAGGTTGCTGCCGTAATCGATTTTTTTGAACAGCACCTCGTTTTCGATGAGCGTTTTTGCCAGGTCATAGATCGCCAGTCCGATCGTGATCGAGATGATCGAGGTGAATATCTCGTGCATCACCTCCTCTGAGGAGTGGGGTGCAAAGAGCATCCGCACAAAAATCATCGCGCCGTAAAAAATCAAGAACACCGCGACACTTCCCAGTAAAATCCCGCCGCTCCCCATTACCGCTTTATTGATCTTCTCGAACGCGCTGTTGTGTTCGATCAGCCGGAGCGATTCGAGGAGTCGGAGCATATCGAAATCGGCGACGACGTAGCGCCCTTCTTCGAGTTTGACCGCCGTAAGGGTCGGCCGTCCGTTCATTGGATGGAGATAGGGATTGCTGATGTGGATCGATTCCTTGTCGAAACTGACCCATTGGAAATAAAACGATTTGTCGGCCCCTTCGCGCTCGGTATCGACGTAGTTCCGGCCGTAGCTTGGAGTGGACTGGATAAATGCGGTGTTGACGGCATAGACCACTTCCGCCGATTTTTCGGTTTCGAACAGCCGTCGGAGATCTTTAGCCTCGGTGGATCGGGGCGAAAAATGGGCGAGGGTATGGCGCAGGTAAAACTGGATGCTGTTTTTATGCTCGTTGTAGATGGCGATAATCCGTTTCATAGCGTCTCCTTGCGTAAGGTATCTTCGGATAGTTGTATCACCCGGGGGATTAAGAGCGGTATAGAAAACCGCCATAGTGAAAAAAATTAATTTTTAGGCGTTTTTTTCTCTGATTTAAGCAACATTTATCGTATAATCGAAAAAAGTGTTGATAATAGACGCAGACGACGATAACAAGGGATTCGGTGAGATTATTTTTTTTCGTTTTGATTATGGCGGCACCCCTGTTTGCGCAGGTGCCTCTCGAAAAAGTTTCGGTGCAGATGTCGTGGAAGTTTCAGTTCGAATACGCCGGGTTTATCGCGGCCAAAGAGAAAGGGTTTTACCGGGACGCGGGTCTGGACGTCGAGCTGCGCGAATACCGTGAAGGGGTCGATACCGTTGCCGACGTCCTCAGCCGCAAAGCGACGTACGGGTTGTACAACACCAGTATCGTCATCGATGCCGGGCGTCTGAAACCGATTGTCTTGCTTGGGACGTACTACCAGCACTCGCCGCTTATTTTTGTCGCCCGAAAAGGGATTTCGAAGCCTTCGCAAATGGTGGGCAAAACGATCATGGGGACGAAAGACGAGTTCAAATACAGTACGCTTGGGCTGATGCTGGGGCATTTCGGGGTTACCGAGAAAAATGCCCGTTTCGTCGATCATACGTTCCACGTCGACGATTTCGTCAACGGTAAAGTCGACGTGATGAGCGTTTTCCGCTCCAACGAACTCTATTATCTCGATAAGGCGGGGATCGAATACGAAACGATCGACCCCGCCGATTACGGGTTCGTGATGAGTGCGGTCAACCTCTTCACCTCCCCCGCCGAAGCTCTGAAGCATACCGAACGGACCCGGCGTTTCATCCAGGCGACGAACCGCGGCTGGCACTATGCGCTGGCCCATTCGGACGAGATCGTCGATATCCTCCTGCGCAAATACGCCACCAACAAGTCCCGCGAAGCGCTGCTGTATGAGGCGAAAGTCACCAAAGACCTGATGCTGACCGATTTTTACAAAGTCGGCGAAGTCAATCCCGAACTCACCGTGCGCGCCTTCAAGCAGCTTTCGCAGGCGGGGCTGCTGCGCTCGGACCAGAAACTCGGGCGGTTTATGTTCAACGACATCATGGCCGCTTCGGACAAGGGGCTCGAACTGAGCCCTGAGGAAAAAGAGTATCTGCTGAATAAGAAAAAGATTCTCATGTGCGTCGATCCCGAATGGTATCCGCTCGAAGCGATCCGCGAGGGCAGGCACATCGGTATGGCCGCTGAGGTGATGGACCATTTTGAAAAAAAGCTCGGAACGCCGATCGAACTGGTTCGAACCGCTTCGTGGGAACAATCGCTGCAATACGTAAAATCCCGTCGGTGCGATATCCTTTCCCTCTCGGGGGAGACGCCCCAAAGGCTGGCCTACCTCGATTTCACCGAACCTTACCTGACTTTTCCGCTCGTGCTGGTGACCACGGTCGAAAAGCCTTTCAGCGAAAACCTGAACGACCTCAAAGGGAAAAAAATCGGCGTGGTCAAAGGGTACGCAACCCTCGGGCGCCTTCGAGAACAGTATAAAGAGGTGTCGATCGTGGAGGTCGCCTCGATCACCGAGGGGCTGGAGATGGTCGAGCGGGGGGAGCTGTTCGGATACATCGACAACCTGGCAGTCGCCACCTCCTACGTCCAAAAAGAGTACGCCGGCACTCTCAAAGTTTCGTCGCGCCTGTACGAAAAAGACGAATTGCGGGTTGCCACGCGCAGCGATCAGCCGATCTTGCATTCGATTTTCGAAAAATCGGTTCGGAATCTCGACGAGGGGACGATGCAGGGGATCTACAACCGCTGGATGTCGACGGTCGAAGAGGTCCCCTGGATCGACCGGGATGTTATCTATAAAACATTCGGGTTCATCATACTCGGATCGCTGATGTTCGGATGGCGCTATTACGATCTTCGGCGTCTGAATACAAAACTGCGTGAGATGTCGATCACCGACAAACTGACGGGGCTTTACAACCGTCAAAAGACCGATCAGCGACTGATCGAAGAGAAAACGGTCCTTTCGCGTTATCCGGAATACCGCACCTCGGTCATGCTGATCGACATCGACTACTTCAAAACGATCAACGACACCTACGGCCACCAGGCGGGAGATACGGTTCTTTGCGAGCTTGCGGGCATCTTCCGGAAGAATGTCCGTTCCATCGATATCGTCGGCCGGTGGGGCGGCGAAGAATTTATCGTCATCCTGCCGCATACGGGGTTGGAGCAGGCGGTATCGGTTGCCGAAAACCTCCGTTCGGCGGTGGCGGAACACCCGTTCAAAACGTACGGGACGGTGACGATCAGTATCGGAGTGGGGGAAATGGACCGTACCCTAAGCGTTCACGAAAACATCGCCCACGTCGATTGCGCTTTGTTCAAGGCCAAACGCGAAGGACGTAATCTCGTCCGCCTTGTCGATGCCGAAATCTGCCAAAAGACGATGCCGTGCTGAAATGGTTTCGAACCCAAAAAACGAAATCCGAACCGCCGGTTGCGGAAGTAATCGAAGATTTCAGCAACCCCGATGAGGTTTTTTCCTACTTTACGGCAAAAACGGGGATCACCTTCGAGCAAAAAAAATCGATTACCGCGACCAAGCTGGCCCATTTCGCCAGAGATCGCGGCTATGCTTCGTACGCTTCCCTTTTGAATGCGTTGCGTCGGGAGGAACCGGTGATGGAAGCGCTGGTTAATTTTCTGACGGTCAACGAAACCTATTTTTTCCGGGAGATGGGGCAGATCGAGTATATCGCACGTCATGCGGCCTCGTCCCGTTTCGGCGCGCGGATATTGTGCGCTCCGGGATCGACGGGGGAAGAACCCTACACGATCGCCATTGCGCTGAGCGAAGCGGGAGCCGATATGAGCCGTATCGAGATCGTCTCGATCGATATCAATACCGAAGCGATCGAACGGGCGCGAAGCGGTCTGTACAGCAAGAGGTCGCTTCACCGCCTCTCCGATACGTTGATCGATCGCTATTTCGATCCCGAAGGGGAGAAATACCGGATCAGGGATTCGATCCGTTCGCATGTCCGTTTCGAGGCGATGAACGTTTTCGATCCGCAGATGAAGCGACTGGGGACATTCGATTACCTTCTCTCGCGTAACATGCTGATCTATTTCGATCCTCCGACCGTTCACGCCGCCATCAGGGCGTTGTGCGCATTGGCCAAAGGGCCAAAGAGTCTTTTTTTCTTCGGTCATGCCGATATCCATTCCACCCCGAGCGAATTGAACGAACATTACACCGACGGTGTGAAATACTACACCGTGCGTTCCTGAGATGTTTTGATGTACCGTCCGACCCCTTCCAAGATCGTTCTCATCGGCGCTTCCACAGGCGGTCCGGGTGTGATTGAAAAGCTGATCAGCGGCGTGATGGGTGATTACCCCTATCCCATCTGCATCGTTCAGCATTTTCCCTCCGGACTGAGCAGCTCGTTTGCTTCAAGACTCCAGAACTGCACCTCGAACCGTGTCGTCGAATCGTCCGACCGCCTTCTTCTCGAAGGCGGGATGATCGTCGTCGCGCACGGCGGAAGCCATCTGACGTTTGCCGCGGACGGGGGGGAAGGGCGTTTGGCCGTTCGCCATCTCGAAGGAGACCGGGGTGAACGCCACGACTTCATCCCCAGCGTCGACGACATGTTTTTCAGCGCTGCGGCTTTATGGCCTGGTCAATCGATACTGGCGATTCTGTTGACGGGGATCGGGGATGACGGAGTCGAGGGGATGGTACGTATCGCTTCGAAGGGGGGAGTGACGGTATGTCAGGACGAAAAGAGTTCCCCCGTTTTCGGAATGCCCGCGCGGGCAATCGAAAAAGGGGCTGCCGGATACATCCTCGCTCCCGAGGAGATCATCCGGATGATGGACGAATTCGCCCGTACCTGACGTCAGGTACGGAAAACCGAAATCTGGTCGGTGAGGCGTTCGGTCATCTGGTGCAGGTGCTCGGCGGCCGCGGCGATCTCTTCGACGCTCCGCGCGTTGGAGGTCGAAAGTTTGTTGATGTTCTCGATTTTCTGGATAATCCGGTCGGTCGTGTCGGCATTGGTCTGCGAATCGGCCGAGAGTCTCTCGATCGCCTGAACGGTATCGGCCAGCGCGCTGACGGCGATTTCGGTGTGATCGCTCACTTCGGCCGATGCACCGGCGAGTTTTTCGATCCGCTGGGTGTTGTGGTTCATCTGATCGGTGATGTCGTTGATCGACTGGACGATGACGTTGACGGTCGCATTGGTTTCGATCAGACTTTTCTGGGTCCGTTCGGCCAGCTTGCGCACCTCGTCGGCGACGACGGCGAAGCCCCGGCCGTGTTCACCGGCGCGCGCCGCTTCGATCGCGGCATTGAGGGCGAGGAGGTTCGTCTGGTCGGCGATGTCGGCGATCACGGTGAGGACCTGTTTGACCTGGGACGCTTCGTTGGAGAGCGAATTGAGCCGCTCGTTGATCTCCCCTTCCATCTGGACCGTGAGCGAGAGCTGTTCGATCGTGTTGTGGAGTGCCGACTGGGCTTCGAGGAGGTTTTCACGGGCATTGAGCGCTTTGTCCCGTACGGATTGGGCTTCGAGGGCCGAAGCTTTCATCGCCTCTTTCATCTGATCCGATTCGGCGGTCGTCTGGGTGACGATTTTGGCCTCTTCCTCGGCCGCTTTTCCTATCGAGAGGGTCGTTGCGGAGAGTTCCGCCGATACCGAGAGGTTTTCGCTCGACGTCGAACGGATCCCCTGGAACGAATCGCGCAGCAAGTTAACGAGTTCGTTGATTTTCGCACTCATCAGGCTCAGTTCGTCGTTCCCTTCGATCTTGACGTTGCGGGTAAAGTCGCGGTTTTGCGCAACGGCTTCGATTGTCTCTTCCAAGCGGCCGATCGATGCGGTTATCGTACGAATGATAAAAAAGAAAACTCCCATCATCACCGCGGCGCTGATGAAAATGATCACCTCCATGAAGACAGCGTTGGAATTAAGGGTTTCGATGTTGCGTTTTGACATTTCATCGATCAATTCCCGCTGCTGTTTGACCAGTTGTTCGTACAGCTCGGCCGATTGTTTGGTGATCGCCTGAAGCTTTTTACCCTCTTCGGTCGAAGCGAATTCAAGGCTGTGGATGTCATTTTCATTTTCGCTGATGATCTGGATGCGGGGCTCGTTCAGCGCTTGCCACTCTTTATGATGTTTCAAGATGGTGTTCAAACGCTCTTTGTTTTCTTTTGAACGTGTAATCGCGATCAGGTCTTTCGTCGCTTTTTCAAATTTGGCATTGCGCTCGCGGTAAGCTTGAAGTCTATCGTCCGTGTAAAGCAGCTGATAGCCGCGAAGCTCCATCATCGAACCGTTGGCATGCGCGCGCATGTCCCCGATCAGAAGCATTCTTTCCATCGTTTTACCGGCATCATTGTTGTTTGAATATGCCATATATGCGACCGTGATATAACTGATGAAACTCAGCACCAACAGGGCGATGAGTTTGCCCTTAATCGTAGAAAGATTAATCATGCGGAACACCTTTGTAACCGTTTTGTAATATTAAGAACGAAATTGTATCACCAACGATGTTAAAAATAACCCAAAAAAAGGTGCTGGTTACAAAGAAAAGGATTACTGATTCGGCGGCGGCGGCGGTTTTCCGGCTCGGATCCCTTCGGAAATTTTTTTGAGCTGGGTATCGAGCGTTTTGGGATTGGGGTCTTCTTTCAGCGGAAGAACGAAAGCGAGCAGAATGAAGACGAGACTGAAAATAATACCGCTTAAAAGCGCCAGTACGATTTTGAGCTTTTCATCATTCATGCAGACCTCCCGGCGAGTGCTGGGAGCATTATAACCTAATAATCGGGGAAAAGAGGGGGCCTCTCCGGACGGATCAGGAGATTTTGCCCGACGAGAGGAGACGGTTGACCAGGTCCATGTTTTTCATGACGCGGTTGTAGTAGGGACGGTTGGAAAGTCCCCCGTTGTATCCGCTGATCGCATAGAAATGGTCTTTGCGGTTGTTCTGGAGCAAAACCAGGTAATGGGTTGCGATTTTGGCCGAAAGTTTGATATCGCCAAGGAGCCGTCCTGCCAGTTGTGCATCGCTGAGATCGTTGAGCCAGCGTAGCTTTTTAACGTTCTGCGATACATGGCGGGCGGTGGCGATACGGATCTGCATCGGTCCGAGCGATGCTTTCGTGATCGATTTTTTCTTTCGGAAATCTCCGATGATATTCTTTCCGGCACTGCTTTCGGTCAGACAAATGGCGCTGAGCGTGTTCTCGTACGTTCTGCCGTTTTTGTCGGGAATACTTTTGGCGACATCCCGTACCGTTTGCAAAACATAGAGTTGTTTCGGAGTCATTTTGTTGATGACGTCGTCACTCAAAAGTGACACAGCCAGCAAGGCAATCAGGGCAAGAAATCTCAAAATCTGCACCTCCTAAATTGGATGTGAAATTTTAAGGTATAAGCAAAGCCGTAACCATTGCGTAATATTTTTAAATAAATCAGTTAAGAAAAACTAATAGAAATCTGGTGTAAGCTACCGTATGGCGGGAAACCGTTCGTTAAGTTTGGCTGAAAATGCTGTTATAACATGTTTTATTATGCTGTAAATGTGGCTGTTGATTTAAGTTTAGACCCAAAAATATTTCTAAACGAGACAAAAAAAGAGTTCAAAAACACTGCGATGAGTAAAAAAGAAACAAAAATTATCCTCTTTAGCCTCTTTCATCTGGCGGCGACGGTTTTGCATGCCGATATCAGCGTCGCGCTGCTTGACCGGATCGAATCGAACGAAAAAATACGGATGCTTTATCGAAACATCCCTTTTTCGTGCGAACCGTTCGGTATTATCGGACTGGAAAAAATGGTCTCGCAGGCGCCGCAGCCCGAGGCATGCAAACAAGAGATCGAACGTTACTGGCGCGCTCATCCTTCACACCGAAAACACGCGCTTATCCACCTGCATCCGCGTCAGTCGTACCATTTCCAGCTGATTCAGGGAGGATGCGTCCTCTACGCGAACGGCCCTGAAAGCTACAGCGAGATGCTGTTGCGCGAAGGTCTGGCCGTTCGCGATCCCGCATTCCGCAATCCCGAATGGGACGCAAAGCTCCAGCGGGCCCAGACGGCGGCGGAAAAACTCAAAAAAGGGCTTTACGAAACGTCGATCAAATCGTTGTGTATTAAAGAAGAAGAATAAGTAGTTAAAAAAGAGAGTTTAATCGTTGCTGGTCAGATAGATCCAGAACTCTTTGTGGGTGAGTCCGCGATCGAGAAAGTAAAACTGCAAAATGGCAACCCGGTAGAGGGTGATGGCCATTTTGGCGTAGGGAACGGCCAGCGAGAGCGAAAGCCACCACGGCTGTATCCGGTTCCCTTTGGAGAGGATCATCTCTTCGACTCCGATGTTTTTGCTCAGGTAGAGGCCAAAGGCGATCGAGAACAAAAAATTCAGGATCAGCCCGAAAATGGCGTACGCAAAAATTTCCTGGGAGCCAAAATCGATCATACGCTTTACTCTTTGTAGTTGTTGATGGCGTCTTGAAGGATTTTGGTTGCGGCGGCTTTGTTTTCAAACCCTTTGACTTTGACCCATTTACCCGGTTCGAGCATTTTGTAGGTTTCGAAGAAGTTTTTGATTTTGGCCAGCGTGTGTTGGGGAATGTCGCCCAAATCCTGGATCTCTTCGAACGTCGGATCGATTTTGGACGTCGGGACCGCGAGGAGTTTTTCGTCGATGCCGCTTTCGTCTTCCATGATAAGCACACCCACAAGGCGGCAGTTGGTGACGCATCCCTCAACCATAGGATATTCGGTCAGGATGAGGATATCCGCCGGATCGCCGTCCTGGGAGAGGGTTTTGTTGACGAAACCGTAGTTTGCCGGATAGTACATCGCCGAGTGCATTACACGATCCAGTACCAGTGCGCCGCTCTCTTTTTCCACTTCGTATTTGATGTTTGAACCGCACGCGATTTCGATGATCGCTTTAACTTTGTCCGGGTTTTCGCCGTAGCCGATTTTGGTTAAATCCATGAGAGCACCTCTTTGTGTATTTGATGACGCGATTGTAGCCAATCAAATTTTAAAAATAGCGAAGAGTAACATTTTTTCCACTCGGTCGGCACAAGCGCATTCCGGTAAATAATATTTAAACATCGTTTGGATAAAATCTGCGCGTTACGATTTGATTACAAACAAAAGGAAAGCGCGTGTTTTTCGAAAGCGTCAAAATCATGTTGTTGGGCATGGGTACCGTTTTTTTGTTCTTGATTATCATGAACTACATGACGGTACTGATGTCCAAAATGATCAACAAATATTTCCCAGAAGCCCCAAAAGCGCCTGAACCGACTCCCAGAGCACAGGCTAAACGCAGTGATGACAAGGCAAAAGTGGCAGCGATAGCCGCCGCGATCCACCATCATCAAATTACCCAGAACTAGGAATCTAAATGGCCAAAAAATACATTGATATCATGGATACGACGTTCCGCGACGGATTCCAGTCGGTTTTCGGCGGACGCGTTCTCATGGAAGATTTCTTCCCCGCAGTCGAAGCGGCGAAAGAAGCGGGAATCCGCCATTTCGAATTCGGTGGCGGCGCACGCTTTCAAAGTCTTTTCTTTTACCTGAACGAAAACGCGTTTGACATGATGGACCGTTTTCGCGCCATCGTCGGACCCGATGCCAATCTCCAGACCCTCGCACGCGGCGTCAATACGGTGATGCTCGATACGGGAAGCCGTGAGATGGTCGACCTCCACGCCAAAATGTTCAAAAAACACGGAACGACCACGATTCGCAATTTCGATGCCCTAAACGACGTCGAGAACCTCAAATACTCCGCAGAACGGATCGTTCATCACGGTTTGAAGCACGAAGTCGTCGTTACGATGATGGATCTTCCTCCGGGGTGCGTCGGTGCCCACGACGGCGCGTTTTACGAGAAAACCCTGCGCGCGATCCTCGATTCGGGAATCCCGTACGATTCGATCTGTTTCAAAGATGCCAGCGGTACTTCTAGCCCGCAAAAAGTGTATGAGACGATCCAGATGGCACGCCGTCTCGTTCCGGAAGGGACCCATCTGCGTCTGCACACGCATGAAACGGCAGGGGTCAGCGTCGCGTGCTACATGGCGGCGCTCGAAGCGGGCGTAGACGGTATCGATCTTGCCGCGGCTCCGGTCAGCGGCGGTACGTCGCAGCCCGATATCCTGACGATGCTGCATGCGGTCAAAGGGAAAAACTTCGATCTCGGCGGGCTTGAACTCGAGAAAATCCTCAAATACGAGGATGTCCTCACCGACTGCCTCAAAGACTATTTCATGCCGCCCGAAGCGACGCAGGTATCGCCTCTGATCCCGTTCTCTCCGATGCCCGGAGGCGCGCTTACGGCCAATACGCAGATGATGCGCGACAACAATATCCTGAACCGCTACCCCGAAGTGATCCGCGCGATGCGCGAAGTGGTCGAAAAAGGGGGATACGGCACTTCGGTTACGCCGGTCTCCCAGTTCTATTTCCAGCAGGCGCTGAACAACGCGCTGATGGGACCTTGGAAAAAAATCGCTCCGGGATACGGACGGATGGTTCTTGGGTATTTCGGAAAAACTCCGGTTGCTCCGGATGCCGAGATCGTCAAGATCGCATCAGAACAGCTCGGACTCGAGCCGACGACTGAAAACGCCATCGATCTGGCCGACAAAGACGAGACGAAATCGATCGCGTTCTGGACGAAACGTCTGGAAGACGAAGGGATCGCCGTCAATGACGAAAATATTTTCATTGCTGCGTCATGCGATGAAAAGGGGATCTCGTTCCTCAAAGGAAACGCAGAGGTCAACGTCCGTAAAAACATTCCCGAAGCCGTAGTGCCTGCGGGTCATGTGCCAACACCAATCAAATCAGAAGGAACCAAAAAAATGTCAAACGCTACCGGAAACTATACTGTTGTCGTAGACGGTCAAAAATACAACGTTCAAATCGCTGCGGGCAACGTCGACGTTCAGGTTGTCCCTCATGTGGCTACCGCAGCCGAAGCGCGCGACGAGCTGCCGGTCCAGGAAGGTGCCGAAGTGCGCGCCATGCTGCCGGGTGCGGTGTGGAAAATTATCGCGGAAGCCGGTACGGCTGTCAACGAAGGGGACAAAATCATGATCCTCGAATCGATGAAAATGGAAGTCGACATCGTCGCTCCGTGCAACGGTGTGGTTCAAAGCATCCTTGTCCGCCCGAACGACAAAGTGGTCGAGGGCCAAGCGCTCGCCATCATAGGATAAGTGACGGATGAAAAAACTTCTATTTTCTTTGATCGCCGTTTGGACGTTCGCGACCGCAGGCATGGCATCAAATGCCGCCCCTGCGGCGGCAGCGGTAGAAAACAACGCGACGGCTCATGCGGCGGTCAGTACCCACCGTGAAGAGACGTATCAGCCGATGTCGGCAGGCGAGATGCTCGATAGCTTTTATCAGACGACCGGCATCAATGCCCTGCTCAATCCCAAAGAGGGTGTTTTGACCGCGCACGGCGAACCGATGAGCGATTTCCACCAGACATGGGGCCGTACGATCATGTTCTTTGTGACGTTTATCCTCTTTTACCTGGCAATTGCCAAAGGTTTCGAGCCTTTACTGCTGCTGCCGATCGCGTTCGGAGGCCTTTTGGCCAATATTCCGATCGCGAACATTGCAGGGCCGGAAGGATTTTTGGGAATCATCTACAGCATGGGGATCTCCAGCGGTCTGTTTCCGCTCCTGATCTTCATGGGAGTCGGTGCGATGACCGATTTCGGGCCTTTGCTTGCGAATCCGAAGCTTTCGCTTCTGGGCGGTGCGGCACAGTTCGGTATTTTCGGAACACTCGTCGGTGCATACGCGCTGAGCCAGTATACGACGGTTTTCGATTTCACGCTGCAGCAATCGGCGGCGATCAGTATCATCGGCGGAGCCGACGGCCCGACGTCGATCTTTATCGCTTCGGCTTTGGCACCGGAACTGCTCGGGGCAATCGCGGTCGCATCGTATTCGTACATGGCCCTGGTACCGATCATCCAGCCTCCGATTATGCGTGCGTTGACGACTCCCGAAGAGCGTAAAATCAAAATGAAAACATTGCGTCACGTGACGCGTCTGGAAAAGCTGATTTTCCCGATTATCGTGTTGATGCTGGTCGTGTTGATTCTTCCGGATGCCGCTCCGCTGGTCGGTGCGTTTGCGCTCGGTAATTTCTTTAAAGAGACCGGAGTGGTCGATCGTCTGAGCGACACGATGCAAAACGCCCTGATCAACATCGTTACGATTTTCCTCGGGCTGGGCGTCGGGTCCAAACTGGCCTCCGATCAGTTCCTGGTTGTCGATACGCTGGCGATTTTGATGCTCGGTTTGTTGGCCTTCTCCGCAGGGACGGCCGCCGGGGTTCTGATGGCGAAATTCATGAACCTTTTCAGCAAAGAGAAAATCAATCCGCTGATCGGTTCGGCCGGTGTTTCCGCCGTACCGATGGCGGCACGTGTTTCACACAAAGAGGGTATGAAAGAAGATCCTACGAATATGCTTCTCATGCACGCGATGGGACCGAACGTAGCCGGTGTTATCGGTTCGGCGGTTGCCGCGGGTGTCATGATCGCTCTTTTCAAATAATCCGCTTCACTGTTTCACATAAGGGGGGAGTTCCTCTCCCCGATCATCCACTGTTTTCTTTCCGTACAATATTTCCATCGGCAGTGTAGCCGGCTTGACGCCTGCGGATCTCTCCGTACTTAAAACCGGGCAATACAATAGCAATGCATTTGAAAAGCGAGGAAGAGGGGCCCGCCCTTAGCGGGGGAGAAGATTGTTTTTTGACGGTCCCATTTTTTCGATGATGAGGCTGAGAATGTTTTCGCTTTTGGTTTTGTCGATAAAGCCGTCGGCTCCGAGACTTGCCGCTTCGCGTTTGTTGTTTTCACCCGTCATGGAGCTGTTGACGATGATGGGGATCGCCTTGGTCGAAGGGTTGCCCTTGAGTCTTTGGATGACCGTGAACCCTGACATTTCGGGCATTTCGATATCGGTAATGATCGCCGGAATGGATGAAGGGTCGGGGTGTTTGGCAATGTAGTTGACCAGGTCTTTTCCGTTGTTGAAGATCTGATAGCCGACGTGGGCGTGTTCGAAAATCTGGCGGAGATGCCGCTGCGCCGTTTTGGAATCTTCGGCGATGAGAACCGTGCCGTGTTTGAGTTTTTCGGGAAGCGGGAGGTTTTTGATGCTTGCCGCGGCCTGGTCGACGTTGACCATCGCCTGGGGGATGACATCGGCGAGAAGCTTTTCGTAATCGAGTACGAGGCACAGGCTGCCGTCGTCGAGGCGGGTGTCATTGATGACAAGACCGTCTTCTCCCATCCGGTAGCTGTCCGGGGCGTGCATTTCGTTCCAGTTTTTTTTGACGACGCGGTAGGCGTACATGATCCGGATGCCGATGATAATGCCGTTGAAGTCGCAGATCAGGAGATTGGATGCTTTGCGTTTTTCTTCGCTCAGTTCGACGTCCAGCCATTTGGGCAGGTTGAGAATCGGAATCTGAAGCTCGCGCAGAACGATCGTCCCTTCCAGCAGCGGATGGGCCCCGGGGATCTGCGTGAGGTAATGGCGTTTGGCTTCGACGACTTCACGCGTTTTGAATACATTGATCGCATAATAGGGCGATTCGGGCGCATCGTCGATTTTAAAAACGAGCAGTTGGACTTCGTTGTTTTTTGCCAGGTTGGTTGCGGCATCGACATGTTCTAAAAGAGACATTATTTCCCCATTTGTTTTTAATCCCTTAATCATATCGAAATTCATCGTTTTTTTTTACTTAATGCAAGGGGGGGCAGTGTAAAATACGCTTAAATCCCTGTGAAAGAAGAACGCAGCGTGCCGTCGCGGCGCGCCATGCCGGGAACCTTGAAAGATGAAAACGACTGCCTGTCCTCTGGATTGTTACGACGCCTGTCGAATCGTTATTGATGAAAACGGGATGCCCAAAGGGGATAAGACCCATCCGATCACCCGCGGATACCTGTGCCCGAATCTCAACCATTACGGCGAGTATCCCCGAATTCCCGCCCCCCGCCTTCACGGCCGGGAAGTGAGCATGGACGAAGCACTGAGGGCGTTGGAAAAGCGGCTTGAGGAGAGTAAACCGCGCGAAGTGCTCTATTACCGAGGAAGCGGCAATGTGGCTCTGATGCAGCGCAGCGTCGAACATTTTTTTGCCCACTACGACGCGGTCGGTACCTCCGGATCGCTGTGCGACGGTGCCGGTGCCGCCGGTATCGAAACGGGACGCGGACGCAACTACGTCCTTTCCCCCCAGATGATCGCACATGCCGAAGCGGTGGTCGTGTGGGGACGCAATCCTCATGCGACCCATTCGCATCTTTTGCCGTTTTTGAACGCCAAGACGCTGATCGTGATCGATCCGGTCGAGACGGAACTGGCCCGGAAAGCCGATCTGCACATAAAAATCAAGCCACGGGGCGATTTGCACCTGGCACTGCTGCTGAGCCGTTTCGCGATCATCGAAGGTTCTCACGACCGGGAATGGCTGGAAGAACATGCGGGCGACGTCGAGGAGTTTTACGAACTTACCCAAAGCATCCGTATCAAGGCGACCCTCGATGCGATTGATGTATCCCTGGGGCAGATCGGCGATATGCTCTCGCTCATTCAGGGGAAAAGAACGGCGATTCTCGTCGGTGCCGGGGTGCAGAAATACCGAAACGGCGCCGAGGTGCTTCGTGCCATCGACGCGTTTGGGGCGGTGATGGGGCTGTTCGGCAAAGAGGGGTGCGGCGTCAGCTTTCTGGGGGATTCATCGGTGGGGGTCGATTCCCCGTTTCGGAGCATTGCCAAAAAGGTTTCGAAGCCTACCGTCGATTTTTCGAAGTATAATTGCGTTTTCGTTCAGGGAGCGAACCCCCTTGCCCAGATGCCCGACTCCAACCGGGTACGTCAATCGTTTTCACAGGCGGGGTTCCGTGTCTATTTCGGGTTGTACGAAAACGAAACTTCCCGCGCTTCGGATCTGGTGATTCCGGCAAAGAGTTTTCTCGAAAAAAACGATTTCCGCAGTTCGTACGGAGACTACACGCTGCAGGAGATGCGCAAAATCCACCAAAGCGATATCGGGATCGGCGAGTATGAAGTGGCCCGAAGGCTGTGCGATACGTTCGGCTTTCCCCTTCTGGGGGAAGAGGAGTATCTGGAGCATTTCCGCGATCAGGCAATCGAACGCGAAGGGGTGACATACCGCTCCTCCATCCCCGATATCCCGTATTCGGAGGGGTTTGAAGAGGGGGAATTCGTTTTTCCCGACGAGGTTGAGGCGAGGCTCGAGGAAAGGGAAGGGTTTCATCTCATCACCCCCAAGCATCCCAAAGGGCTCAATTCGCAGTTCTACCGCGAATCGGCCGCTTTTTTCCATCCCGATGCGGGGTTCGAAGAGGGGAGGCGGGTTCGTCTCTCCTCCCCCTCGGGGAGCGTCGAAATGGAAGTCGCGTGGGACGGGCGGCTTCGGAAAGATTGCGTCCTGATTTATTCGGGGACACCCGATGTGAACGTCCTGACGCCCGCGTGGTTGAGCTACGAGGGGGAATGCGCCGTCTATCAAGAACACACACTAAAGGTTGAAACGTTATGACAAAAAATTTTGAAAATTATGTATTGCCCACCTATGGGCGCCAGAACGTCAGTTTTGTGAAAGGGATGAATGCCCTCCTCGTCGACAGTGAAGGGAAAGAATACGTCGATTTTGCCGCGGGGATCGCGGTATGCAGCGTCGGCCATGGCAATGACCGCCTTACCAAAGCGATCTGCGAGCAGGCGTCGCGGATCATCCATGTCTCGAACCTTTACCTGATCGAACCGCAGGCCGAATGTGCCCGCCGGATCGTCGAGCAAAGCGGATACGACATGAAATGTTTTTTCGGAAACAGCGGTGCCGAGGCGAACGAGGGGGCGATCAAAATTGCCCGCAAATACGGTGAGGAAAACGGTCAGCCCAAACGGTACAAAATCATCACGCTGCAGCATTCGTTCCACGGCCGGACGATCACGGCGCTCAAAGCGACGGGTCAGGAATCGATGCACAACTATTTCGGGCCGTTTCCCGACGGTTTCGTGTATGCCAAAAACATCGATGAGATCGAATCGTTGCTGGACGATCATACTGTCGCGGTCATGATCGAACTGGTGCAGGGGGAAGGGGGCGTGCAACCGCAGGATCGCCAGAAAGTCCAGGCACTGGCCGCGCTGCTCAAATCGCGCGATATTTTGCTGATGGTCGACGAAGTGCAGACGGGTATTTACCGCACGGGCGAGTTTCTGGCGTCGAACCTCTACGGAATCGAACCCGACGTGATCACACTGGCCAAAGGGCTGGGCGGGGGCGTACCGATCGGCGTGGTGATGACGAGCAAAAAAGATATTTTCGCCCCCGGCGACCACGGCTCGACGTTCGGCGGCAATTATCTCTCCACCGCAGCGGCGAACGAGGTGCTCGACATCCTCTCCGAACTCAAGCAAAGCGGGGAACTTGATCATATGCTGATCTATTTCGAAGAGTCGCTGGCCCGCTTTGCCGCCGCTCATCCGGCCATTTTCCTCGAACACGTGGGACTTGGCATGATGCGGGGGCTTAGAGTGGCCGACGGGGACACCCTCTCCAAAATCATCAACGCCGCGCGTGAGGCGGGGGTACTCGTCCTCAAAGCCGGACGCAATACCCTCCGTTTCCTGCCGCCGCTGACGATCACCAAAGCGGACATTGACGAAGGGTTCGCGCGTCTTGAAAAAGCGATGGCGTCCCTCTAAGGCTATTCGTGCGTTTTAGCGACTATATGCAAGAGTGGCTGTACGGAGAACAGGGGTATTACGCCTCGTACCGCCCGATCGGCAAAAAAGGGGATTTCTATACGGCGGTGAGTACCTCCAAGTTCTTCGGGGGAACGATCGCCAATCACATCGTCCGACGCATCGACGAGGGGTTTTTGCGAAGCGACGCGCTGATCTGTGAAATCGGCGCCCATCACGGCTACCTGCTCGCCGATATCATCGAATTCATCCATACGCTGCGTCCGCAGCTTCTGCAGACGCTTCGGTTCGGAATCGTCGAACGGTTCGAAGCGCTTCGAACGGCGCAGCAAAATTATTTCGACGAATCGTTCGGCAACGCGGTGAAGCTCGAACACTACGGCGATTTGACGGAAGTCTCCGAACGGTGCGCCTTTTTCGTCGCGAACGAGATTTTCGACGCGTTTCCCTGCGAATTGTTTTACAAAGGGAAAACGGGCCGCGTCGAAGAGGGGAAAGTCCTCTTCGACATCGACGATCCTGAAATAACGGAGCTGGCCGAAAAATATAAGCAGGATCGGGGCGAAATTGCGCGAGGATACGAGTCGTTTGCTCAGGCGATGCGCAAGGCGGCGGAACGTTTCGAATTCGTCAGTTTCGATTACGGCGAATTGCAGGCGCGAAGCGATTTTTCGATCCGCGTCTATCGTGAACACCAGGTCTACCCGCTCTTTGACGAAGCGCTCGACATGAATGAAGCGTTCGGCCGAAGCGACATCACCTACGACGTCAATTTCACCCACGTAAAAGAGGCGTTTGAAAACGAAGGCGTCGTTTGCGCCCAGTATGCGACGCAGCTTGTGGCGCTCGTGGAGATGGGGATTCTCGATCTGCTTGCGATCCTCAAGGAACGCGCCGGCGAAGCGATCTACAAACAAGAGCTCGAAAAAGCCAAAATACTCATTACCCCTTCGCTGATGGGGGAACGGTTCAAAATGATACGGTTCGTAAAGGAATAAGAAACGATGATGCGGTGGATAATCCCGTTTTTCGTGCTAGCGGCATCCGCCGGCGCGGGAGTGCTGCACGATGCGGCGTTCGATGGAGACCGGCAGTCGATGGAACGCCATATCCGGGCGGGACACAAGGTCGACGAAGCCAATGCCGCGGGACTGAGTGCCCTGCACGTCGCGATCAAGCTCTCAGACACCAAAATGGCCGCCTACCTGCTCGAATGCGGAGCCGATATCAATTTTCAGGATAACAACGGCAACACGCCGCTCATCCTGGCGGTCAAGAAAAAAGACCTCGACCTCGTGACGTTCGTCGTCCTGCGCGGCGCGGACGTGAATCTGGCCAATAAAGACGGCATCACCCCCCTGCACCAGGCGGCGTTCAGCGGGAATGAGAAAATCGTCGATTTTCTCCTTAAAGCCAAAGCCGATCCCCATCTTAAAAACAACGACGGGGCAACGGCGTACGATTTCGCGATCGCCAAGGAGTTTTTCCAGATCGCCCAACTCATAAAAATGTCGATGTAGGAGAGAGTATGCACATCAAAGTAAACGGCGAAACCCGTGAGGTTTCCGAAAATACGACCCTTTTGGAACTGATCCGTTCGCTCGGCATCGAGGCCAAAGTGATGGCTGCGGCGGTGAACATGCAGATCGTGAAGCAAGACGGGTGGAACAGCGCCGTTTTGCACGAAGGGGATACAGTCGAACTGCTCGATTTTGTCGGCGGGGGATGAAGCGGACCGTACCGCTGAACCTTGCCTGAAGCTTGCCTCGGATCGAAACGGCGTTGGGATTCTTTCAGCCTCGTAGGCTAAGATGATGGATGATACTTTCGTTTCAGGAGGTTTCCCATGCTTCACGAATTGATGAAACTCCCTTTCGAGCCTTCGTCGCTCGAACCTTCTATTTCCGCCGAAACGCTTTCATACCATTACGGCAAGCACCATGCCGCGTACGTCAACAAGCTCAATGCCCTTATCGCCGGCACCGAATACGAATCGATGAATCTCGAACAGATTATTCAAAATGCCACAGGTCCTGTATTCAACAATGCCGCACAGGTATACAACCACGATTTTTACTGGAAAGGGCTTAGCGGTTCTGTGACCGAACCCTCGGCACGTCTGAGCGCGTTGATCGAACGCGATTTCGGATCGGCCGAGCGTTTCAAAGAGGCTTTTGTGAATGCGGCGATAGGGCTGTTCGGATCGGGATGGACCTGGCTGGTGATGACAAAGGAGGGGCGGCTCGAGCTGCGGACGACCTCCAACGCCGATACCCCCCTACGACAGGGAGAAACACCGCTTCTGACCTGCGACGTATGGGAACACGCCTATTACATCGACTACCGCAATGCGCGTCCCGACTATCTGGAAGGGTGGTGGAAACGGGTCAACTGGAATTTCGTTTCGGCCAATCTGGCCGATTTCGAAAAAAGCGCTTCGAACCCTCCCTGTAACGACAATACGGACGTATGCGGCTACATCGATACGATGCAGGGGAATGAACGCACCCCCTCCTGAGACTTAGTGCCCGGAGTCAGAGGAAGCGGCAAGAAGTTTTTCGTAGCGCGTTTTGAGAATCAGGTATTCGGTGTGAAGGTCTTCGTACGCTTTTTTATAATCGATTTCTTCGTCGACAGGATCGGAGGGTGCGGGAGACTCGGACACTTGAACCGGGGCATGGGGCTGGGATGAGAGGAGAATGTAGGTCGTTTTTTTGCCGTCTTCTTCTTTTTCGACGCTTTTGAGCTCACCGTTCATCGTCTTTTTGATGACGGTATGGATGCTCAGGCGGTGCATTGCGGCGTATTTTTGTACGGTTACGAGTTGTTCCATCATGACTCCTATAATACGGTTTTACGAACGATGATTCCGCTGAGATAGGCGGAATTCGGGATATTGAGAATGTAGGGATGATCATTGTCTGCGCGCTGAAGCTCCAGAACCTCCAACGGGACCCCCGCCTTGGCGGAAGCTTCGCGGGCGATCTCGAGGAGGGTGTCTTCTCCGATATGGTGCGAGCAGGAGTAGAGTGCGACGATCCCCCCCGGTTTGGTCAACGACAGGCCCGCCGAAAAAAGAAATTTGAACCCCTTGATTGCCCCCTCGGCCTCTTTTTTCGTTTTGGCAAACGGGGGAGGGTCGAGGAAAACCGCGTCATAGCGGTTCGGCGTCGTTTTTTCGAGGGTCAGGAAATCGAAAGCGTCCTGGCGGATGATGTCGCACTCTGGAAAACCGTTGAGTTCGAGGTTGTGCCGGACTTGCGTCAGGGCATGTTCGGAGAGATCGACAAACCGGACGTCGGCACCGTTGCGCAGGGCGTAGAGACCGAAACCTCCGGCATTGCAGAAAACATCCAAAACACGCATCCCCTCGCCGACATATTCCGCACTGATACGACGGTTACGGCGTTGGTCGAGGTAGAAGCCCGTTTTTTGCCCTTCGTGAAGGTTGACGCTGAATTTGATCCCGTTTTCAGTGATCGTAACGGTTTCGGGAACCGTACCGGAAATGACGCCATTACGGGTCTCGAGTCCCTCTTTGGCGCGTACTTTGGCATCGGATTTGTCAATGATGCCGATGGGGTTGAGGACCTTTCGGAGGGCATCGATGATCGGGGCGCGCAGCCGTTCCATTCCCAGGGTGTTGATCTGAATCGCAAGATAGCCGTTGTAGCTGTCGACGATGAGACCCGGGAGAAAATCGGCTTCGGAGTGGACGACGCGGTAAGCGTCGGCGCATCCGGCTATGGCCTTGCGTTTGACGTAGGCCGACCGGATCCGTTCTTCGAAAAACGAAGCGTCGATCTCTCGGCGCTCAAACGCGAGGACCCGTACCGAAATCGTGCTTTTGCGGTTGAGATACCCCCGCGCGAGAAATGTCCCATCGGGTGCAAGGATATCGACGATCTCTCCATCGGCAATATCGTCCGGGGCGATCAGTTCGTTGCTGTAAACCCAGCAAAAGAAATTGCGTAAGGATCGGGCGGCGTTTTTGGTGACGGTAATGGCGTTCATGGGATTCCTCGTAATGATGCTAAAATCATAACCCAGAGGCGATAAGAGAAGGGTTAAGCCCTGTGCCGTTCAAGGGCGACGACGGCGATCGCGTAGTCGCCGTCATGGGTGATCGAGACGCTGAGATTTTCGATAGCGAACGCCGTTTTGACCCGTTCGGACAGATCGATCAGCGGTGCACCTTTGGGGTTTTTGGAGAGGATGATATCGTGAAATCCGCACTCGGCCCCGATGCCGCATCCAAGCGCTTTGGCGCATGCTTCCTTGGCGGCCCAGAACCCGGCGGCGTTACGGTGGTTTTTGACGAGGAGAATTTCATCGGGGGAGAGGAAACGGGAAAGCCCCCGTTCGCCGAAACGGCCCAGTAGCCGTTCCATCCTCTGCGTTTTGACCAGGTCGATTCCGATCATTGCACCACGAAATCGGTGAAGTAGACGTTTTTGACTTTACCGTCTTTAAGACGCATGTTGATCTCGTCGACGATCTGTTCTTTGAGTTTCTCTTTTCCTTTGATCGTCGAAATTTCTTCGAGCGATTTGGAAGAGAGAATCCGGATAATGATATCGCGGAAAATCGGTTTTTTCGTATCGAGTTCAGGGCTAAGTTCTTCCCCCTCGATTTCAAGGTTGATCTCGACTTTCAGATAACGGCGTCCGCTTTCGGAAAGGAGATTGACCGTGAAAACGTCAAGCGGGTACATCAGTCCCACTTCGGTCAGGGAAGAATCCGAAGGGCCCGCTTCGCTTTCGGCTTCGTCGGCATGCGGCGCGGCCGCGGCTTCTTTTTTGGCTCCGTGAGCCGCTTCGCCCGCCGCATCATCGTTACCCATCATCAAAAATGCAATGGCCCCGCCGATCGCCAGTACGAGCACCAGTACGATGATGATAATGATCAGCAGCAGGTTCGATTTTTTCTTTTCTCCGCCTTCTGCGGTCTGTTCTTCTTCTTTTTCAGCCATCCGTTGCTCCGGTTGTTTGGTAAGATAATGGATATTGTAGCGAGAAACTTTTGAATTTTAGGCTTTCTTGGAGTAAACTTACCCGATTAAAACAAGGAATAGTGCAATGATAGAGAGGCTATTGGGTTACGTCGGCCGTCCGTTCGTCCGTTTTTTCGACACGATTGAGAGATTCGGGGCGTTTATTCTGTTCCAGGTCAGACTTTTTGCACTCTTTCCGTACGTACTGCGCCGCCCCAAAATTTTTCTGACCCAGATCGAAGTTATCGGGATGGGGTGTATGGGGGTTATTACGCTGACCGCCGTTTTTACCGGAATGGTGCTGGCGATACAGCTTTACAACGGGTTCCACCAGTTCGGCGCCGAAAATTTTATCGGCTATACCGTCTATTTTTCGATTACGCGCGAACTGGGGCCCGTGTTCGCGGCCTTGATGCTGATTTCGCGCTCCATCAGCGCGATGGCGGCGGAACTGGGGACGATGCGGGTGAGCGAACAGATCGACGCAATCGACATCCTGGGGGTCGATTCCAAAGAGTACCTGATCTCTCCGCGCATCGTAGCGACGATCATTTCGCTTCCCCTGCTGGTCGTCTGGTTCGATTTCATCGCCATAGGTGCCGGTTATCTGATTTCGACGGGAGTTTTGGGGATCAATCCGGTCGTTTACCAGGATACGCTGATGCGGCTGGGAGAATTCGACGACATCATGACCGGCGTCATCAAAGCCGCCGTTTTCGGCTACATCGTCAGTGCCATCGGCAGCTACATCGGCTACCATACAACAGGCGGAGCCAGAGGGGTCGGAGAGTCGACGATCTATGCGGTCGTCTATTCGGCGGTGGCGATTTTCGTCGCGAACTATTTTCTCTCGGCGCTGTTTTTGTTTCTGGATTGGTAAAAAGAGCGTCCCGCAAAGGGACGGAAAAAGAACGGATTATTCGGCGAGATCGCTGAGCGGTCGGAACTGGTAGGAATCGGGATCGTAGTAATCGATCGTTCCGGTTTCGATATCGTAGTACCACCCGTGGATGAACAGTTTATCCGAGTCCACCAGTTTTTTGACGTAAGGGTAGGTGAGAAGGTTTTCGATCTGGGTGATGATCGAGAGTTGCTCGGTTGTCCGCAGGAGATTGTCCTTAGGGGCGTTGTCTCCCAGTGCGATCAATGCCATCGATTTGGCTTTTTCTCCCAGAGTCAGCCATTTGGCCGTATGGACCATCGACGTATCGCACGTCGTTTTGTACAGCGATTCGATCGCCCCGCAGTGAGAATGTCCGCAGATGATGATCTCGGAGACTCCCAGGACGTTCACGGCGTATTCGATTCCCGCCGCGGTCGAGTGAAAATCCTCGTCGGGTTTGTAGGGAGCGACGAAGTTTCCGACGTTTCGGATAACGAATAAATCGCCGGGATTGGACTGGACGATCAGGTCGGGAATGACCCGTGAATCCGAACATCCGATGAAAAGGGTCTTGGGGTTTTGACCTTCTTTTGCAAGTTTGAGCAGTTGCGCTTCATTCTTGCGGAAGTAGGTTTTCTGGAAGGTTTCGTTCCCTTCGGCGAACTCTTTAAGACGCTGGACACTCAGATCCGAGGGGTTGATGGTCAATGACATTCCTCTATTCCCAGTTTTTTGATGATCGCTTCGAACACGTTGCCCCCTTCGCGGTCGCAGTCGTCATGGTATTCGATCGTGATCATCCGTTTTCCGCCGGTGACGGCACCGCCGTAAATGGTCGGCTGGATTGAGCACAAGGGAGTACACGCCTCGATCGTTTCTTCGATCAGTTGGCGTTCTTCGTCGGTCGTATAGGCGAGCGAGAGCTTGGAATAGCGCTCTTCGGATTTATGATCGGCAAAAATGGAACACATAGGCATGTTGATTCTCCTCAGGTTATGGGTTGGAAATTATACTCGAATCTACCTTTAAAACCACTCCAGCAGTTTACTCACTTCGTCGATTTCGTAGCATTTGACGCTGCTTTTTTCGAGCGGTTTTTTGGGGATGAGCGCTTTTGTGATCTGTTGGGAAGCCGCTTCTTTGAGCCGCTGGTCGAGTTGGTACACTTCGCGGATATCCCCGACGAGCGAGACTTCGCCGATAAAAACGGTCTCTTTGGAGATGGAGCGGTTGCGGAAGCTGCTGATGATGGCGGCGAGAATCGCGAGATCGGCGGACGTTTCGGTGATTTTGATGCCGCCCGTGATGTTGACGAAGACGTCGTAACTGTTGAGCGGCAGTTCGAGTTTGCGCTCCAGCAGGGCCAGGAGCATGTTGAGACGGTTGGTTTCGAACCCCGTCGCCTGACGTTTGGGATTGGGTGCGTGGGTGTCGCTCACCAGCGCCTGCACTTCCAGCACGATGGGGCGGGAACCCTCCATAATGACGGTCAGGGCCGAGCCGCTTTGGGATTTGGAGCGGTTGAAAAAACGCGAGGAGAGGTCTTTGGCCGAAACGAGCCCTTCGCCGCGCATTTCGAATACGCCGATTTCGCTGGTGGGGCCGAAACGGTTTTTGAACCCGCGCAGGATCCGCAGTTCGTGACCGCTGTCCCCTTCGAAATACAAGACCACGTCCACCATGTGCTCCAGTACCCTCGGGCCGGCGATTGAACCCTCTTTGGTGATGTGCCCGATGATGAAGATGGCGATTTTGCGCTCTTTGGCAATGCGCATCAGGTCAAACGTGATCTGGCGTACCTGCGTCACCGATCCGGGTGCGGAGGGGATCGTCTCGGAATAAAGGGTCTGGATCGAGTCGACGATGATGCATTCGTACGCGCGTTCGTGCAGTTCGCCCAGAACCTGTTCGAGGCGGATTTCGCTGAGGAGGTAGAGGTGGTCGACGTTGGCCCCGAGGCGGTTGGCCCGCAGTTTGACCTGTCCTTCGCTCTCCTCGCCCGTGACGTAGAGGACGTTACGGTTCTGGCGTGCGAGGTTGGAGCCGATTTTGAGGAGCAGGGTCGATTTTCCCACCCCGGGACTCCCTCCGATCAGGACAAGTGACCCCGGGACGATTCCGCCGCCGAGAACCATGTCGAGTTCGCTGTCATCGCTGCTGTAACGCTCGGTCGTCTCTTCGACGATACTCGTGATCTCTTTGGCCTTGGCTCCGGCTGCGGGAGATGATGAGGAGGTGAGTTTGATGATCTCCTGCTGCTGTTCGTTCAGCTCGATAAAACTGTCCCAGCCGCCGCAGTTGGTGCATTTGCCCATCCATTTGGGGGTGGTGAAGCCGCAGTGCTGGCATTCGAAGAGGGTCGTTTTCTTTTTGGCCATGATCAGGCGGCTTTCTCGCCGAAAATCGCGTCGAGGATACCGTCGACGAATTCGTATTTGTCAAACGGGATGAGATGTTCCGCACTCTCCCCGACGCCGATGTAGAGGATCGGGAGTTTGAGGGCGTATGCGATACTGAAAACTGATCCCCCCTTCGCCGTTCCGTCGAGCTTGGTGATGATGATCCCATCAACACCCACCATCTCGTTGAACGCTTTGGCCTGGGCGATCGCGGAACTCCCCTGTGTCCCGTCGAGAATGAGGATTTTGCGGTGGGGCGATCCGGGATGGGCCTTGTCGCAGATGCGGACGATTTTTTTGAGTTCGTTCCCCAGATTCGTCTGGGTGTGGAGGCGTCCGGCGGTATCGATGATGACCTGCTCAAACCCCCGCGCTTTGGCCGATTCGATCGTATCGTACGCCACGGCGCTGGGATCATGCCCCTGGCGCGAAGAGACGATGGGGATTTCGAGTTTGTCGGCCCAGCGGGTGAGCTGTTCGATCGCGGCGGCGCGGAAGGTGTCTCCCGCACCCAGGATGACCCGTTCGCCGTTGTTGAGGTGGCGTTGGGCCAGTTTGGCGATCGTCGTCGTTTTCCCGGCCCCGTTGACGCCGATAATGAGGGTGACGGTCGGTTTGTCGGGGTTGTCGGGGAGGGTGTTCTGGGCGAATGCTAGGGTCGCGAGGAGTTTCGACTCGAGTTGCTCGCGCGTCACGTTTTCCTGGTAAAGTTCGCGGAGAATGATTTCGACGAGATCGTATTCGACATCGGCTTCGAGGAGGATGCTTTCGAGCTCATCTTTGGAAACGGCCGCTTTTTTTTCGGGGAGTACCGCCGCGATCGCGTCGACCGTTTTCTGAAGTCCTTTTTTGATAAATCCGAACATTCTTAACGCTCCAGTGCTTCGGCGATGTCATGGTCGATGATCTCTTCATGGGTCGCGCCGGCGTAGTGGGTCACGTATTCGCCGTTTTTGTAGAGCACCATGAGCGGTATCGGAAACTGCTGGCCGACCCCGATGGTCGATGCGATGGCGCGGGCAAGTTCTTTGTTATCGGCTTTGTTGCTGATGAGGTAGTCTCCCCCTTTGTACTTTTCGCGGAACGCTTCGAGTTCGGCGTTGCTTTTGTCGTCTTCGATCGTGATCCCCATGATGATCAGATCCTCACCGTATTTTTTCTGGAGATTGCCCAGATGTTTCACTTCGGCCTGGCAGGGGGGGCACCAGGTGGCAAAAATATCGAAAAGGACGACTTTGTCTTTTCCGGTGCTGAGGGTGAAATTGGTTCCCCGTTTTTCGACGGTATAGGCTTTTCCCTGCGTGTCCATCAGGTTGAACGTGGCGGTCGAGACCATCGCGTCTTCGGCCGAATCGTCGCCGCATCCCTGAAACAGGAGGGTTATAGAGATCAAAGAGGTAAAAAAGAGTGAAAAACGCATCTCGGTCCCTTTTGGAATTGGATAAAATTAGGCTGATTATAACGAAGCAAAGGTAAAAAGTGACCAAAAGCGAGTTCCGAAGCGTTTGCAGCAAACGACTTAAAAGTGCCAGTCCCGCGACCAAAACGATGCGCGACGCGAGGGTACGGAGGACGCTTGATCGGGTGCTCTCTGAGCTTGCCCCCCGAAGCGTCCTGGCCTACTGGCCCATGGAGTTTGAAGCCGACATCCGTAAGACGGTTGCCGCCGCACGCCGCAGAGGAAAAGTATATCTCCCGTTTATGGATGGCGTCAGTTTCAAGATGGTACCATTGAGATTACCGTTGGAACGTAAAGCTTTCGGGATTTACGAGCCTCGGGACAGTTATCGAAAAACAGATTTAATAGATGTAGCTATCGTCCCCGCTATAGGGGTAGACGCCTCGCTGGGCCGGATCGGTTTTGGCAAAGGGATGTATGATCGATTTTTCCCGACCCTTAAAGCCAGACCGTTTACGATTTTTATCCAGTCCTGCGAATGTTTGACAAACAGATTTTTATGTGACGATTATGATGTGCGGTCTGATTTGTTGATTACCCCGCGCGGGGCCTATAGTATGAGGAAAACCCATGTTGAACGAACTACTCGCCGGAGGCGGCATTGCCGTCGCCAGCGGTGTAGTCGGCTTTTTAATTTCGAAAAAGATTTCCGCCGCCCATTTTGATTTGTATCTCGAACAGGCCAAGGCAAAGGCCAAAGCGATCGAAAACGAAGCGCAGATCGTCCTCGAACGCGCTTCGATCCGTTCGCGCGAGATCGAAAAAGAGGCTCAGAAGCGGTACGACGAAACGTACGAACAGGTTAAAAAAGAGTTCGCAGAGCGCGAACAAAAGATTCTCGATCAGGAGAAAACGTTCGAACGTTTCCGCAAAAGCGAAGAAGAGAAGCTTTCATCGCAGCGCTCGGCAATCGAAAACCGCCGTTTGAATCTCGAACGCAACGAGCGGTCTTTGGAGAAATTAAAAGAAGACTATCGCCGCAAAATTGACCAGATGCAGGTGATCGTGGAACAACGCGCGGGACTCTCCGCGCAGGAGGCCAAGGCGATCCTTATCGAACAGGTGCGGGACAAAGAACGTCTCGCCCTTGCGCGTGAAATGCGGCTGCTCGAAGAGCAGTCCAAAGAACAGATCAAACGCAAAGCCGATTACATTCTCGCGCAGGCGACGTCCCGTTTTGCGGGCGAATTTGCGGCCGAGCGGCTCATCAGCGTGATCCATCTCGATGACGATGAGCTCAAAGGGCGCATTATCGGCAAAGAGGGACGCAATATCAAGACCCTCGAAATGGTGACCGGGGTCGATATCATTATCGACGAGACCCCCAACGCGATCATTGTCAGCTCGTTCAACCTCTATCGCCGCGCGGTCGCGGTACGGACGGTCGAGTTGCTGATTCAGGACGGACGTATACAGCCTGCCCGGATCGAAGAGGTGTACCAAAAGGTGTGCGAAGAGTTTGAAGAAGCGATGCTGCGCGAAGGGGAAGACATCGTCTTCGAACTGGGGCTAAGCGGGATTCACCACGAGCTGGTCAAACTCGTTGGACGGCTTAAATACCGTTCAAGCTACGGCCAGAACGCATTGGCACATACCCTGGAAGTCGCCCATCTGGCGGGTATCATGGCCTCAGAGATGGGAGGCGACGTCAAACTCGCCCGACGTGCCGGACTGCTGCACGACATCGGCAAGGCACTGACCCAGGAGAGCGGGGGAAATCACGTCGACATCGGCGTCGAACTCTGCCGAAAATACAATGAAGATCCCGTCGTGATCAACGCGATTTACGCGCATCACGGCTTCGAAGAGATCAAAAGCATCGAGTGCGCCGCCGTGTGTGCGGCCGATACCCTTTCCGCAGCCCGTCCGGGCGCGCGGCGCGAAGTGCTGGAGAGTTTTCTGCGGCGCGTGAGCGAAATCGAAGAGATCGCGACCCGCAAAGAGGGGGTCAAGCAGGCCTATGCTATCAATGCGGGGCGCGAAGTGCGCGTCATCGTCAACGCCCAAAGCGTCAATGACGACGAAAGTGCGCTGATCGCCCGCGAGATCGCCGAAGAGATCGCCCAGAAGGTGCAGTTTCCCGGCGAAATCAAAGTCAATGTCATCCGCGAAAGCCGCGTCGTGGAATACGCGCGTTAAACGCCGATACGGCGGGGCAGAGGCTCCGCTTATTCGGAAATCTCAACCTTTACCATTCCCCTTAAATCCCCCATTTTATACCCCAGCGCTTTATCTTCGGGATAGGTTGTCGCAATCGCTTTTCCCAGAGGGGATCCCGAAGCGATGTCGCCGTGGCATTTCAGACACGCTTCATTGTTGATGAGAATCGGTTTGTAATAGGCACTTTGAGAGGACGAAAGTTTTTTCAGTTCATGGCTTGGAAGGCTTTGGCCGTTTTTGAGCATCGTTTCCCATTGCTCGAGCAACGCTTTGTCCTCGCCGGTCGCGGCGTTGAGCGGATTGCGGTTTTTGAGGCTGAGGCGCTGGATCTTCGTTCCGTGCTCTTTACCTACCTGCTCGGTCATGGGGAGGGCGTTCATCGAACAAAATTCGAGCGTTTTGACCGGACCGGAGGCTTCCATGTTTTTTTTGACTTCTCCGCCCAGTTTCTGGAGTAGAGCCGAAGAGGCCGCGGCACCTTTTGCGATCCGTTGATCGTCGTTTAAACCGGCGGCACAGAGAAACGAAGAAGCGGCAAGCGCGATAGCGAAGGGAAAAAATTTCATTTTGCATTTCCTTTTGTTATTATTTTCATCATTCTATATTATGGAAAATAACACTTTCCTCAGAGCCTCAGTCTATATATTCCCCTTCAGAATCGTCGTAGGGATCAAGATGGATCAGTGCATGTACGTTGGCGTCGGGGAAAAGTTTCTTGAGTGCGAGTTCGACACGGTCTCCTACCTTATGGGCATCGTAGAGCGACGTGCTGATACTGAATACGATATGGACGCTCATGTAGATTTCCGATCCCGAACGGCGGGTGCGCAGATCATGGTAGCCGCTGATGTCGTGCTGATTTCTTAAAAGGGTATGGATCTTTTCGACACTGTCGGCGTCGAGCGCCGCATCCAGCAGCATCAATATCCCTTCCCGGATGAGAGGGAACGCCGAATAGATCATGTAAACGGCGATTCCGATACCGAGCAGGGGATCAATAAAGGTGTAATCGGTAAAGTGTATGAGGGCCAGAGAGATCAGAACCGCCGCGTTGCTGAAGAGGTCGGTCTTGTAATGGAGGGCATCGGCCTCGATCACCATGTTGCCCGTTTTTTTGGCAACGAAGTGCAAAAAGATCACCAACGCGGCCGTGACGACGATGGAGACGACCATGACCCCGATCGAGAGGTCCAGATGCTCGATGGGGCTTCCCTGAACGAGCTTGGAGATCGCTTCGTAGAGGATGAACAGGGCCGAGAGGCTGATGACGGTCCCTTCCACGACTGCGGCCAGGGGTTCGAGTTTGCGACGTCCGAAATTGAAATATTCATCCGGCTGTTTTTCGGCGTTATGGAGGGCATAATAGTTGAACGTCGAAACGACCATATCGAGCAGAGAGTCGATCGCAGAGGCCAAAACGGCGACCGAGCCGCTGATAATGCCGACGGTCAGTTTGAACGTGACCAGCAAAAAGGCGACGGTGGTAGAAACGAGGGTAGCTTTTTTTTCGATACGCATAGGGTCATTTTAGCCTAATATGGCTAAAATTTCGGGGCTTTGGAGATGAAAAAGCTCACAGGTCGGGAGAGGAGAGAGAATGGATTTAAACGCGATACGTGCGGAGCGGATGAAATGGATGGAGTGGAAAAATATCGCCCCTTTGCGCGAAGCACTCAACGCGCTTCCCGATTTCAGGGCCGAAATCTCGCCCGAAAACACCGTGACCCTTCGCAACGGCGGAGAGATCGACACCGCGGAGCTCGAAAAAGTCGCGCGGATGATGATGCCCTGGCGCAAGGGGCCGTTTGATCTGTTCGGACTCCTGATCGACACCGAATGGCGTTCGGACATGAAATACAATTTTCTTCGCCCGCATTTCGATCTTCACGGCAAAAAAGTGGCCGATATCGGCTGCAACAACGGTTATTACATGTTCCGTTTTCTCGAAGACGCCCCGGCGAAAATGGTCGGGTTCGATCCCTCCGCACTTTTCAAGACGCAGTTTGACCTGATCAACCGGTTTGCACAGACAAAGATCGTCTACGAATTGCTCGGGGTCGAGCATCTGCCGTACTACGAAGAGAAATTCGATGTCATATTCTGCCTGGGCGTGCTCTATCACCGCAGCGATCCTGTCGCGATGCTCAAGGCGTTGCGCCAGGGGCTTGCGGAGGGGGGAGAAGTCTACCTGGACACTTTTATCATCGACGGGGACGATCCGGTGGCCCTGTGCCCGTCGGAGAGTTATTCTAAAATCTCCAACGTCTATTTCGTCCCTACCCTCAAAGCGCTGGAAAACTGGTGCATCCGCGCCGGATTTAAAGAATTCGAGGTATTGGGAACGGTGGTAACAACCCCGGACGAGCAGCGCAAAACCGACTGGATCGAGTCGCAGAGTCTTGAAGATTTTCTTGATCCGGCCGATAATAGCAAAACAGTCGAAGGGTATCCCGCGCCCAAACGGGGATACGTACGGATTAAAAAAGGATAATTTTGGCGAAAGAAGCAGCAGAAACACCGGCGGAACTGGTCCAGTCGGTTACAAACCCCCAGGCCGCGTTGAACACGCATGAACGGATCAATACCTCATTCAGCGGTTACATTGTACGTCTAGAAAGCGGTTACGCGCAGGTGGCGCTCGAGACCAGCGACGTTATGCGGGCCGACGAACTCGGATTGGTACACGGCGGCTTTATTTTCAGCGCCGCCGATTTTGCGGCGATGGCTGCCGTAAACGAGCCCAACGTCGTTTTGGCGTCGTGCAACTGTCTTTTCCTCGCCCCCGTCCGATCGGGCGACGTCGTAACGTTCGAAGCGACCGAACATCAAAAAGAGGGGCGTAAGCGCAACGTCACCGTCAAGGGATTCGTTCATGAGATCAAAGTTTTCGAGGGGGAGTTCAAAACGGTCATCACCGAGCGCCATGTCTTGCGCCTCGATCTGATGAAAAACGTCGAATAATTCTAGACTACTCTCAGCCAGTAATCGATATTACGCTGCTCCGCGCGGACGCTGGTCGCTCTCCCATGACCCGGATAGAGCGGTTTGTCGTCGCTCCAGAGCGCAAATTTTCGGAGGCTTTCGCGCATCGCTTCAGGGTCGGAATAGGGGAAGTCCCATCGTCCGATTGAACCTTCGAACAGAAAATCCCCGCTGAAAATGACGTTGCCGATCTCGATCATTGAACATCCCGGACAGTGTCCCGGGAAATGGTGAAACGTCACCCGGATACCCGAAATATCGAAAGTCTGGTCGCCGTCGACTTCGACGTCGGGAACCGAGGGGGGAAGATCCGGCATCCACGTACTGCCCGAGAGAAGCATGACGTCGCCTTTGGGGGTATAGAGCGGGATTCCAAGCTTTTGCCGGAGTTCGCTGTTGCTCCAGACATGGTCGAAGTGGCCGTGGGTATTGAGGATGGCGACGGGGTTCGTAACATTTGCCATCACCCATTCGGTGGCCCCCATCCCCGGATCGATGATGATCTCTTTGCCGTCGATTCTGACAATATAACAATTGGTTTGATAATCGCCCATCGGACGTTTTAGAATTTCCATACAGTGCTCTTTTTTAGTCAAATTCTAGCATAATTGGTCCCATGGAAATTTACGGTACGTTGGAAACATTGCTGGGCATTGCCGCACCGGCCGAAAAGATTGCGGCGTTCAAAACCTTTTATGCGGCCTATCGGGATGGGAAAGTCGAACGCGACGCGTCCGCGGAGTGCAGGGTTTTCGACCGCCCTTCGTATGCGGGATTCTGCACGATTGCCGATCCCAAAGAGGTCCCCCGCCGTAACAACCTCAAAACAGCTCATGGGCAGACGCTGCTGCTGCACGCGATTGCCCATATCGAATACAGTGCGATCGATCTTGCGCTGGATGCGGTGTACCGGTTTCGGGAGGAGGGGGAAGAATTCGAACGCGACTGGCTCGAAGTGGCCGAGGATGAAGTGCGCCATTTCGAAATGATCGAAAACCTGCTCCATGAGCTGGGAAGCGGGTATGGGGAATACCCCGTACACGACGCGCTGTTCGAAGCATCGATGCGGACGCTCAGCCTCAGTGAACGGATGGCGGTTGTCCCCCGTTACCTCGAGGCCAACGGCCTGGACGCGACGCCGCAGATCCTCCGGAAACTCGAGCCGTACAAAAAGGAGCCGATGATAGCGAAAATCATCGCGGCACTGCATGTCATCCTCGATGAAGAGGTCGACCATGTCCGAAAAGGCGACAAATGGTTTGCACACTCCTGCCGGAAAGCCCGAATCCCCGCTTCATCGTATTTTGTGATCATCGAACGCCATTATCCGGGGAGTTTTCCCCGTAAAATCGAGATCAACTGCGAGGCGAGACGGCGCGCGGGATTCGAGGAAAAGGAGCTGGAGAAAATTTCGTCGAAACGATGTTGACGGTGACCGTGCGAATTTACGTTATAATGCAAAATGTTAATTTTACGGTAAGGTTGGCAGGTGGATAAATACGCACTGATCAGTGAGTATCTGACACGGTTCCTGGAAGAAGAGGTCCGCAAGACCGGTCTGTCCAAAACGGTCGTCGGTTTAAGCGGGGGGATCGATTCGGCGGTTGTCGCGGTGCTGGCGCACCGTGCGTTCGGAGACGACCTGCTGTGCGTCAAAATGCCTTCGCACCATTCGTCCCAAAGCAGCCTTGACGATGCCGATGAACTGTGCCGCGTTTTTGGCCTCCGCAGCGAAACCCGCAGTATCGAGCCGATGTTGCGGGCGTATGGAGAGGAGGGGATGTCGGCGCTTCGGATCGGCAACCTCTCCGCACGGCTTCGGATGGTAACGCTGTTCGATATCTCCGCGCGGGAAGGGGCGCTGGTGCTGGGAACCAGCAACAAAAGCGAATTGATGCTCGGTTACGGGACCCTTTACGGCGATCTGGCCAGCGCCCTCAACCCGATCGGCGATCTGTACAAAACCGAGGTTTTTGAACTCGCCCGCCATCTGGGGATTCCGGGTTCCATCCTTTCCAAGCCCCCCAGTGCCGATTTATGGGCGGGGCAGAGCGACGAAGCCGAGATAGGCTACCCCTACAGCGACCTCGACCGTGTGTTGAAACGTTACGTCGAAGAGCGTCACACACGTGAAGAGATGATCCGTGATGGAGAAAAACCCGATTTGGTCGATATGATTATCGGAAAGATTTATAAAAATCAGTTCAAGCGCCGTATGCCGGTCATCGCCAAACTGACGTCGCGGACGGTCAACATCGATTTCAATTATCCCAGAGATATAACCCTATAAAAAGGAAAAGCAGATGAATATCCCGTTTTATCGTGTCGAAGTCGGAGGAGATGAGCGAGAAAAAATCGACGAAGTGCTTGACGGCGAAGCGCCGGACATCATCAAAGATCTCGAAAGCGCTTTCGAATCGTATATCGGCGCTTCGTATGCGCTGGCAACGTCGCACGGAACCGCGGCACTGCATCTGGCGATGCTGGCGATCGACCTCAAACGGGGCGACAAAGTGCTGTGCTCGATCAATGCGTACCCTTCGGTACCCGAAGTGGTACGCCATTTCGATGCCGAGCCCATTTTCATCGACATCGATCCCGATACCTTCAACATCGATCTGGGTAAACTCGAACACTATCTGTCCGAAAACAAAAGCAAAAAGCTCAAAGCGGTGATCGTCTCGCATGTGGGCGGGCAGAGCGTCGATCTCGACCGTCTCTACGAGATCGCCAAACAATACGACGTCAAAATCGTCGAAGACGCTTCCGACGCGCTTGGAGCAACGTATAAAGGCCAGAAAATCGGTTCAACCGGTGCGGATATTACCTGTTTTGATTTCAGTCCCCACCTGCGCCGTAACGTCTGTAACGGCGGCATGCTGGTGAGCGATGATGAAGAGATCATCGAACGGGCCCGGCTGCTGCGCAACCACGCCATGGTGACCGAAGACGAATCGCTGGGGTACATCTACGACGTGACCGATATCGGGAGCCAGTACATGATGAGCCCGCTGGATGCGGCGACGATCCTTATACAGCTCGAAAAACAAGACGACATCATCGAACGCCAGCGCGTGATCGCGGCAGTCTACAACGAGCATCTTGAAGGGGCGCCGCATATCAAGCTGCCGATCGCGAACGACGAGCACCCCTATTCACTCTACATTATCAAGGTCGACAAAAACCGCGATTCGTTCGCCCGCGAACTCTCCGCGCGCGGGATCGAATGCGGCCTGCACTACATCCCGCTGCACCTGTTGAGCTATTACAAGGCGAAGTATTCGCTTCGCGTTAACGATTTTCCCGTTGCGCTGCGCAGTTACCAGCAGGTTTTGTCGATTCCCAACTACGCCGCTTTGAGCGACGATGAGGTCGACGAAATCTGCGAAGCGATTCTGGACGTAGCGTCGACCCGGGTGTGAAACGCTTTCTGATCCGATGGGGGGAGGGGTATCTGTATCGCCCCTCGCTGCTCCAGAAACTCTTTTCGATTCTGTTGCTCCCTTTAAGCGCCCTGTATTGTCTGTGCGCTTATATCCGCTACCGACGCAGCGTTCCGAAAAACCAGGGTATCCCGGTCGTGAGCGTCGGGAACCTGGTCGTTGGCGGGAGCGGTAAAACACCCCTGGTAATCGAACTTGCCCGCCGCTTTGCCAAACCTGCCGTCGTGTTGCGCGGATACGGGAGATCGAGCCGGGGGATGGTGGTTGTCAAGGATCGGGACATTTTGTGCGACATCGCCCAAAGCGGGGATGAAGCGATGCTGTATGCCAAATCTTTGCCCCACGGCGTCGTCATCGTCAGCGAAATCCGCGAACGGGCCATCGCCGAAGCCAAAGCGATCGGATGCGATGTGGTATTGCTAGACGACGGCTACGGGAAACACGCCATCGAGAAGCTCGACGTACTCATCCGCGTGAAAACCCCTAACCCGTTCTGTCTCCCCAGCGGAGCCTACCGTGAAAAACTCTGGAAAGGCAAAGAGGCGCTTATCGCCGAAGAGGGGGAGACGTTCACCCGTCGGGTAAGTGTGCAGAATCCGACCCGCAAGATGGTACTGGTGACGGCGATCGCCCGTCCGGAGCGGCTTGACCCCTATCTCCCCGAGGTGGTCGAAAAGGTTTATTTCGAAGATCACCATCCCTTCACCCCCGGCGAACTCGAAGCGATCGTCAAGCGGACGGGGGCGACGAGCCTGCTCGTAACTCAGAAAGACTTCGTTAAAATGGCGTCTTTTAATCTCAACCTCACCGTCTTGGAACTCTCCTTGGATGTAGATGAGGCGTTTATCGAACAGGTAAAGGAATACGTCAATGCAAAAAAAGATTGATACCGTCAAAACCCTGATGGACGCGATGCCGTTCATCAAAGAGTTTCGCGACGAGATCGTCGTCATCAAATACGGCGGATCGGCGCAGAGCTCCGAAGAACTTAAAGCCAAATTCGCGCAGGATATCGTATTGTTGCACCTGGTGGGGGTTAAAGTCGTCATCGTCCACGGCGGGGGAAGCCGTATCAGCCAGTTGCTCGCTGACCTCAAAATACCGACCGAGTTTATCGACGGCGAACGGGTCAGCACCCCCGAAGTGATGCGGATCGTGGAAATGGTGCTCAGTGGGGAGATCAACAAGGAAATCACGTCGCTGCTCAATTCCCACGGCGCCAAGGCGATCGGTATCAGCGGCAAAGACGCCCATTTCCTCAAAGCCAAACCCAAAGACGAAGCCAAATTCGGTCTGACGGGGCGGGTGAACGAGGTAAAAGCCGACGTGATCCACAACCTTCTGCGTGAAAACTTCATCCCTGTCATTGCCCCTATCGGAGCGGACGAAGCGCTTGGGCATCCGGGTTACAATATCAACGCCGATCTCGCCGCATCGGCGATTGCGGCCGCCATCGGCGCGTGCAAAGTGATTTTTATGACGGATACCCCGGGCGTTCTGAACAAAGATAAAGAGCTTTTCTCCACCCTGAGCGAAGCCGAAGTCGAAGCGCTCAAAAACGACGGGACGATTCAAGGCGGGATGGTTCCGAAGGTGGATGCATGCCTTGAAGCGGTGGACGGCGGCGTCAAAAAAGCGCACATCATCGACGGACGGATTGAACACGCGATTTTGCTTGAGCTTTTCACGTCCGACGGAGTCGGGACCCAGATCACTTTGTGATCGGCCCGAACTTTAAGCTTCCTGCGTTATAATTTCGGTCTCTTTTCACACAAAATACTTTGCGGTCGTGGTGAAATTGGTAGACACGCTAGATTCAGGTTCTAGTGGCAGAAATGTCGTGGAGGTTCAAGTCCTCTCGACCGCACCATCGTAAAACAGGTACTTTCATAGCCTTACAATAATCACTCAAATTTTTAAGAATTCTATTGGGGTACAACTCAGGGTACAACTTCAATTTCACGAAGCAATGGCAACTTTTTTCGATTCTATCCACTCTTCAAGCTTTTCTACCTCAAAATAATTACGGTTTCCGACTTTGATCGCCGGTATGAACTCGCCCTTCATGTAGAGTTTCGTAAGGGTGTTTTTTTTCAGTCCGTAGATTTTTTCAATATCTCTATAGGTTATATATTTAGCCATTGATCGCCTCCTCTTTACTGATCTGTTCAAACTCGGTCACCCAAACGTATCTGTTGTCGAATGATCTATCGCCGTATATCGACTCCCAAAGTGTTTTAAATGAAGATTGTGCGGATACCAAAAATCTCATAGAATCGTTTTTTCCGTACATATAATTTTTGAAATAAACTGGATGATATTCATGTCCATCATAAACACCATCTATTACTTCGATTCCTTCTGCAACTGCATCCCCTTCGCTGATCTCATTCAACCGCTCAATGCGAACGTCTTTGACTCTGAGGAATAAACGGGCGTACTCTTTTGGCATGTAGATAGATGGTTTCCATTTCACATTGTCTGCTTCGATATGAACCTCTTCGCCATGCTCTGTATCTTTAGCATCCCAATGAAGCGGAAAATCAGCCTTATACCAAACGTAGTTTTTGGGGTAATCGCTCCATGTCTCCCGCACATAGATAATGTCACCGACTTTATAGGGGGCAAATTCAAGCAGATACTTAATATCTCCATTTGAAAAAGGTCTATCAACCCCATTACTTCCGATTTCACCCAAAAGCTGTGCGTATTTAATAACCTTTTCTATGTACTTTGAAAACGGACGGCGTGTATTTGTTTTTCGATCATCAAGTATCGCTCTCACCATTTCGGTGTTGAAGATTGCGGGTTTCATTACGCACCCCATTCATTATTGTAGTCATCAGCAAACTTGTCAAATTCGTCGCCATCTATTCCACGAGATGAAAGTTCAACCATAAGCTCTTCATTGGTAAAGTCGCCGATTTTTTTATCTTCAATTCGGTGAATCGAAGTCATATAGATTTGATCCTCTTTCTCGTCAAATTCATCACTCATAGCACACTCTATCCAAGGTTTAAACCCCAACTTTTCATGTACTTCTTGCATTGTCATATTTGTTTGTAATGCATAAAATTTCATCCAGCTCTCCTCATTTGTTCTAAAATCCTCATCGCCTGGTGGTAGTCGTACCACTCGTCGGCGGTGTCGAAGTCGTCTCTGGTAACTTCTTCGATCGGTTCCGCTTCCATTCTCGGTTGTAGTTGCGATGCTGTTCCGGGTTGTTCTCCCGCCATCGCTTCACGCTCTCGTAAGATGCTTTCGGGTTGTCCTTGCGCCATTTCTTCATGTAGTTGCGTTTCCACTCCCGTTTTTGTTCCAAAGTGAGACGCGGTTTTTTCGGCTTTTTGACCATCTCGTGGGCTTGCACGACATGATCTGTTTTCGGCTTTGGCTCTTTCTGAGCCTTGGCCGATTCGGGCTTTTTTCTACGGCGCTCTTTTACCTCTGCGGCGATTTTGGCATGGTTGTCGATCGACGACGATACTGATCGCTTCGGGGTGATCTGTAGAGGCGGTTGCCCCGTGCGGTCGTATCCCATCATCGCGTCGAAGTCGCGGCGGATCATCGGTTTCTGTCCGCGCTCGCGCATCTGGGCGCAGTAGGTTTCGTAGGTAAATTTCGGGTTTGGGCTCATTTCGTATCCTTTTTTCCGAAGTAGTCTCTGATTTTTTTGCTGTAGTAGGTCATTGCTTCCTGCCGGTTCATCCGTGCGGGTAGCTTCCATAGGCTTTTTTGAATCTGTACCAGGTCTTTTCTCAGATCTATATTTGCACGTTTGTGTACGTATGCTTCTCCGTGGGTCATTTTCGATTCCTCTAAAAGCTTGTTTCACTGGCGCTGATCAGATAGCTGCCGATACACTCGCCGTTCATGCACCGTGTTCGTTCGAGCTCGCCTTTTTTACGCTGAACCCGCATGAAGTCGAGCGCTTTGTCGGCAATGAGTTCTTCATCGGAAGGGATATGGTTCCGATTCCACTCCAGCAGAACATTGATGATCTCTTCGCATTCCTGGTGGGTTCCAAATCCGACGGGGTAAGGTTTGATGTGCTGTCGGATTTGGTAAAACTCGATCAGATCGGATGGGGTCATATGCGGTTTGTCGTGGGTAAGCATCCATGCCGATTTCGTGTATGCTCCGGCCGCATCGCAGCGGTTCAGGAACTCATCGATCGGCAGATGTTCCCCGCTATTGTTGAACACGTCCAGGTACACTGCCGAGTCAGACCATGCCACGGCTCTTACCTCATACTCTCCGCTGAGCCCGTCGACGTCACCGCTGAATTTGACGGCTTGGATGAAAGGCTCGTACGTCAGGCACCATCGGAAGTATTTGTCGCTTCGTTTTATGTTGCCGGATTTGATCAGTTCCGAGATCCTGTTGACCGTCTGGTCGTAGGTCATCGTTGGGACGTTTGACATGTCGATCGTGTTGAACTTCGGCAGCTCTACGACGCGCTCTATCCGTACAGGCTTATCGGTTGCGATCACGGCTCCGCCGAAATCGAACGATGATTGCGGGTTTTTTGACATGGTGAATCCTTTGGGTTAATTAAACACTTCTAATAATTTATGGATAAGTTCATTCTCAGTAAATCCCTCTAAGTGTATAGACAGCATGACACCACCTTCACTATTCGAATGTACTGATACCCTTTGAATGCGCTTTTTGAAATTTGCTGTATCTTCAAATACACTTTCCTCTACTACAGGTGATTTCTTGAATTTCTTTTGAACCAAATTGTCAATAGATTCTCTTGTATACACACCTCTGCGGATACGTTCGGCTCTATGAGAATAGTTAGCATTAAACGATTGAGTTGACACGCCAAGTAGATCAGCCGCTTCACCCACTGAATACCCGTCTTTAGCCAAGTTTACTGATGAGTCTTTTATTTTAGAATGATTTTTAACGTATTCTTTAATGCGTTTAATATCAAGTCCAAAAAAATAATCCCCGTCAGGATCAATATCTAATTTTTCGCAAACATCGCGAAATATCGCTGGAAATAATCCTGTCTCTACTATTGCTTGTGTTTTTGTCATGTGTAGCTACTTGAATGTTATTTGTTCATTTTGACTGTCTCACAGTGAATCCGTCGATGTGCGGAATGGTTGGACGTATTCAGTCTGGGGCAGGGTATTGGTTTAGGTGGATTGTTTTAGTGTATGGGTATGCGGGGAGATCCCGCATATTTTAAACGACAGCTGCTGGTGCTTCATCGACTTTTTTTAGTGTTACTGTCATAATGAATGATTGACGTTTGATTTCGCCATTTTCATACCATACGCATGTAACTGAATCATCTTCATCAATGCTTTCAACCGTCATGATTGGGCCACCTGATTTAAGGGTAACTCTGTCTCCTGCTTTAAACATGCTATCACCTCCTTTCTTTTAAGATGCCGTCATTATATGTGACGTATAGTTAAAAAATCAGAGATTTATATCTTAACTTAAGATGCTCCATGCCATCGGTACCATTCTTGAAACCTGTCCGTTTCCAATGGCTTTAATGCGGTGTGCCCGATGGGCCACCCCATGAGCCACTCTTCCCAATCCGGGTTCAGCAGGCCATCTTCTCCCATACGCTGCAAATGTTCTGCCAAATTGACCCCACGGCTTGAGCCATCCATTCTCTTGAGTAGTGCTTCCTGTGACAGATTCCCCCTCCAGTCTCTCGCAAGCGGAGTTGGATAGAAGTTCATCACCTGACCGACGATCCCGTTGCGCTTGTCCGCAGATACTTTCCCGCGCTTCTCTGCATCGTTGGCTTTGGGAGTATAGAAAAATTCGCGGGTTGATCTCTCCTCTCCGAACTCTATTTCGTCGAATAGACTTTCGGATAGCTCGGAAGTTTGCGTGCTCTTCCCGGACACGCTTCGCGACGATCCAAATGCGGTCGCGCTTGTGGGGAGCACCGGTATTGTGCGCTCCGATAACTCCCCATTGACAGTCATACCCCAACGCGGTAAGATCACCAATAACTCGATCTCCTCCCCGAAGAGTGAGGAGCGGCGAATTTTCCACGAGAACGTATCGGGGTCGTACTTCGCCGATGATCCGCGCCATTTCTCTCCATAGACCGGATCGCTCTCCGTCCAGTCCGCATCCTTTTCCGGCAGAGCTGATGTCCTGACATGGGAACCCGCCAGATATGACATCAACAATTCCTCGCCACGGGTATCCGTCAAAACTTCGCACGTCAGACCATATCGGGAAAGGTTCGAAGGTTCCGTCATTTTGTCGTTGTGCCAAAACTTGTGCGGCGTAGGCATCACGCTCAACGGCGCAGACGGTTCGCCATCCGAGAAGTTTTCCGCCGAGTATTCCGCCACCAGCGCCCGCGAAAAGAGCCAACTCATTCACGTATCCTCCTTTTTTATTCGTACGAACTCCGATTGAACGATTTCAGCAACGGGTTATCTTCCGACGTTTCAAAAGGTGTGGGGCAGTACTGATCACACCGACTGGAATCATCATACATAGGCATTCCTGTAAGAGCGCACCACGTATCTACACCTACCTCGTCTGATAACAGATAGTTGCACCCCCTGCATCGAGTGTCTTTTTGCTCTTCGCGGACGATGCGGTCGTATTCCGCCATGAAAAAAGCGGCTCCGATGATCAGGTTCGTTTTACGGTCATGCTTTTGGCGTGAATCGAAAACGGGGCACCACGGATACAGGGTTCGGACCGGGAACGTTTCGCCTCCGAGTTTGTAGACCGGCACGGTGGCACCGTAGCACGCTCCGGCATCCGCCAGCGATCCGTCGGTATGTTCATCGTCATGCTCTCGGGTGTATCCTTTTTCGACGATCTGGCGAGTCCGCTCTTTGGCTACGAGTTCGAGGAAGTTTGATCTGTGCATGGGGAGTCCTTTTTCTTTCGTTCATGTTCTTCATACCAGCCGAGCAGTACGGTCAGCACCACGATAACCGCTATGGTGATCATCATCTCTTTGCCTTTGAATATTTCGCTCCGGGGAAGTTTTCTCCGTACCGTCGTTTTTGCTGACGCGATCCGATACCGATCACCGCCAAAACGATGAGGAATACAACCGCCCCTATGAATTGGTCTTCCATTTCATGCCGCCTTATAAGAGATCGTATTTTTCGCACCAATCGAGGAGCTTCTCAAAATTGGTTTCAATGATGTGCCAAGCAATAAACATCGCTTCTCCTTTTCTATTTCTTCGAGGATTCGCACCGCTTCACCGATGCTGATGAATCTGTACTTCATACGATCTCCTCGATGGTGATTTTGTACTTCTTCCACGGCTCTACTTCCCGGAAGAATCGGTGGAAATCATCCCCTCCAAAAAGCAAACGTCCATCACCTTGTGTGACAGCAACCTCTCTTTGGACTTTTATTTTTTTAGGTTCGATCGGCTTTTCCGCTTTCGGCTTCGCCGCTTCTTTGAACTCATCGCGCTTGATCTCCCCGGCGTTGTACCGATCATATACCTCGCGCTGTTTTTCCGGTTCCACCCGGCTCAGTTCTTCGAGCACGGAGAGTCCGGTGTCGCGTTTGTTCTCCTCGATGTCGGCTCTGATCTCCGGGTCGAGCTTGTTGACGACGCTGAACGCTTTGGATACAAATGAGAGCGGTTTGGATATCGCGCGGGCGAGATCCTTTTTCTGAGGGTACATGCCTGTCTCCCACAGCCGCACGACCGCCATCGCGATTTCGTAGTCGGTCAGGTCGTCGCGCTGGATGTTCTCGATCAGCGCCATCTCTTCGATTTCGGATTCATCCTTGACCACCAAAGCAGCTTTGATCGTAACGGACCCGATGATCTGATGAGCTCTCCATCTCCGCTCCCCGGCGATGATCATATACCCCGCAGTTCTTCGGACCACACTGATAGGTTGGATCAGTCCATGTGATTTGATAGACTCTGCCAGCTCAACCAGTGAATCAGGGTCAAAATGTTTGCGTGGCTGGTGTGGGTTTGCGTAGACCAGAGACATCTCCAGTTCCATGACATCTGATATGCCTGAAGTGCGGGGCTTTGATTCGCTGACCGCGTCATCGAGTGCGTCTAAGTTCATCTCTCAGCTCCAGTATTTCGGTTTGTGCCGCGACGTTTCCGATGCTACTGAAAACGCTCTGGCCGTTGCCCATCGTGGTGTAGTAGATCTTGCGCGACCGGATGGCGCTGTCCAGGATGGTGAAGCGCGATCCCTTGACCGCTTTTTTGAATTTGTCGAAGTTGCGTGTGGAGGCGTGTACGTTGTTGAACAGTACGTGAAAATGTGTATCGACTATGTCCAGCTCAGAGAGGATCGCGTCAAACGTCCGGAACCCGAGCACCTCGGTCACGCGGTCGGGGGTGATCGGGATCACGACGTGGTCGCTGTGCCTGATCGACGCGCGGTTCAGATCGCTGTCGAACCCGCCGATATCCATGATGAGTGTCACGTCGTGCGTGGTGCGACTGATCAGGTCGTACAGCTCTGCGACGTTGCGCGGCTGATGGACGGTAAACGGACGACCTGCCATGATGTTGACGTAATGGAGCGTCTGGTTGAAGTCCATGTCGACGATCTCGACCGGACCGATCAGACTGAATGCATGGGCCAGATGCCAGGCGGCGGTCGATTTGCCGACACCGCCTTTGGTGTGTGCGAGGGTGAGGATCATTTGATGTCCTTTTGGCTGTATTCAGTGCATCCAAAGTCTTCTTTCACAAAACCTCTATAGCATTCATCTACCAGCTCTCGCCCATATCTGATGCCATACTGGCAAGAACCTATGTCAAGGACACTGCCATCAGTACACTCCCAAGGTAAATACTGCTTGCATGTTTCACACGTTTTTGGCTTTGTGAGTTCTTCAACTTCGGCTATCGCCGCATCGTACACTTGAGCGAACTCGTGGTCGTCTTCTATCTGTGATCGTGTCTTTTGCAAAATTTCCAATGCATTCATCGTTTGACCTTTTTGATTGAATTTTCCCGCGGGAAATTTTGAGCGCTCTGCTGGATCGAGGGATAGCGAACCGCAAAGGGAACCTATGCCCAGCGCAACGCTCTCTGTGAAGCCCTCACTGCTAATCCCCTACCGTTAAATTTCCGTAAATGCTGTCAGGAGATCGCATGGAGATTCGTGTCCATGTTGGATGACTTTTGAGGGCTTCATGGAGAGTGTTTTTGTTATTGAAATATGGATTTGCGAAGAAATTTCATATCAGCTAAAATTTTTCACAACATAGGAGGAATATATGGAAGGACTATTAAAGTTAATCCCTGTCGGAAGACACTACAGCGTTATCATTTTTTTATCCGCATTGTTTTTATTATTTGCACTATTCAATGAGAATGTTTATGTGGATCGTTTTTCACTGGTTGCAATATCATTGGCGGGTTTATTGTTTGGGATATCAGAGATGATAAATCATTCAGATGAAAAACAGTACAAACCATATTTTAATCATTGGACTAATGAAACAACACAAATTCCAGATGGTATTAAACATGTAAGAAAAATGACAATATTAGGGTCATCAATACTTGGAGCCGCTATTGTCATAATGATTACAGGTCTATATCATATAAGCACTCTGTGAAACGCATCGCTGCGATACGCTTCATTAAGCACTTTTGCTCCGTCCCTTCCTTCGTGTTATTGGGGACTATCGGAAAGTGAAGCTGCACGTAGCTCTAGCACTCGCCGCACGCGGATCGATCGCACCGCTTGCAAGAGATACACTCTCTCACTCCCTCAAGGATTTCTCCTCGCTTTATTGAGCATAGGCTCAATAGATCACACCATCGTGTGATCTATGAAACTATGCGGATGTCGTTTTCACGGCAATAAGTGGTAAACCCGGTACAGTTGTTTTTCAGGTATTCGAAGATCCGCTGATCCAGTGGGGTGCTTTTGCCGTTGCGTAGGAATTTTGCCCCGATACGGTTTTTGATCGATGCCGGAGTGGTGCCGATATCGGTCGCAGCGTCTTCGATGCTTTTGCCGTTTGCGATCAGCGAAGCCTTTACGTTCTGATAGAGATTTACACTTTGGTTAAATGCCATTTTTGTCAAACCTTTCGCCCTATTTGCCGAATGTGTTATAATTGTTCATGTTATGAGAACGTGAACGAATAGAGGCATTATAGACATATTTGTCAAGTATTGTCAAGAGGAAGTGTCAATTTATGTCAACATGGTTTGAAAGATTTAAAAAACTTAGAATAGAAAAAGAGCTTACACAGCAAGAAATTGCTGATGCCCTAGGAAAAGACATTACTGCTGTTAGCAGATATGAAAATGGCAAAGGCTCTAAAGATATGCCTTTCGTATTCAAGAAAAACTTGACAAATTTGTTTACAAACGGCGAACTTAGATATATAGAGACTGGCGAAAAGGCAAAAAATGTACAATCTAACGAGGAAATAAACTCCAAGTCTATTCCAGTAAATACCGACAAAATGATTTCCGCCCCGATCATGTCGGTCAAAGCCTCCGCCGGAAGAGGCAACGAGAACTATGAGGCGGTCATCACCGGAGAGCTGCTGATCGACCGTATGTTGTTCAAAGTGCTGCCGAACCTGAAAAACATCCGCGCCATAGAGGTGGAGGGGGATAGCATGTACCCGACGCTCAAAGAGGGGGATTTCGTGATCATCGAAGAGAACCAGCATTTCAGCGGGGATGGGATCTATGTGCTGCAGTGGGACAGTGTACTGCTTGTGAAAAGGCTGCAAGCGGGAGCGGGTAGGATCGATATCATCAGTGACAACCAGCAATATGCGGTAAATACATTTGACCCTACGGATGATCAGCGGTCATTTCATATCGTCGGGAAAGTTATTCTGAGGATGCAGAGATAATCAGCGCAAATGATGCGCTGATTTAAGTGTTAGGCAGCATGCTCTTTTGTAAGAGCATCGTAAAAATCTGTCGTTTCAGCAGATGCATTAAACCAGTCAAGGTTTTTAAGAGTACCGTGCTCTTCCAAGTGTGCTTCAAGAGCTTCTTTTATTACTCTCGTGAGTTCATTCTTAATTGCTTCAGAATTTTGAAACATAATCCTTCTCCTTCTACCATCAAGATTATTTTTTTCTGAATACGAGCCATTTACCACTACGTGTACATAGTATATCGGCTTTTTCAAAAATTTCGTTAAGCATTTTGCTTTTAACGATTCGGTCAAAAGTCTTAATCATATTATCCGTTCTTCCGTAAATTTTCAACTCTTTTGCTGTTGTATAATCACTAAACAACAAATCAATTGAATCAAAAATTGAAAAACTCACTGCCTCTGCTGCTTCATTGATGTTAAAATCACCAAGTACCAAATCTGGGTGTAGATCAAGATCAAGTAGCTTTAACCAAGGTGTATCTGACTTTGGCAATGCATGAATAATACTTAATAGAGCTTTTGTCTTTCCTTCTTCATTTTCGAAGACGTACGCGTAATTATTGGGTTCCGAAATGCTTTTTTTTAGCTGAGCGATTTTTTCATTTAAATCGTTAGCATAAACAGCGCCCTCATCACCATATGGCAATGTCAACTCAGACCAATTATCTAAAATTATGTCCAGGTCACCAGATGTCGCTTTTTTTAGCATTAATCCCCTTTTTTAAATGAGGTGCAAAATTATACACCTGTTAGATAAATATTTGTTTACGTTTTCAAAACGTGAACGATACTTTTACCTTTGGTAACATCTTTTTCCATATCGCAAACCGTATTGCAACGATTATTCCAAAAGATATCGCCATGATTTTCCCGTGGGAAAATTACCGTGGAACTCCAGCTGCTTCACAGTCCGATTTTTCCGTGGCATCCCATTCTTTGTATCCTGTTTCATTTTTGGCCTGCAGCATGGCTGCCTTTACCATCCCTGCCTGTACGCAGGTATCCATCGCATTGCCGCCGCTTTTGGCGATATTGTACTGAGCTATGGCATCATCCACTACCTGGTTGTGGATATCGTTTAGCTGGTCTTGCACCATCTCCTGCTGGATCGAGCTGTCGCATCCCGTGAATGCCATAGCCACCAAAGCTGCCGCCGTCATGATTGTAATTTTTGTCATGTTTTTCCTTTAGATGAATTTGATCCAGTGTTCTTCGGATACGATGCTGAGCGATGTTTTTCCGCTATCCCTGATCGTCACCGCCGCTTCGATCTTGCGCCCGTGGGTGGAGTGGATCCAGTCGCGGCTTCCCACGATTCCAATCACGAGGTAATCGGTGGAGAGGGTAGGGGCTTTTACACATTTGCCTCCTTTGCTCTCGATCAGCTTCGTGACGTTGTCACGCGATCCTACCGTAAAACCTCCGGTGAGGCAAAATACCCGGCCCTGAAACAGGATATCCGGCTGCGGGTTATCCAGCGGGAGGGTCGAGGACATACTCGATACCTGCTCCGGAGTTTTTCCCCCGGTGATCTGCGATATCAGATCCATCAGGTCCGCACTCTCGGATGCATCGAGGATGCCGTCGGAAAGATGGAGCCGGATCCGCTCATAGAGGATATTGGCCGGCCACTGGTTCGCCGCATCCTGGTTCGACTCCATCCATGAGAGGAGAAACTCCGCCTCTTTTTGCGAAACCTCACCGTCTGCTATGACACCCTTGCAGATCCCGATCAGCTCGTCGACGTTCCGATCCGCGCGACGGGCAGCGCTGATGATATGGAGCACCGGCTGGGCCGTATCCGGATCCAACATGATATCGCTCATTTCATAACCTCCAAAATTAAATTAAATTGACAATACTTGACAAAGATGTCAATATTTGTCTACAATGACGACTCAAACCAGTTCATCTGAGCAGCGGGGGTTTGACCTTTTGGGCCCGTTCGCTCTTCAGATGAGTTCCCAAAAGGACGCAACATGCCACTTCCAAAACATTCCTGGCTTTATAAATCCATATCACAATCGATCGACGCCTTCGGGCGCAGACACAACCTGACTGCACGACAGCATTTCGCGCCGAAGCTTGGATACTCCGGAACCAACGGAGAGATACAGCTCGGAACAGCTCTAAATTGTACCACATATAACCCGATCAACCCAAAACCGTTATCTATTGATCAGCTCGCCATACTGCTCGACGAGCTGGGGGCTGATCAGAAGATCATACTGGATGCTATCGCAAAGCAGTGCGACGGGGTGTTTACCTATGGTGCGCAGGCGTCCAAAGTAGATTCTGAGTCAATAAAAGATGAGCTGCTCACCATCGCATCGTTTGCCGGATCGCTTTCCGCCAAGTTTTTGGAATACAAAAACAATGACGGGATCATCGACGATCATGAAGCCGAAGAGCTGGAGCGGGTGGCGTATGAGACCCGACAGCATCTGAGAGCATTCGAGGAGATGGTCGCAAAGAGCAAATTGTGTGTGAAGGAGGAGTAGATGACACCCACTACAAAACGCACCGGAATGGTTCAGACGGTTCTCGAATGGCTAAAAAGCGGCCGTGAGATCACCGCACTCGAAGCGGCGCGCATGTGGGATGAGCTGAACCTGCGAAATAAAATCAGCATACTGCGTGCCGATGGGTGGCCGATCCATAGCCGTGAGGAGAAACATAACGGTAAAGTATTCAAAGTCTACTTTTTAGACGGGTGCAAAAACGCATGAATGAAGAATTCTATAACCTGGCCTTCGAGCGATCGGTGCTTGCATCATTTATTTTTGAACCGGCTATGTTCGCACGTTCAGGAGTAACTTCCGACGATTTCTACATGCATGCCCACCAGAATATTTTAAACGCCATGAAAGACCTAAACGATCAGGACCGTCCGATCGATGAGGAGTTCATCCGGGTATGGCTGAGTGACCGTAAGCAGTTCGATGAGCGGGCTATGATGGAAGTACTCACTTCAAACCCCATCTCAAACCTCCATGAATACATCAAGTCGCTCAAAGAGTACGCTCAACGCCGTGCACTATGGAAACTCGGTATCGATCTGCAAAAGCAGGAGTTTACACGTCCGTCTGATGGGATAGACATGATAGAAACAACCCTATCTAATATCCGCGACATGCGTGTAGGTGTTGCGATCCGAACCATACCATCCGGGGATGTTGTGGAACGGGAGCCGGAATTCGTCCTGAGCAACTGGCTTCCGCTCCCTCGCGGGGTCGTATCGATGATATCAGCAGAGGGAGGGTCAGGGAAGGGATGGACCGCACTGCAGATTGCCAACCGATACATCGACGAACACCCATACGATAAAGTATGTCTGTGGCTATCCGAAGACGATATCGGTATCAATACGAACCGGCACCGCCTGGTGTCTTCGAGCGTCATGAACAAGCTATACAGTGATTATAAAAACTCCGTGCACTTCCCTGTTGTTCAAAAAAACGGAGTAATCATTGGAGAACGTCCGAAGCCTCTGATCGTCAACGGAAAATTCGACCATCATGCGTTCTATCGTATGCGCCAGTCGCTTCGTGGGTTCGGGCTGATAGTTCTTGATCCGCTACGGTCTTTTTACGGTGGAGATGAAAACAGCAATACCGAGGCAAACCTATTCATGGGTCCGCTGCAGGACTGGGCGGCCGAAGAGAACATCGTCCTGGTGCTGCTGCACCATTCCAATAAAGACAAAGACGGAAGCTTCAAATCCAAATCACGTGGGGCTAGTGCGTTCCGTGATGCGGTGCGCGTAATGTACGAGATCGACAAAATCTATAAAAACCCTCATACCGCAGAGATCGATCTGGATAACGCGCACATGCGCAGGTTCAAGATGACGAAGGATAATCTCGGGGCCATGCGTGTGCTCGGTAGATATGAAGTGACACACCATATCACTCCCAAAGACAGTGCACGTGCTACCGTTATCCAGTACGAGTCAAAGACTTCGGATGAGAATGAGTACAAGTTTGACTTTCCAGCAGGGGTGACAGCAGAATGAGCGCACGCATGAATTACATCTCTGTCCCTGTGGACTATGTGAGGGCATTGAAAACCAAAGGGGTGCGAGGCAGAGAACGTGCACGTGCCTTTATGGAGTATTTTGACGATATGGATTCAGGCGATCACCACTCCGTAGGTTTCTATGCAGAATCATGGGGGGTTAGTAAATCAACTGCGCATGACTGGCTCAAAGAATTCCGCCATGAAACAGATCGGTTCTTCAGCTTTTGGGTGCTTAAAAATGGTCAGCACTATAACTATGCAAAAAATCAAACCGAACGAACCGAACGACAGCACCCGAACGAACCGAACGGCTACGAACCACGCGAAATAGGCATTTTCGGAAATGATACCGAACGAACCGAACGACAGCACCCGAACGAAGTATTTAATATCAACGTAGTTGATAGCGCGGGGGGGCGTGCGAGCATGTATGACTGCATTACCGATCCTGAGTTCGGGGACCTGTGTTTCACCTACTCTATGAACGGCGGAACGGTAGGAAAGAAGCCGGAAGCCTATGAGGTCTATAAAACCGTACAGGCCGATCCTGATTCTCTGAAAATTGCCGCTATTGAATATCTGCACTCAAACCAGCATCGAGGGCATTACAACCTCCGTAATTTTTTGATGAACGATACGTACATGAAATACATGCCGAAGCGGGTAAGTATCTTCCATAACGGAGTATGGGTCGAGATGAGCTATGACATCGATAACGGAGAACTCAGAGCTGATAACGGAAGTACCGGAAGCATCTCTCCGAAGATGATGATCAAGATGTTCAAAGACGGAACTCTAAAATTTATCAAACCAGTTGGGAGGGTTGCATGATCAACATTGATGCGAACTTCAAAGAGATGAACCGCTTTATCGGGTCACTTCCAAAGCAACTGAACTACGGAGCGTCGGTTGGATTGAATAACCTTGCAACGCATATGCGTGACTCGGAGTTGGCCGGTGCAAAGAATACTTTGACACTTCGCGGAAGATGGTATGAACCTCGCTCTCGTTTCGGGTTCAATGTTCAGTTTGCAAAGAAGAACGATCTCAATGCTGCTGTCTATACAAGGGCTGATTGGTTGGTACTTCATACTGAGGGTGGAACCAAGACAGGGCGTGGTCGTATTGCTATCCCGACTGCAGAAGTGAAACGCAGTAAACGAGACATGATCACACGATCGAATCGACCCCGCAATATCAAAGGGTCGTTTCTTGTTCACACGAGCAAGGGAGATGCTATTGCAGTTCGAAAAGGTAGAGGCAAACGTTCACGGTTGGTGATTCTGTATTGGTTGGAAAAACAGGCGAAAATCAAAAAGGTGTATGACTTCTATGAGATCGGTAAAAAGGTTTACGATCGGAACGCGCAGCGGTATCTTGGTGAAGGGGTTGATAAAGCATGGGCATCTATAAAAAATTGACGGGTCCTTTTGGGGAAATATCTATCGAGGGTACGCGCCACCCCGATTGTCGCGTAGTTTGTGGGTTTTTTACTTGGTTGACACACTCGGAGTTGTCAACGTTGACACATCTTGACGGAATGGGAGCCTGACGATGCTGATGACACAGGCCGCTTTTGCACGTAAGGTAAAACGAAGCCGCCAGTACATCAATAAGCTCGTTAAAAACGGAACCATCCCGACATACTATGACGGGCGGGTGAACATGGAGGAAGCTGAACGGCTGATGGCAGAGCATGAAGATCCACGCCGAGACGGACAGCGTGAGGCGAATGCTGCGAAGCGTTCAGGCGGAGCTGACCTGCTGTCATCGGCAGGAAGTTACCCGTCAATGGCTGATATGACCGAAGAGGAGCAGGAGATCGAGCGGGAGCGGTTGCAACAGACTCTGCGAGATCTGCAAAATAAGGCGTCCGATATCGGAGAAGAGGATGAGACTATCGGTGATATAGAATCCATGAACGTCAAGCAACTCAATATCGCTATTTTGAAGCAAGATTTGCGGATCAAACGTGCGAAAGCCGATGAGAGCGAGAAAATGTCCGTCCCTATCGATGAAGTCCGAAACAGCATATTTGCTGCATCACGCATCGTCAGAGACGGATTGCTCGGTATACCTGCCCGTCTTGCCGCACGGATTGCTGCCGAAAGTGATCCTCATATTTGTCGGACGATGATGGAGCAGGAGATTAACCGTCAGCTGGAAAACCTTAGCGGGGCATTCCGTGAGCTGTAATCCAGTTTATGATGCTTTTGCACTTGGTTTTGAACCTGACCCGTATCTGACGATAGACCAGTGGGCGGACAAACGACGTAAATTGCCATCCGGTGCCAGTGCCGAATCAGGTCAGTACAGTACCGACCGTATGCCGTATCTTAGAGAAATCATGCAGGAGCTTTCACCTCAGAGCCCTACGCAACAGGTAAAGGTCATCAAAGCTACACAGGTTGGATGTACCGAAGTGGGTAATAACGCCGTCATGTACTATATGGACGTAGTGCCTACATCGCAGCTAATGATTATGCCTACCGAGGGACTGGCAAAAGACCACAGTAACCGAAAACTCACTCCTTCACTGCGTGCGATGCCGGAGTTGGCTCAAAAAATCAGCGGAGGGAAGACGCGAGACGATATCGGAGGAACATTTGAAAAAATCTATCCTGGAGGTATGCTGAAAATTTCATGGGCAGGTTCACCTGCCAACTACCGATCACTCTCATGCCGGTTCGTATGTCTCGATGACGTAGATGGGTTTCCGCTGGATGTCGCGGGGGAAGGGGACCCGCTCGAACTCGGGAAAAAAAGGGCGGACTCATTCGGGATCATGCGTAAGATTTACATCAATTCCACTCCTACCGAAAAAGGGTATTCAAATATCGAAGCCGAGTTTGAAGCATCGGATCAGCGCCACTACTACATGCCATGCCCGTATTGCGGAGAGATGATCTGCTTTGAAAAAGACGGGTTCGTGTTCGAGTATAACAAAGAGACCTACGCGTTGATCGGTGACGTCCAGTACGGATGTACCGAATGTGGATCACTGATCGATGAGCATCATAAAGGCCGCATGCTGCATGAAGGCAAATGGGTACCGCACAATCCAGGGCATATCCACCGCGGGTATCGATTGCCGTCGTATTATTCTCCGCTCGGGTTTGTGAGCTGGAACGAGATTTTCAGAGAGTTTCTGGAAGCGAAAGCGCTGATGAAAACAGGAGACGTGCGCAAAATGAAAACATGGGTCAATACCCGTGATGCTAAGGTATGGGAAGGTGATCTGGAAACGGTTAAAGCAGATGACCTTCCATCTCGAAGAGAGCACTATCCGTCTGAGGTACCTGATGGGGTATTGGTACTGTCCGCCGGAATCGATACCCAAAATACCCGCTTTGAGATCGAGGTGGTAGGGTATGGTAGGGACGGTGAAACGTGGAGTATCGATTATCACATCATCAACGGTGATCCAAACGACATAGAGACGCGAAAGCAGCTCGCAGCGTATTTGAACCGAACGTTCGAGTGTAATGACGGGGCGCGGATGAAAATCTATGCAAAAGGTGTCGATACGGGGGGGCATCGTACGAAAGCTGCGTATGCGTTCTGTAAGCCACGGTACAGCCAGCGCGTCTATGCCCTCAAGGGATCAAGCACTATCGGAGCACCGTTTATCAACAAGCGGGCCAGTACAAACAACGAGGGTAAAGTGAACCTGTTTCTCGTCGGGGTAAATGCCGGAAAGGATGAAATCTATGCGAATATCGAAGTCACAGAGCCGGGTCCGAACTATATGCACTTCCCGGATTATGACGTGTACAACGACGAGTACTTCAAACAGCTCACTGCGGAGAAACGGGATAAAAAGACCGGAGGGTGGGTCAAGTATCGCCACCGTAACGAGGCCATCGACTGCCGTAACTATGCAAACGCGGCATTGCAACTCGCAGGTGTGGACGAGCAGGTACTCGGCATTGGGAGACGGATCGGGATCGTTTCGGTCCAATCGTCAGAGAACGGAGAAAAAATTTCCCGCGGGAAAAAATCCGGCAGAAGAATCATTTCAAGGGGGAGATAATGGCAAAAGAGTATAAAACACCACTTAGAGTTCATATTGATGTGAATGTTTTGAATACACTGGAGATGATCAAGTCTGAAAAAAATACCGAAGAGACAGGGTCGCTTCTAAAAATGCTACTCCTCGAAAGCCCTACATTTGCCGAAAAATACGAAGAAATCATGAGATTATTCGGAAAATCCGCCTAAAAATACCAAAAACACTTCCGCAAAGTCAAGACAGCAAAAATGCTGTCTATTTTATTTTTTCCGCTTCTGTGAAAATGTCGTCAAGATTAAAAAAAATCGGATTTAACCTTGGCAACACTCATTCAAGAACTTACCGAAGTCAAAGCAGCTATCAAAGCCGTACTCACGTCTCAAAGCTATGAGATGGAAGGGCGCAAGCTTACCCGTGCTGATTTGGAAATGTTGCAAGCTCGTGAAGATCGCCTAGAAGATAAAATCCGAAAATACGGCCCGAACTATGATATCACGCAGGAACAAGTTCAGGCCAGACGCGGCATTCGTGTCAAAAAGGCGGTATGGTAATGAAAAAACCGACCGTAACTCCCAATATGATCGACAAAGCCGTGATGTTCGTCGCTCCCCAATGGGGGATGTCGCGCATCCAATCGCGTATGAAATATGAAGCTCTATCAATGGGCGGGTACATCGGTGCCGATACGTCGCGCCGATCCATGCGTTCAGCAAATACCACAATCGGATCATCCGACACCGATGATCTTCCTTCTCTCGAAAAACTCCGCGCCATCGCCCGTGATATGTACCGCAACGCTCCGATCGTACACGGGGCAGGGGATACGATCCGGTTTAATGTCATCGGTTCCGGGCTGACCGTCCAGTCAGATATCGACCGCGAATTTTTGGGGATGGATGAGGAAGCGGCGCGCAAATGGGAGCAGAACGCAGAGCGGCTGTTCCGGTTCTGGGCAGATTCGGAGAGCAGCGACGCAGAGCGAACGTCAAATTTTTATGAATTGCAGACGATCGCGCTGATGGGTGCGCTGATCAGCGGGGATATCTTTGCAGCGCTTCCATATGTCAAACGTGAGGGTACTCCGTTCTCACTTATCGTCCAACTGATAGAAGCAGACCGCTGTTCCAACCCGAACAGTAGCATGGATACCGACAAAATCGCCGGAGGGGTAGAAGTAGACGCGCTTGGCGCCCCCACCCACTACCATTTTACAAAATACCATCCAGGGGGACTGCGGTTATCGAACGAGTGGAAACGGATTCCAGCATTCGGAAATAGTGGTCGCAGAAATATCCTGCACGTGTATGAAAAACTCCGCCCCGGGCAGAAGCGCGGCGTCTCTATCCTCGCCCCGATCATCGAACCGCTCAAGCAATTCACCGATTACACCCATGCTGAATTGACAGCTGCGGTGGTAAGCGGACTGTTTACGGTGTTTATCGAGAGCGAATCGGGCGGTGTCAATCTGGATATGGAAGATGAAAACGGCGGCAGCGGGTCAAATGTAGATGCCGATGAGTTGAACCTATCAGCCGGTGCCATCCTCGGGCTTGCCCCTGGTGAAAAGGTGACTACCGCAAACCCGAACCGACCGAACACGGCGTTTGACCCGTTTACTCAGGCGATCCTGAAACAGATCGGCGCTGCGCTAAATATCCCGTTTGAAGTGCTAATGAAACATTTCAGCGCTTCATACTCAGCAAGCCGTGCCGCTCTTCTGGAAGCATGGAAGATGTTCCGTTCCCGCCGCACATGGTTTTCGAAAAAATTCTGTCAACCCATCTATGAGGCGGTGCTCACCGAAGCGGTGCTGATCGGTCGGCTCGATGCTCCCGGTTTTCTTGAAGATCCGATGGTCCGTAGAGCGTATTGTCAGGCATCGTGGAAAGGACCGGCGCAGGGGCAGCTAAACCCTGTCAACGAGACAAAGGCCGCAGACATGAGGGTTGAATCAGGGTACAGTACCCGCGCCGCTGAAGCGGCGGAGATGAACGGGAGCGATTTCGATCAGAACATCAAACGGGCTACTGTCGAGACGCGGCAGATGAAAGAATCCGGACTGTTTGAAATGAAATACACGACCGCCTCTATTGAGCAGGCGAAAATTGATCAGGGGAACGAACAATGAGCGCAATTTTAAATGCGATGGCAAATCAGCCGTGGTTAATGATGCCGGACCGTCTGGAAATGATGGCAAAAATAGCCAAACGCGAGCACGACGTCGAAGCGCTTGCAGCCCGTGTCGGGTCGAAGCTGGACAATACCCGTACCGTAGAGATGCGCGGGAGTATCGCTGTGATCCCAGTCATCGGAGGGATTTACCGATACGCAAACCTTTTTACCGAGTTTTGCGGCGGTACTTCAACGGAAGTGCTCGCCAAAGACATCATCGCGGCGGGGGATAACCGATCGGTGAGCCATATCGTACTCAATTTTGACACCCCCGGCGGTCAAGCGGCCTCTATCGCTGAAAATGCCGAACTGATTCGGATGGTAAGCCAAAAAAAACCGGTAATCGCCTATGTCGATGATCTCGCCGCGTCTGCTGGGTATTGGCTCGCCAGTGCGTGCAACCATATTGCCGCATCCAAAACGGCGATGGCAGGGAGCATCGGTGCGGTGTATTCGTTTCGTCTGTATGACGACGGCAGCGAGAAGATCGAAATCGTCTCGTCCGTAAGCCCGAAAAAACGACCCGACATCAAAACCGATGAAGGGAAAAATCAGATTCAGGCGTGGGCGGACAAGCTCGGCGAAATTTTTGTCGAGGATGTGGCCGCGAACAGAGGCGTCTCCGTCGATGAAGTGCTTCAGCGCTTTGGTCAGGGGGATCTACTCATCGGCAGCGACGCGCTCGATGCCGGGATGATCGATGAAATCACAACATTCGAGGCTCTGATCGCAGAGCTTCAATCTTAAACAAGGAGCATCAATGGCAATGTACAAAGACAGCGAAATCACCGCCGCGATGATTCAGGATAAATTCCCGAGTGTCGCTACTGAGATTGTTGCATCGGCAAGCGCCGAAACAGGAATTACGATTACGGCGGCTTCGCTTCGCGAAACTCACCCGGACGTAGTGGCTGAAATCGTAGCTGGGGCTACAGCCAATCAATCAGAGGCGGTAGCCACAGCAGTAGCGGCCGAACAAAAACGGATCGCTGATATCCAGGCGCTTTCTCGTCCAGGGTATGAGAGCATCATCAGCAAGGCTCTTTCGGATACCAAAGTAACTCCTGAGCAGGTGAAGATCAAGATGTTCGATGCGATGAACTCAAAACGTACCGAAACGGCGTCAGCACACAGCGCTGATGGCGAATCGCTCGGGAAAGATCTGGTCGAATTGGGTGGAGGTTCAGCCGACGGAGCGGATGCAAATACGTCGGATGATGAAAAAGCGGTTGCGGCGATGGCCGAAGCCGGTAAAAAAGCAAGAGGAGAAATGTAATGGCTGAAACATATACACCGGACAATCTGATTGCCGGGGAGACACGGACAGTATGCGACATCGTAACGATCGCATCAGGAGGCACAGCGCTCAAACGCGGTGCGGTATTAGGAAAAGTGACTGCAACAGGGAAGCTTATCCTGTCTGCATCGGATGCAGTCGATGGTAGTCAAACACCGAGTGCCATTCTGGCAGAGGATTGCGATCCGAGCTTGGCGGACGTGACAAACGTGGCCGTCTACATCAAAGGAGAGTTCAACGCAAACGCATTGAGCTTCGGAACCGGGCATACGGCCGCGTCGGTAAAAGATGCGCTTCGTGATGGCGGAATTTATATCAAAACAGCCGTAACGGCATAAGGGGTAAACGATGGAAATCAGTATTTTTGCATCACGAGCTATGGCGGCGGCAATGCGCCAGGACAAGAAGACCGGGTCATTCATCCTTGACCTTTTGTTTTCGAAAGTTGACCCGGTAACGGCTGAAACCGTCGATATCGACATCATCAAAGGCAAACGCCGTATGGCTCCGTTCCAGTCTCCGCGTGTGGAGGGGAAACTGGTCGAGAAGCTCGGTTTTACAACCAACAGCTACAAACCGGCTTATATCAAGCCTAAAAAAGTGCTCGAATCTGCAGATATCGTCAATAACCGTGCTGCTGGTGAATCCGCGTACTCACTTCAGTCTCCGGAAGAACGTGCCAGTATGAAGCTTGCCAAAGAGCTCACTGATCTTGAGGATATGATCATCCGCCGCGAAGAATGGATGGCATGTCAGCAAATTGTAAACGGGTATGTCGATGTCGTCGGTGATGGCGTGAACTACCGAATCGATCTGCTGATGGATGCGGATCATAAAATCACATTGACCGGAACCGACATCTGGACAGATTCCGGGTCAAATCCAAATATCGATATCGGAATCGGAGTGCAGCTGATCTCGAAAGATTCCGGAAAATCTGCAAACGTCATGATCGGGAACACGACAACTATGGATGTGTACGTGAACCATGCAAAAGTTCAAAACACTCTCAATACACGCCGTATCGATCTCGGGATTATCAAGCCCGAAGACATGGGTGATGGCGTGTCGTACTACGGGTATGTCACGGTCAATGGAAAACAGCTCGATCTTTACGGTTACGATAACTGGTATATCGATGATAACGACGTAGAACAACCGATGATCCCTGACGGTCAGGTCGTCATCACGTCGACAAAAGCAGATTTCCGCCGTCACTACGGTGCGATCAAGGACAAAAAAGCCGGATTCGCAGCTATCCCACGGTTCCCTAAAACATGGGACGAAGAGGACCCTGATGCAACGTGGTTGATGGTGCAGTCTGCTCCGCTTCCTGCCGCGCATGAGATCGATGCGATCGTATCTATGAAGGTGTACTAATGGAAGCGATTAAACTCATGAATTCCGCCAAAGTAGGCGGAAAACTGCATAAGGCCAAAGCAGTGCTTGTAGTCGGTAACGGGAAAGACATCGATGTTAAAGATGCTGAGTTTCTGGTGGCTCACGGTGCTGCAGAAGAGACATTCAAACCTTCATCTACACAACCATCTACAAATGGTGATGGACTCTCTGTTGAAGAGATGGCGGTACTGGATGATCTGAGTGTGCTCAAAGTTGACGACCTGAAAAAAGTATGTGAATACCTCGGGCTCGAAAAATACAGCAGTATGAACAAAAAAGAGCTGATGGCGCTTATCGAAGATCATCGCGGCATTGTCGACATCGACGAAATGGATGAAGACGCTCTGCGCGAGCTGGCTGAAGAGGAAGGGATTACGCTCCCGGACGATGCGGATATCGAGACTATCCGTAAAATCATTGCGACGAGCATCGGAGATTAACAATGAGCCTCAAAGATCAACTTGCCGCTGATACGGAAAACGTGTTCATGAACTCCGAAGAGCTTGCCGATTCGGTAACGATTGATGGGGTAGTGATATCTGGGTTTTTGCTGGAGCAATCCGGCGAAATGGAAGAGTTGGTAAATGTGCTTAAAGTTGCGTCGAGCGTAGTGATCAGTGCTGATTCGGTGATCGTTGCAAACGGTAAAACATACGGTGTTGCAAGCGGTCCGCACGATGACGGTTTTGGATCAAAAACGGTCGTTTTAGGTACGCGTTTATGATGAGTGAAGCTGACGTAAAAATACGGATTTCGGATGCGGTTCGTCCTATCGTAAAGACGGCGGATGTTTTCGTATTCCGACGCACTCCTACCGCGTCAACGCTCAAAGAGGTTGTATTCGCAGTAAAGGTCAAGCGTGATGCTGATATCGGTGAATCGATGGTCAATGCATTGATGACGATAGGCAACGCGGGTGATCTAAACCATCCTGAGAAGATCGAGTTTGCCGAAAGTACCCTCGATTTTAACGAGGGATTGGAACACGAATATTTTATGGTCAAAGCGACGCTTTGGTCTGGAGTGTGATATGGCAAGAGCCAAAGATGAAACGGTGACGCTTGTCATCGAGGACAATACGGTGGTGGTCCTCAGCGATCTGGAATACAGCGGAGAGGTAACGGTCAATGCGGCCACCGCCGAAGCTCTGAAACAAACAGGAAAGGTAAAAGATTATGTCGAATCAGCTGACGCTTAAAAATGTTGTCCTGGCAAAATCAGGAGGCGCACCGGTTGCTGATGATGTCATCACAACCAACGGGCTCGTTTTTGTCAATCCGAAGGTGAAATCCGGAGATTACAAAGACATTGGTAACGGGATGATGGGTGCTACCAAAACATTCATCGACCCCAACTGGGTCACTGCAGAGTTTGACATTCCTGTACAGATGAAAAAAGCGTCTGCACTAGGAACAGCCCCCAGCATCGACGAGCTGCTTAAAATCTGCGGACTTGCAGAAACGGTCACAGCAGCGACAAAGGTCGAGTACAAGCCGGGCGGAACCGGTGCAGGTACAGGACAGATCAAGGTTTATACCGACGGGTATGTACGTGCTCTCACGGGAGTGGCAGGAAATCTTAAAATTAGCGGGAAAATCGGTGAGCCATTGTCGGCGACGGTATCGGTCAAAGGGTTTTTAGCTGATGCAGCGGCTACTGCGGAACCAAACCCGACTGTTACGCTCGATACCAATACAGCTCCGCTGGTAACCAAAGTGTCGGTTCTGACCGTAGGGGGTGCGACACTCAATGCAGACAGCTTCGATTTTGATCTCGGAAATCAGATCAACGAGCTATACGCGATCAATATGGCCGAATACTACATGCAGGATTTCGACCCTACGATCACTGTCACTGCGGTCAAGATCAAAGGTACTGATGAAGCAGCATGGGCAGATTTCTCCGCTGGAACGGTACTGGCGATCATCATCCAAGTTGGTGAAGCTGGGTCACAGATCGAGCTCTCGATCCCCTATGCAATCCTCAAAGATGTCAGCGAGAGCGACGATGCCGGAAACGTCAAAATTTCCCGCACCTTCCGCGCTCAGGCATCTTCCGGGAACGACAATTACACGATCACCTACAAGTGATCCGATGGGTTAGCCTTCCCCTCACCAAAAAGGCAATGAATTTTTTGATCAAAAAATTTCCCGCGGGAAAATCCATAAAAAGGCAAAAAAATGGCTTTGTTCACAACTATGGCAATCGCATTGGAGATCGATGGGATCACATTCAATGTCACGGTTTCAAATTTGAAAAAAGAGCAGCAGGACACGCTGAAAGAGAAGTACGGTTCATACGATGCAGAGTTCAAAGAAAGAAGTGAAAACGAGGCTAAACTCGGTCGAATGATCGAGCGGTACCAGTTGCTTAAAGCTGACGGTCAGAACCAATCAGCTCTCGATCTTCTCGATCAGATCGAAGCGATCGAGGCAAAGATCGCTCCAAAAAACATCGAAGAGACAGAGAAGATGCTCAACGAAATGTATCAGTCACGCTTTTTGATGACTGTTTCAGGGACCGATAAAGAGCGCCTCAAAGGTTATGTCGATGAACATAACATCGGATATTTAGTGCTTGTGAAAGAAATCGAACAAATGGTCGCTGAGGCAAAAAAGGGAAAGTCGAAAGGCTAAGACGTTTTGCCAGAGAGTTTGGCAAAGGTCAAAGTTATATCCATCTGGCAGACGATCTGCATCGGATCGATGATGATGCTGTATTCATTCCGGAGTGTGAAACAGAGTTGATACTAAGTGACTGCTTAGCTCTGTCGCTCCAGAGGTCATTCGATGGTGTTGCAATCAACTACGACATCGTGAAAGATTACGTTAGCAGAACCGGGGATGACCCAGTAGAAGCTTATCGGATTTTAAAATCAATGTTGTCCGAATTTAACGGATAAATAAGAACCAGATAGCCGTAATGGCGATCAGAAAAGGTGCCGTAAAACTGATAGCGGCTGTTCTGAATAGAGAAGATAAATATTTCATAGGGGGCAGTATATGGAAAAAGAGCTGAGAATCAAACTTAATACCGTATCTGACCTCAAAGGGATAGAAAGTGTTAAGCGAAGTTTCTCCGAGATCGAGCGCGAATCGATACGAGCCGTATCGGCACAGCGATCTGTTTCGTCGGCAACTTCGGACGCAGCAAAATCGGTAGATAACCTATCAGAACGCATCGGATTTATGGGTCATGCGTATGTAGGATTTCAGGCAGTAATGGCCGGATCATCTTATATGAGTGATCTCACCAGAGATGCTATCGCTCAGGCAGACACATGGAACCTGTTAGAGGGACGTTTACGCCTTGTCACAGATTCCACACAGCAGCTCGTATCGGTGCAGGCCGATCTGTTCGATATCTCTCAGGAGAGCCGTACCAGTTATGGGAGCAATGCCGATCTGTATGCTCGTATTGCACGGGCTACGCAGGATATGAACAAAAGTCAATATGAAACGCTCGACGTAACGGAGGCCATCAGTAAATCATTTATAGTTTCAGGGGCTTCCGCTGAAAGTGCAAAAGCGGCAGTAATCCAATTAGGACAGGGATTTGCATCTGGGGTTCTCCGCGGTGAGGAGCTCAACTCTGTGCTAGAGCAGGCCCCACGGCTTGCGGAGGCTATTGCTGAAGGTATGGGGGTCACAGTAGGGCAGCTTAAAACGCTCGGGGAAGATGGAAAACTAACTGCTGAGAAAGTCTATGAAGCGATTCTCACCCAAAAAAGTGCCATAGAAGAAGAATTCAATCAAATGCCTAAAACTGTTGGGCAGTCGCTGGTTGTTTTGACCAATCAGATCGGTCTTACAATCCACGAATTTGACCAGATGCATGGAGTAACAGTCGGTATTGCTTCAGCTATTTCCGATGTTACAGTTGTACTATCTGAACATAGTGGAGAGATTGGTGATTATGTTGGGTATGTAGGTACGGCAGTTTCAACGATTATAGCGTGGAAAATAGGCACAGTGGCTTTGAATGGAGCGCAGCAACTGCATGCGGCTTATATAGCTGCTTCCACCGTTGCAACTACATCATATAGCATTGCAACCAACACTACTACCGCATCTGTAACAACGCTTACCGCACGTCAAGTTGCCGCCAATGCAGCTATAGGGGCATGGAACCGTCTTATTGCAGTGAACCCGTACGCTATTGCAGGTGCGGCGATCGTCGGTGTCGGATTAGTTCTGAAAAATCAGGCAGATGAACTGCGGGATTCAGTCCGAAGAACCGCTGTAGATGTAGAAAACCTGAGCGCCAAAGCATTGCAAGCAAAGATTACATATGGAACTATAGAGCTTGACAAGGTTAATGAATCGATCAATAATCCTTCGATAATGCAATCACTTTTTGGTAATGAAAGGATTGCGCTTCACCGCAGAGTTCAGATTGAGAATGAACTCAAAACATATGGAAAACAGCTTCAGAAATTACATGAAGTCGCGAATGCTAAACCATCTGGTGGAGGAGTAAATAAGCCTTACATACCCACCGATAAAGAGCTAAAAGCAGCAGCCAAATCCGCAGAAGAGTACGCCAAAAATTACAAATCGCTTCAAGATACTATCTTCAATATCGGTGCTTCTGACCATGACAAAGCAATCAAATCTATCGATGACCAGGCAAAGGCGTGGCGTGATCAGAAAATGCCTGAGATAGAAATTGCCAAGTACGTATCTGAAGCAAAATCGGCGTTGAACCGTAAAGAGCTTGATGAACTTGGCAACATGATGAGTGAATCACGCAAGCTCACCGAAGAGAACTATGCCAAAGAGGATCAGGCTGATCAGGAACGCTACGCAAAACAGATTGAAACGGCTCAGTCTATGTATATGGCTATCAACGAGCTGTCAGACAACTGGTATGACAATGAGCTGGTAAACATTTCCAATCGTGCAACAGAGTTTGCAGCCGCAGGACTTGAAGACATTAAGATCGTCGAATACGTTAATGCATCGATTTCCAAAATCGACAAAAAGCGCTACGAAGAGCAATCCGAACTAGCGAAAAAACAATGGGAAGAACAGAATGCCGGGTGGCTGTCATTTTTCAGTGATCTCTATAAAGCGATGGGTAATCAGCTCTTCGATGCTATGGTTGGGAAATGGAATTCGTTTGGTGATTGGCTGAAGGACTTTTGGGACAGCCTCACAACTTCAATTGCAAGAGCGATTTCGTCGAGGTTGTCGTCGTCGATCATCGGAAGCGTTCAGGATATGTTGATCGGAACAAATTCGGCACCGTCTGGTATCCAAAACATATTCAGTTATTTCGGTGGGGCTGCACAGGTATCCGGGGCAGGAATGCTCGGGGTTGGTTCGGTACTGAGCGCGGATCAAATCGCAATGTTCGGAGGGACGAGTGATTCATCTGGGTTTACCACAACCGCGGGCGGTACCGTTTTCGACTCGGCCGGTCAAATTACGACTGCCGGAACAGATATCGGGAATTTGGTTAATTCCGCTTCAGCGTTGAATAACGCCTATACTCTTGCTACACAAGGTATAAACGGCCTGCTGTATGCGCCTTCAGCTTACATGGCGAATTTGGCCGGTACGGCATACGGAGCCGGATTTACCGGAACCGGGTCATTTTTGGCAGGTGGGGCAAACGTACTTGCCGGTGGTGGTGTGTCCGGATTGAGCGGAGCGGCGTACTACGGTGGGCTTGCAACTGCAGGAGCCCTAGGGGGGCTTGGCGGATATGCAGTAGGATCACTTGGGGATAAGCTGCTCGGGGCGAATACGCGTGCCGCAAACTATGGAGCGATTGGTGGGTCTATAGGTGCGATCGCTGGATCGATCATCCCTGGGCTTGGTACTTTGGTTGGCGGGGCAATCGGTACCGCTCTCGGATCTGTGATTGGCGGAATGTTCGGAAAGACCAAAACAACCGGATCAGGTATCCATGCATGGTCCAATATCACGTCTGACAGCGGTATGGGCGGATTGTCTGCGTATACTGATTATCAGAAGAAGTCTTGGTTTAAATCGAAGTCTTGGACTGAGTATTATGGGCTCAGTTCTGATCAGATGAAGCAGATACAAGGGATCTTTACAACATACGATTATCTGCTCGGACAGCTTGGAGACGTTGACCGTATCGTTGTTGGGGCTGGCAGATACACCGGGACAAGTTTCTATAACGCGATTGATCGTGCATTTATCCGTGCGTTCGTTGATGATCCAAACCTGACTGATTATTTTTACGGGGCGTGGACTCAGTATGCATCGAGCCTGAGCAAGACGGTCCAGGAAACATTCGCTACGGCTGTGAACGATTTCATCGGGACGAAAAGATCATTTGAAACATGGTCACTCGAGCGGATAGGAATGGTTACCGAGTCTCTAAAGAAGCAGGCAGAGTGGGCGCGGGGAGATCTCGAAGCGGTTGCAGATCTGATAGGTGCTCAGGGGGTAACAGTCGACAATTATTTAGAGAAGTACAACGAAGCTATTCGGTCGTCATTCACTCCTGAAACCATCAATAACTGGAAAAGCCTCGGGGATGCGTTGATGAATGCAACCAATGCATCAGACGCTTATAACGCACAGTTGAGTAAATCTACTGATGAGCTAGAAGCACAGGCAGATGCAATCAAGCAAACAATGTACGCGCAGGTCAATACTGGATTTATACCAGACATGATGCTAGCAAAAATCGGAACTCCAAGTACATCATTCAGTGTCAAATCACTGGCTGACAAGATGCAGGAAAACGCCGACAATTCATCCCAGATGGTTGCCCAGCTGTATGAAGTGATCCGTACGCTCAAAGATCAGCTAAAACTCGCTCAGTTTAACAGTACGTCAGGAATTCCGGCATGAAGATAATGTATCCGTCAAATATCTCTATTGTCAGTTCAAATGTCTCCGGTTCGCTTTTGAACGAGTGGGATATCAATACTCCGTACAGCATCGGAGCGCAGGTATATCTTCCAGACAACTACGGAGAATATAAAGCCCTGACAAACAATACCGGAAAGAAGCCTAATGAAAATCCGTTGGACTGGGAGCATATAGGTACAGCGAACAAGTTCAAAATGTTCGATCAATTTCTGAACACACAGACGATTAACCCTGAGAATATCGACGTCGAAGTAGTGGCATACGGATCAAAAGGTATGTTTATCGGAAATATCGAAGCTTCATCGGTTCTGATTGAAGTAATTGACAATGATACGCTACAGACGATCGAAAGCACCACTTTCGATATGGTAGACGACGTTGTCGACTGGCTCGATTACTTTTTCGGTGATTGGCTCGATCAACGTAAAAATTCGGTGACGTATTATCGAACAACCTTGACGATGAATATCACATATCACGTGAAGATCGACAATGGCGTCAGTGAGGCCAGATGCGGGATCCTTTTTATCGGAGTGGTTAGAGAGATCGGAGCGACAAAATATTCGTTTTCCTTGGGTGCTCTTGATTTTTCGAAAGTGGTTACCAACCAAAGCTCCGGTGCAACACTCCTTGAACGCGGAAATTATGCGAAAACAATCAGGGCGAATGTATTCGCACGTACAGGTACATCGCAAATGGTATTCAAAAGGCTTACGGAAGCCAGGGGAACACCACTGGTTTTCCTGAACGGAGGCGGGCTCTTAGACATCTTCGGGTATATCCAAAAACACGAAGTGCTTATTGAAGGACCAGTTGAAACCGCTATCACCGTAGATATCATCGGATTAATTTAAAAAGGGGAAATACATGGCAATCAATGTCCAATTTACAACACCTCCGGATGCACCAAGTTCGGCAGACGCGGCTACTTTTCGGACCCGCTCCGATGCGTTCGTCGCATGGATGGCTTCATTTGGGGTGAAGCTCATTCAATTCGTCACACAGATCAATGCGACCGAGCAAAACATCAATGAAAAAGAAGTGAGCACCAACGCGGCGGCGGCTGCAGCGCTTTCCGCTGCAAATTTCCAAGGCAGTTTTGTTGCAGGTGTGTCTTCCGCCGTTGTTGGTGAATCATGGGAGTGGCAAGGTCTAGTGTATCGTGTATTGGAGAACACCACGGAAAGCCCGACAGAGTCACCATTGTCATGGATAGCCATGAATGATGCAGGATCGATTCATTACGACAATCAGACGAGTGGGCTGAGTGCAACAAAAGTAAAAGCTGCATTAGATGAGTTGTCTGCCGAAAAAGCAAATTTATCTGATTTATCTTTAGCCATACCTGCCGGTACTGTTTGCTATTTTGCTCAGAGCACTCCCCCTGGCGGTTGGATCAAAGCCAATGGAGCGTTGGTATCGAGAACTGCTTATGCGGCTTTGTTTGCTGCTATCGGTACTACATTCGGTGCCGGAGATGGGTCGACTACATTCAAACTGCCTGATTTGCGTGGAGAGTTTCTGCGCGGATGGGATGATGGCAGAGGCGTGGATAGCGGTCGTGCATTTGGTAGTTCACAATCAGGAGATATCCAGTCGCACTCACACAACCTTGGGCTATACGGTAACGTACCAGCTGTTACCAGTGTAGCTGCTTCATCCGGATCATCATTGGGTGCGTGGGCTACAACTACATCATCAGGCGGTTCAGAAACGCGCCCACGCAATATCGCCATGCTTGCATGCATCAAATATTAAGGAGTTCCTATGAAAATCTACAATTATGAAGAAAACGGAAAATTCGCAGGGATCTCAAAAGCTGATCCATCCCCACTCGAACCAGATACGTACCTGATCCCGGCCCTAGCGACGGATAAGGCACCGCCTATCGCCAAGGACGGCTTTGAAATCTACTGGAACGGAACAGCATGGGAGTACCGTGAGGCTCCCAAAGAAAAACCGGAACAGCCAAACGAATACAGCTTATGGAATGAAGCTTTGTGGGTGTGGGTCGAGGATGCCGAACTGAAAGCCGCATATGATGCCCGTATCGCTTCAGAGCTCAGAGACAAAGCTATGCTGCTCGGCTTCAAATACGGAACCAATCAAGACGGAACAGACCGTTATATCTCAGTCACAAAAGATGACGGGGATGGGATGATACAGGTGGAGGCTACATTTAAGCGGTTGAGAGATGCGATCACCAAGGGCGAGCTTCCTACTGAAACCGAAATAAAAACCGTGATCCATTTCAAAAACGGTACGAAATTACCCATAGCAGAGGCTGAGTTCGAGAGTTTTTCCCTCCTGTTCATCCTTGAACGTGGAAAGTTTTTCCAATGACCCGCACACCAGAACAGCTCTCTGCACTGTATGACAAATTTGAATCCGATATGGAGAAGCGCTCTCGCCGATTTCGTCTCGCTCTCGCCGTCGATCAGTTCTTCAACGTTCTGGTCTGGAACGGTTCTCAGGACGAGACGATCAGCTCGCATATCCATCGGCGCAAAGAAAAAGGGATCGCAACACGGTTCGACAACATCGTGTGCTGCCTGCTCTCTAAGCTCGAGTACAATCACTGTTATCTGTCAAGGGGGGAATGATGGTTGTAGAAACGAGCCTGATCATAAGTGGAGGCGGGATCATCGCGTCGGTTGCCGGAGCATGGGCCATGATGAAGGCACAGGGTGAGCGGCACAGCAAGGAGATTGAGTCGCTGAAGAACTCGGTCAACGGGCTGGGGGGAAGGATCGACGGACACGGCGAATCGATCGTGGAACTGCGGACAAAACAGAGCGCGTCGATCACGGCGCGGGAGTGCGATGACAAGTATGTATCCAAAGAGCTGTTCCGGCAGTTCGAGAAACACATCGACGGGCGGTTTGATACGATCGAAACCGGAGTGGGGAAGATCCTCGGTTACCTTGAGAACGGGAAGAGGGGGTAGCGGATGGAAGATTACAAAGGAATCAGCCGCGACGAGTTCCCGGCATGGCAGGGCTGGAAGATCATCGCCGACTACGCGAAGTTCGCATCGGACGAACGGACGCTGATTCAGCTCTGTGAAAACAATGTTCAGCTCCATGAGCTGGTCGCTCAATTTTACGAAGGAGGAAGAAAAAATGGCTGATTTTTCAATCGCCTATGCGCGTACTGCAGAGAATGAGGGGGGCTATGCGAACCACATCGGAGACCGTGGTGGAGAGACATTTCACGGCATCGCCCGGAAATACTGGCCGATGTGGAAGGGGTGGGAACTAATCGACGCGCACCGCTCGAAATTCCCGCGCGAAATTCACTCCCCATCGAGCTGGCGTAAGGTGGACAAAATACTCGAAGCAGAGCCACGTCTCAAAGAGCTTGTGCGCCGCTTCTACCTGGTCAATTTTTGGGACGACATCGAGGGGGACCGGATCAAGTCGCAGGAAGTAGCGAACATTCTCTACGACTGGGCCGTCAACAGCGGAGAGGGTTCACCGGCCAAATCGGTGCAGCGGATAGTTGGGGCGAAGGTAGACGGAGATATAGGCCCGGCAACTGCCGCGAAGATTAACGCATACCCAGCACAGGAATCACTCCAAACGCTGCTGCGTACCGAGCGGGTCAAGATGGTGCGCGAGATCGTGCGACGCGATCCGAGTCAGGGGGTGTTTCTGGACGGCTGGATCGAGAGGGCTCAAAATGCGTAATATCATCCGTAAAATTTTCCGCAACTGGTGGAAATCAAAAACGCAGTTATTCAACGCGATGCTCGTCGCTGTGGGGCTGATAGAGGCGAACACTGGGGAGTTTCGATCCCTCGTCGGTGATGATAACTACGGGTTTTTCATCGTCGCGATCGGGGTGCTGGGGTGGTACCTTCGTACCGTAACGACCAAGTCTATGGAGGATAAGTGATGGTGCTGCGATATTGGCGGGAGATTATGCTTGTTTTGCTGGCCGTATCGCTTTATCAGGTATGGTCCATCTACTCCGAGCGGGTGGAAGATCGTGACGCAACCATCGTGACGCTATCCGCAGAGGCGAAGCTCTCGGAGCTTCAGCAGGACGCACTGCGTCAGGCCATAGTCGATCTGAACTACGCTGTAGAAGCCCAGCGCATCGATGCGGAGAAACGGGCTGCACAGTTTGAGGAAAAATCGAAAGAGATATGGAAGCGGTACGAGGCAAAGCGCAAAGAGGTCGCAGCGCTCAGTGGTAATGATGAATGCCAGGCAATGAGATCGATGGTGCAGGAGGCGGTGAGATGAAGTGGATCATATTTGCATTGATCGCAGCGTTTATGCTGCACGGTTGCTCTGGAAAGACAGTCTATGTCGATCGTGTCGTAGAGGTAAATGTTCCTGTCAAATGCAAGACCAAAGAAGTACAGCCTGCGAAATCAGGCGTGAATGATGCTGAGACGTTGGCGGATATTATCAGAGAGCGGGATGAGTTGAGGGAGGCTAAAAAAGAGTGTGATTGATTGGGACCACAGCACCCGGTGAAGACTGCTGCGGTATCGGGATTATTTCCGATATCTTTTTATGGCCGTGAAAATATGTCACGGTGCAAAGGAATGACATGCAGCGTCTTCAAGCGCCATTCGGATGGATCGGCGGTAAATCGCAACTCGCCGATGATATCGTCTCCATGATGCCGGAACATCGTCTCTACGTTGAAGTATTCGGTGGTGCTCTCAACGTCCTCTATCGCAAACGTGCTCCCATATCTCCCAAGAAAGCCGAGGTCGTAAACGACATCAACGGCGAACTGGTCAACCTCCACCGATCGATCAGGACAAACCCGCAGTCGCTCTCGATGTATCTGAGCCGGTTGCTAGTCAGCCGTGAACTGTTCGACGACGTCGTCGCCGGACGTATGAAGCCAAGAAACAACATCGAGCGCGCTGCGTTCTATTACTACTCGCTGACGCAGAGCTTCGGATCGAAAGGTACCAATTTCGCAATGTCGGCCAAAAACGGTCGTCCGAAGGATCTGCATAAAAACTTCTACGTCTGGTCGCGCAGGCTTCGGTATGTGACAATCGAAAACATGAGCTTCGAAAAACTGATCCTGACGTATGACAGCCCGGATACGTTTTTCTACTGTGATCCGCCATACGTCGACACGGAAAGCTACTATCAGAATACTGGCGGTTTCGGTGAGGCAGAACACAGGCTGTTGTCAGATCTGCTGCAGAACATTCGCGGAAAATTTCTTCTGAGCTACAACGACTGCGACCTGGTGCGGGAACTGTATGCGGACATGGTGATCCGATCGAGTCGAGAGATCGATTATACGTTAGGCGGGGGGCATCAAAAGAAAGCGGTGCGGGAGGTGTTCATATCTAACTATGAAGATGATGAGGCGATGGGTGTGCTCTTTTGAGTCACTTCATAGCATCATGAAACTGGTTCAGTGCATTAGCGGCCGTCTCTTTTTTGACCTTTGAGTACCTTTTGGTGATCGTAGTAGAACTGTGGCCAAGAACCGCGGCGATCTGCTCCAGCGTCGCCCCTGAGTTTACAAGGGTACCTCCGATAAGGTGCCTGATATCGTGGATTCTCATATTGATATCCAGCTCTTGCAGGATTTTTACCCAGTGGTTACGGAACGTCTCCTTACTCATCGGTCTGTTCGTGTCGGTCCGTGCCGGGAAGATGTACTTCGATATCTTCGGGATTGCGTCCAATGCTTCCTCCGTATCATCTCTGAGCTGATACTGGGCTGTTTTGCGGTTCTTCGTGGTGAATGACTGAACCGTGTACGATCGGCTTGGAATATTGACCGATGTCCACTCCATGAGTAGAATCTCTCCAAGACGTCTGCCGTCCAGCAAAAAAGACATTACCCCCCGGATTGTTGGCTCTGGGTAAGATGACATTGCCTGCACCAGAGCTTTTGCTTTTGGCTTCGATAATTCGAAACGGACCGTATTGTCGAATGTAGGTAGCTCAATATCCGTAGCTGGGTTAGGGATAATCTTCGCCGCTTTGAAAAAAGGCCTGAGATAGTCCTGGATCAGTTTTGCTGTGCGGGGTTTTTTCCCGGATGCCAGGATAGAGTTCACGATCTGCTGCAGGTCTTCAGTCTCTATTTGTGACACTGGGAGATGCTCTATCTCTTCCATGTATTTGTCGAATACCAGTTTTTGAATGTCGATGTTTTGTTTCGAGAGCTTTCCATTCGCCTCTCGTTCCGAGATGTACTGATCCCACGCCTCTCTGAGCGTCACGTTCCTTTTCACCTCTTCTTTGCGTTTAAAGGTGAGATCATCACGGAAACTCTCACGCTGAGAGGATACTTTTTCAACGGCACGCTTGAAGGTGATGCCCTTGTCGGTAAACGGGAAGGTTTTTTTAGAAGTGACTTTTTTGCCGCGCTTCATAACAGTAGTACGGAGAATAATTTTAAAAGGTGGTTTAATTTTTTGATGAGGAGAGGAGTCGTCTATTTCGGAGGATTCAAAGAGGTTTTGCGAGTCTTCAAAATAGATGCCGCGGCATTGGTATCCCCTGAGATTTACTTTGATGAGACGTTGGGCCATTTCTATTCCTCGGGTGCAATTTGGGGTGCAACTTTTGAGGAATGATTGTACCCAAAAAGGATACATCAGGAATAGATATTAGGCAAAAGAAATACCGCAATATAGGCAAAATGCTCAGTTAAGAATAGTTTGAATCCTCGATTCAGGTTCTAGTGGCAGCAATGTCGTGGAGGTTCAAGTCCTCTCGACCGCACCATCCTTCTAATTAATCGAAAATCCATCGCTTTCAGTCACTTCACTCTTTTGTTCGGTAATGGTACGTCCGTAGAAAAAATTTTCTTCCAACCGTTTTTTTGATGCCATTTTGATGCCATATCGTATAAAGTTTCACATCCCGTAAATAGGTTTTTCGCATATCCTTCAAATCGTAACAATAAAATGGAGCGGAAATACTTATTTTATGGGGCTCCTGTTTACTGCTTACAGCCCCGGCAATCTTGGAATATAACCCATTTTAGAGAGTTTATAATACCATCCCCATCCCATTTTGAGCCAGTGTCCGACGAGCGGCATCGGAATAAGTCGGGCTTTGGCGTCGTCACGGTACACAAAACCCGCCCCGTTGCCCATATCCATCAGGCACAGAATATTCAGATGTCCGTGATAGGTTTTTTTTGGTTCGTTTTTCAGGCCGAACGAGACGGCGCTGTTGTGGGCGGCATTGCGCGCCATGATTTCGGCGATATGTCCCTGCTTGGCTTTCCAATCCGGCCCTTCGAGCGCCGTGGCATCCCCGATCGCGTACCATCCCGAAACCTCTTCGATTTCGCAGTGGCCGTCGATGCGGATGAATCCGGCCGCATTTTGCGGGAGGTCGGAGCTTTTGATTAGCTCAGAACCGTCACCGGCGGGGATGAACATCGTCAGATCGCTTGGGAGGGTCGTGTCGTCTTCGAAAACGATCCCCTCGGCCTCGAAGCGCTTGATTTTTTTGCCGTAACGGGTTGCGAAGCGGTTGCGCTTGAACATCGTTTCCATCATGCCCAGGGCTTTGTTCCCCATGCGGGCGCCGGGAGAGGGCATCGGTGCGAAAAAGGTCATTTCGAAATTTTCGCGGATTCCGAGTTTTTTGAGACGGTGATGAAGGTTGAAAAAGAGTTCGAATCCCGGCCCTCCGCGCACTCCGCTGGAATCGTTGGGGTTACCCCCGAAGCCGAAGGCGATCTTGCCGCTGCCGCGGGCGATCAGGGCGTCGATCTTTTCTTTGAGTTGAAGCGATTGCTCCGGTTCGCCGCAGATCGAGAGGGTGTGGGCGATCCCCTCGTGTTTCATCTTGCCCGCCCCGATCGCAATGACGAGGTGCGCTATTGTTCGTTCTCCCCCTTCTTGAAGGGTGACGGTACGGGTCGCGGCATTGATGGCGGTAACGCGGTCGATCGTCAGTGTGAATCCGTGCCGTGCGGCGAGTCTGTCCAGTGAAAGGGTGGCGTCGTCGAAGCGGTTGACGTGGACGGGGATCCAGATTGCAATGGGGTAGACGAACAGATAGCTGCGGTCGCTGATGAGTTCGACTTCGAAACCTTCTTTACGGTAATAAATGGCGGCTTCGATTCCGGCAATTCCGCCGCCCAGGATGGTTACGTTTTTCATGGATGCTCTCACGTCTTGAAATTAAATCTTCAGGCTGCCCGTCAGGAGCAGCGTTTTGATTTGTATAATATATACTTTTTATAAAAATATGACTTAATTATGATTCTGCTTCCGCCGGCGAATAATGGCTTTTTTCGGTGTAGGCGTCCCGGATCGCCAGGAATTCGTCCAGATGGTCGAAAAAGATATCGATCAGCGTCGGATCGAAATGGGTCCCGCGCTGGGTTTTGAGCAGGGCGAGAATATCGTCGAGTTCCCACGCTTTTTTGTAGCATCGGTCGCTCCCCAGAGCGTCGAAAACGTCGGCAACGGCGGTAATCCGACCGAAAATATGGATTTCTTCCCCTTTGAGTCCCCTCGGGTATCCCGAACCGTCGTATTTTTCATGGTGTTCGAAGGCGATGATCGAGGCCGCTTTGAGGAGCGGTTTGGACGAATCGCGGAAGAGATCGTAGCCGATGCGGCAGTGGGTGCGCATGACCTCCCATTCCTCGGATGTCAGCGGGCCGGGTTTGTTGAGGATATGATCGGGAATACCCACTTTGCCGATGTCGTGCATCGGGCTGGCATTGGCCAGTACGGTCGTTTCTTCTTCATTTAGACCGTATTTCTGTGCGAGAAGACGGGAATATTCGGCAACCCGCCGTACGTGGTAGCCGGTTTCACGGCTGCGGGTTTCGCCGATCTCCCCGATTCGGGAGATCATCTCCTGCTGGGTCTGTTCGAGTTCTTCGTGCAGCCGGATCGTTTCGGTGATATCGCTGCGGATCGCGATGAACTCTTCAATGTTCCCTTTGTGGTCAAGGATCGGATTGATCGTTGCGTCTACCCAGTAATACGACCCTTCCTTGGTCCGGTTTTTCACGACGCCGTGCCAGGGGTCTCCTTTTATGATGGTCGCCCACATATCCTTGAAGGTCTGCTTGGGCATGTCCTTATGCCGGACCATGCTGTGGGGCTTTCCGATCAGTTCGTCATGGCTGAACCCCGAAATGGCGCAAAACTTTTCGTTGGCGTAGGTGATCCGCCCCTTTTTATCGGTTTTGGAAACAATGCTGCTGCGGTCGACGGCGTTTTTGTATTCGTCGAGAAGCTTGAAGTTTTTGCGGATATTGTCGGCGATCCGGTATCCCATCCACAAGATCAGTCCGATGGTCAGAGAGAGGAGGGCGATGACGATGACGAGATACTCGCGCGCTTCGAAGATGCGGGTATGGAGTTTGTCTTCGATCACCGCGAAATTATGTTTTTCGCTAATGCGCAGTTTATCGAGCGAAACGGCGCTAAGGCGGAGCCATTCGGCGGGAACCATGGCGGAGGACTCCCCCCGGGAACGTATCGAGAGGTCGATCATCCGGTAGGTGGTGTCGATTTCAGGCCCCTTGAACGTTTCGCGGTACATGGTGCGGAACCGCTTGGAAGCGAGCGTTTCGAAGCGTCCCGCCGCAGTGTCGTGTTCCCCCTTGGAGAGGATCAGACGTACATAAAGCTCATGCCCCATCCGTTTTTGGGAAAAAGAGGTATTCAGCAGCGATTGCATCTGGCTCAGGGTCTCTTTGATCGCCATAAGATTGGTGTAGGCCTGAAAGTCGTTCCGCAAGGATACGTCGCTGACGGTGAGGACGATGGCGAGGTAATCCGAACGCATCTGGCTGATGAGGCGGGTATAATAATCGAATGAATCGATCGGGCGAACGGATCCCTTGTCGACATGGCGGCGATGGCGCTCGAGGGTATCGAACGTGGCGCACGAGGATTTGAAAGCGGTCGTTTCACTGTCGGATATTCCCCTGAGGTTACGAAGCGCGAGATTCACTTTGTCGCGCTGGAGCAGCAGCGCCGGCTCCGTATCGGCGCTGTTGCGGGTCAGGGCCGCCGTGCTCAGGGAGCGTTCGGATTGCAGTTCATGGATCAGCACCGCGACGTACTTGATCTGATCGACCCGTTTGTGCAGAGTCTGCAGCGTATTCATCTGGTTGAACAGATAGTATCCGTAGGCCAGGGAGGCCAGCACGATCAGGAACATCGGAACCGACAGCAACAGACGTAGCCGGTTTATAATGCTGATCGAGGGCATCGCGTTCCTTTGATATTTTTTTGATATTTTAGCGGACGGAGACTGTGTAAACCCTTGTTGCGATGCATTTTGCGATCCAGTCGAAGAATGAAACGATTACGCTGCGCCCTAAGCCATCCGTGAGAGCCTCTTTGTTATAATCACCGAAAAATTTTAAAAGTGGCACGATGAAATTTATTGAAACACGCGGAAATGACGGAAACCACCCCCTGGAAATCACTTTCTCCGAAGCGATTTTGAGCCCTATCGCCTCGTTCGGCGGATTGTACGTACCCAAAGAGCTCCCCGATCTGGGCGAAGCATTTTTGAACAAACATCGTACATCGTCCTATAAAGAGCTGGCGAAAGATCTGCTGCAGACTCTGGCGATCGATATCGACGCTTCGGTCATCGATGAGGCACTGGCCCTCTATGACAAGTTCGACGATCCCGCCAATCCCGTTCCTGTGGTCAAGGTACGCGACGACCTCTACGTCAGCGAACTCTATCACGGCCCGACCCGCGCATTCAAGGATATGGCGCTGCAACCGTTCGGCGTCGTTCTGAGCTCCATCGCGCAAAAACGGGGCGAAGAGTACCTGATTCTTGCCGCCACGAGCGGTGACACGGGCCCCGCGGCGCTCGAGACGTTTAAAAACCGCCCCAACGTCCGCGTCGCGTGTCTTTATCCCGACGGCGGTACGTCGGACGTACAACGGTTGCAAATGGTGACCGAAGATGCCCCTAACCTCAAAGTCATCGGGATCAAGGGGGATTTCGACGATGCTCAGAGCGCACTGAAACGGCTATTGGGCTCGCAAACGTTCAAAGAGACCCTCAAAGCCAAAAACATCTCCCTCTCGGCTGCCAATTCGGTCAACTTCGGGCGGATCATTTTCCAGATTATCTATCATATCCACAGTTACCTCGAACTGGTGCGCCAGAACGTCATCGTCATGGGCGAAAAAGTCTACCTTAACGTTCCGAGCGGGAATTTCGGGAATGCGCTGGGGGGATACTACGCGTACAAAATGGGGCTTCCGGTCGAGAAAATCATCATCGCTTCGAACGAAAATAACGTCTTGACCCGCCTCATCAACACCGGGCGTTACGATCTGCGCGGCGAGAAGGTGGTTCCGACCACTTCTCCGGCGATGGACATCCTGATTTCGAGCAACGTCGAGCGGATTTTGTTCGATCTTTTCGGACCTGAGCGGACCAAAGAACTGATGAAGGGACTTGAGAGCGAGCGTTTCTATGCCCTGAACGATGACGAGACGATGAAGCTCCAGTCGCTTTTCGCCGCCGATTACTGCAACGGTGCCGAAGGCAAGGGGTACATCAAGGAGGCGTTTGACGGGGGATACCTGATGGACCCGCATACGGCTACCTGTTTCAAAGCGTACGACTGCTGTGCCACCAAACCGATCAAAACGATCGTGTATTCGACCGCCGAGTGGACCAAGTTCTCTCCGACGATCGCCAACGCCCTTACCGGAGAGACGGGAGCGCGGGATATCGACGCCCTCGAAGCGATCTCCAAAACCGCTTCCACCCCTATCCCTGCCATGATCCAGGGGTTATTCACCAAACCGGTCACCCAGGCGACGGTAATCGACAAAGAGAATATCGAAAACGAAATTCTCTCCTTTTTGAACTAATCTTTCCTTCCCCTCCCGCGGGCAGGAACCTCTTTTTACTTTTCTTTTTTCGAGAGTACGGTTTCGAGCCGGTTGATCTCTTCGGCTCCCCACACGACGATTTTTTTCGATACGCTAAGATCGGGCGGATTTTTGGTAGGGTATTCGATGCTTGAGAGAATATGTCTGATACAGTTCAACCGCGCTTTTTTCTTGTTGTCCGAACGGACGATCACCCAGGGGGCGATCCCGGTGTGGGAGGCTCTGAGCATCTGGTATTTGGCCTCGGTGTATTTGTCCCACAACTCCTGCGAAGCGGCATCAACGGGGGAAAGTTTGAACTGCTTGAGCGGATCGGTTTTTCGTTCTTTAAACCGGCGGGCCTGCTCTTCTTTCGAAACCGAGAAATAGAATTTGAAGAGGATGATCCCCGAGTTGACGAGCATCCGCTCGAATTCGGCGACGTGATCGAGAAACTCTTTGTGCTCGGCTTTGCTGCAAAACCCCATGACCGGTTCGACCCCTGCGCGGTTGTACCAGCTGCGGTCGAAAAATACCATCTCTCCCGCACTGGGGAGATGCGCGACGTAACGCTGAAAATACCATTGGGTTTTTTCGACGTCTGAAGGTTTCTCAAGGGCTACGATCCGTGCTCCGCGGGGATTGAGATGCTCGGTGATCCGTTTGATCGTTCCCCCTTTTCCGGCTGCGTCGCGACCTTCGAAGATGACGAGGAGTTTGAGACCTTTTTCCTTGACATGGTTTTGGAGTTTGAGAAGCTCGATCTGAAGCTTTTTGAGTTCCTGTTCGTATTCGAGGACCGATTTTTTAACCCAGACGGGAAGCCTTTCCTCTTTGTCCCCTTTGCGCCGTTTTTCTTTGACCGGCTTCGGATTTAGCGATTTGCGGCGGTCTTCGTGGACGATGTCCTCGATTTTATCGGCAGCGGCAATCTCTGCGGTGGCCATAGAGTGTTTTGCTCCCATCCTTGCTCCTGTGTTTTGGCTATTATAACGTCGAGCGGATGATCCCGTCAAGGGAAGCGGCATCGTCGGTCGTCGCATAGCACGCGTTTTCCCCGCATACGAGATAGGCTTCGAGCGTTTCATCGTTTCGGTACAGTACGAACGGATATGCCGGAGATTGTTCGATGGCGGCGAGTTTTTGCGAAGGGGCTTTGATCAGCCGCTCAGGATGGAGCCAGCGTACGGCCTGAAGGGTAAGCGCCGGAAAATAGATCGGCGTTTTCATCAGTTTGAGGGAGGCGAATTCGAGGCTTTTGAACGCGAAATGACGGTATTTCGGATCGATCAGCGTCCCCAGGTCCATCAGTGCCTCGACCATCACCGCCATGGAACTCGGATAGGTACCGTCGTCGAGTTCCGCTTCGGTCGTGAACGCGCCGCGGCTGAAATACCATTTACCTTCCCGGTAAAAAAGTTCCAGTGCTTTGTTGGCATAGCGTTGGGCATCGATGAGGTAGGGTTCGTGTAAGGTTGTGCGGTACCCTTCGAGCAACGCGGCGCAAAGGTAGGCGTAGTCTTCGAGGAAACCGTCGATTTTGGCCCTTTTCCCGATAAGTGCGGAGTGTTTGAGGATATCCCCTTCGCACATGGATGAGAGAAGCATGGCGAGGCTTCGTTTCGCCTGCAAGAGGTAACGCTCGTCTTTTTTTCCGAGGACGAAGAGGGCATTGATCATCATCGCGTTCCATGCCGTGATCACTTTGCGGTCGACAAACGGATAGTTTCGTCCCTTCCGCAAAAGAGCGAGGCGATCGCGCACCTTGTCAAACCATTCGGGACGATCGGCGAAACCCAGGCGGACGATGCAGTTCCCCTCGAAATTTCCCTCGGGGAGCGCGCCGATCTCCCGTGCGGCCCGGTCTGGATCGACAACGCCGCACGCTTCAAGCGCGGAGAAGATCTCGTCGTAGGAATAAACGAAGTATTTTCCCTCTTCTCCGTCGCTGTCGGCATCGCTGGCGCTGTAGAAAAGATCTTGTTCGGACATGAAGTTCATCATGAAATCGGCGATTTCGCGGGCGACGTTCGCAAAACGGGGTTCGTCGTAAACCTCTGCGGCTTCGCTGTAGAGGCTGCACAACAAAGCGTTGTCGTAGGTCATTTTTTCGAAATGGGGGACGAGCCACGACGCGTCGGTACTGTAGCGGCAGAATCCGCCGTCGACAAGGTCGTACATTCCTCCCAGCGCCATTTGTTCGAGTGAATGTTGTACCATATGCCTGATGTGGGGATCGGGGGTGAGGCGTTCAAGACGCATCAGCGTTCGCAGGGTTGAAACATGGGGGAATTTCGGTGCGGCGGAAAATCCGCCGTTGGTCTCGTCGAAATTGTGACGGGTCTGTTTGACGTAAAGTTCGGCGATTTTTTCGGTGAGGGTCGTGGCTTGGACGGGCGTCGTGTCCGGACGCATGAACGAAGCGATTTCGTCGGCGTTCGAAAACAGTTTTTCGTCGTTTTCGGCCACTTTGGCCGCGATGATTTCGGAAAGCTCGCTAAACCCCATCATCCGGTCCCGATTGTGCGGGGGGATATAGGTCGCGGCGTAGAACGGTTTGTTCTGAGGGGTGCAGAAAACCGAAAGCGGCCATCCGCCGCTGCGGCGGTTGAGGAGCATATGCAGCTCCTGGTAGTGTTTGTCGATGTCGGGGCGCTCTTCACGGTCGACCTTGATGCAGATGAAGTGGCGGTTGACAAATTCGGCTATCGCGTCGTTTTCGAATACTTCGCGCTCCATGACGTGACACCAGTGGCAGCTGCTGTAACCGATACTGATGAAAATCGGCTTGTTTTCGCTGCGCGCGCGTTCAAACGCTTCGTCGCACCACGGATACCAGTCAAACGGGTTGTCTTTGTGTTGCTGCAGATAGGGGGAGTCTTCGTGGGCCAGACGGTTGGACATATTCATTTCCCGGTTATTAAAGTTGCGCTAGTGTAACACCCGATGCTATGAGAAAGCTGAAAAATATTAACAATGTTGCTCTCAAGGCTTTGCTACAGCTTTATGCGGTACAATTTGGAAGATATTCAGAATAAGGTTTTGCTATGCGTTTCCTATGGTTGTTCCTTCTTCCTTTTGCCCTGTACGGGGTAGGGTTTTTACAGCCCGAAGAGGCATTTAAACCCAAAATCTCAATGGCCGACGATCAGACCGCGGCGATTGAGATCGAGTTGGGTGACCAGATCTATCTGTATGCCGACAAAGTGAAGGTCGAAGATGCCGATCCCAAAGACGGCATCGGTTTTAAATCGGTCACGATGGCCGATCCGGTCGACCATGAAGGGGAGAAAGTTTTCGAAAACTCTCCCGCGATCCGGATCGCACTGGCTCGCGACGGCGATGCCGAAGGGGTAAAAGAGCTTAAAGTCAAACTTGCCTATCAGGGATGTTCGGCCGCGGGGCTGTGTTACGAACCCCAGGAAGTTGTTCTCAGCGTCAAAGTCGATGCGGACAAGCTTCTTTCCGCAGACGGTTCCTCAATCCTCAAAGCCCCTGCGGTCACCTCCGGCGAGATTGACCTGGCTCCGGCGCCCAAACCCGCTGCCCAGGAAAAATCCGAAACCGATCGGATCGCACAGGTGATCGAGGGGGGTAGCCTCTGGTTCATCCTTCTGAGCTTTTTCGGATTCGGTCTTCTGCTCGCGCTGACGCCGTGCGTCTTCCCGATGGTGCCCATCATCTCTTCGGTGATCGTCGCACAGGGGGAAGGTCTTGGGACCAAGCGGGCGTTTTGGCTCTCCGTCGTCTACGTATTGGCGATGGCGGTGGCGTATACGATTGCCGGGGTGCTGGCCGGGTTGTTCGGCGCGAATCTCCAGGCGGCTTTCCAGACGCCGTGGATCATCACCCTTTTTGCCCTGATTTTCGTCATTCTGGCGATGTCGATGTTCGATCTTTTCGAACTCCAGATCCCCAACGCGATCCAGTCGCGCATTACGCAGATCAGCGGCCGCCGCAGCGGTATTGTCGGCGTTGCCGTCATGGGGTTCCTCTCGGCTCTGATCGTCGGTCCCTGCGTCGCCGCTCCGCTTGCCGGAGCGCTTATCTACATCGGACAGACCGGGGACGCGCTGCTCGGCGGGGTCGCTTTGTTCGCACTTAGCATCGGAATGGGGATTCCTCTGATCGCGGTAGGAACCAGTGCGGGTAAATTCATGCCCAAACCGGGACCGTGGATGGATACGGTCAAATCGATTTTCGGGGTCATGCTCATCGGCGTCTCTATCTGGATGATCAGCCGTATCCTTGATGAAAACATTTCGATGATGCTGTGGGGAGCCCTGGCGGTATTCGTAGCGGTCAATATCGGAGCCCTCGAGCCGATCCGCGGACGTTGCATCCGTTGCCACCGTGCGAACAAAAAAGCGCTGGGAATAATCCTGTTCCTCTACGGAATGTCGCTGCTCCTGGGCGGCATGAGCGGAGCCAAAGACCCGCTCCATCCTCTCGATCCGTTCCTCCCCGCAAAAGGGGCCGTAAACGTCGAAGCTTCATCGCATAAAACGTTTGAAAAAATCACTTCGATCGAAGAACTCGAAGCGATTCTGGCCGAAAACAAAGGGAAACCGGTACTGGTCGATTTTTATGCCGACTGGTGTACCGCGTGCAAGGAACTGGAGGAAAAAACCTTCAGTGACGAAGCGGTCAAAACCGCGATGGACCGGTTCGTACTGGTCAAAGTCGATCTTACTGCCAACGATGAGGCGGCCAAAGCGATCAGTGCGAAATACGGCATTTTCGGCCCCCCGGCCATTTTGTTCTTCGATCAGAACGGTACGCGGATGAAAAGTGCCGATATCGTCGGGTTTAAAGAACCCGGAGAATTTTTAGATCATTTAGGGAAACTCTGATGAAAAAAATCATCCTCGCTTTGTCGCTTGTCGCCTCGTGCGCATTTGCCGAACTCAAATGGGCGCCGTCGTACGATGCGGCGCTCGCACAGGCCAAAAAAGAGAAGAAAAACGTGATGGTGATGCTCTCACGGGAAAATTGCCCGGCGTGCGAATACATGAACGATGTCGTGTTCGAGGAGAAGGCGATCAGTACGGAGATACACAAATATTATGTCCCCGTCCACATCGACATCCATAACGATTTCGTCCCCGAAGGGCTTTCGTATATCGGTACCCCGACGTTCCATTTTCTGAACGCTGCGGGGAAAAAAATCGGGCGCCACGACGGTGCCGCGAATATCCCCACCTTTATGGGGATTCTGAACAAGTATAAAAAATAATTTTTACCGTTTTCCCTCGACGAGGCGGTCGAGAATGTAGAGCTGCAGATTTTTGTGCGGTATCTCTTTGTCGAGTGCTTCGGAATAGATTTTCGCCACCTCTTTGGCGTGAAGATCGTAATCGAAATGGGGAAAATGGTTCTCCCACGCTTTTTTGATAATCCGCAGCGCCACCGTATCGATCATGTACTCTTTGAACATCGCATAAGTCGCGAAAAACATCCCCGTGAACAGCACCGCCATCAGAATGAGGAGGTGGCAGTCGATTTTCGCCAGCACCGAGTGAAAAATCGCCGATGCCGGGAAAAGAATCAGATGCCACAGTGCGATGAAAACGACATAGCTACGTCCGATGCTCAGGCGGAAGCCCGGAATTTTCCCTTCGAGCTTCAGCCCGTCCTGGTACATCTTGTTGGTGTTGAGCATATCCCGAAACAGCATCGGATCGTCGCTGAGCGTAAAAATATAAGGGACGATTTTTTCGTCTTTAAAGCGTTTGAGGGATGTTTTCATCCATGAAAAAAGTCTGATCATTTCAAATCCTTGATAATTTCGCTGACGCGCTTGGCGCTTCCGTGTCCCAGAAGGCCGCGCAGACGTTCGGCATCGCTGAAAAAAGCGGCCGTATCCGTTTGACGATAGGCATTATACAGATTTTGGGCATACACTTCGTTTTGCAGCAGTTCGGGATGCAAAGGGCGGCCGAAGGCGTGTGAAAAAAGGATATTCCCAAGCCCGACGTAATCGAGTTTGACGAGGCGTCTGGCAATCGCGTAGTCGAGCGCTTTGGCGATGTAAACCAAAACGAACGGCGTTCCGATCAGCGCGGCTTCGAGAGTCGCGGTACCGCTGCAGATAAAAGCGAAGTCGGATTCGGCGAGGCTCGCATGCGCCTCGTGGACGATCTCGAACCCCGTTATGTCGCCGTAGAGTTCCACTACCTGCGTTTGGGTAAAATGGGGGGGGATGACCAGCAGCGCGTTGCATTCGAGCATCGGCCGAAGCTCACGGAAAACGGGCATCAGCCGTTTGATCTCGCCCGGACGGCTTCCGGGCATGAAGGTGATTTTTCCGCTGGGGGATAGATCACGCTTGCGGATGTCGATTTCATCCAGCAGCGGATGGCCGACGTATTCGATGGGCGCTTCTTTCGAATAATACGAGGGTTCGAAGGGGAGAATCGAGCAGAGCTTTGTTATCGTCCGCTCCAGCACCGGGATCCGTTTTTTCTTCCACGCCCATGCCTGGGGGAGGATGTAGTAGATAATCTCTTTTTCGGGATAGCGTTTTCGGATCGCTTTGGCCAGGGGGAGATTGAATCCCGAGGAATCGATCAGTAGTACTTTGTCGGCTGTAGCGGCAAGTTCGAGCATCCGGTCTCTGAGGCGGAAAAAAAACGGGAGTTTTTTAAGCGCGTCGACGAACCCCATGATGGAAGTCGAACGCAGATCGACGATGCTCTCCCCCAGCGACGAATCGAAAATACCGCACAATTCGACTTCGTCACCGAGTTCTCTGACGAGATAGCGTAAATGGATGTTTGCGGAGTGCTCCAGTGCGCTGATGAGAAGTTTCATGATCCTCCGTCTCCCCGGTTGCTCATATCGGGCGAATAGGTGCTTTTGCCTTCGCGGTATTCTCCCAAAAAGGTGGTGAGGGCATCGATTTCCCGGTCGCTAAGTCCCATGGCGAAGGGGATCATCATTTGCGAGAGCTGGGTGGAGCCTTTTTTGGCGCGGTACTCTTTGAGCTTGTGGGACAGAAACGCCTTGCGCCGATACGCCAGTGCGGGATACTGGGCGGAACCGGCCGCCGAAATACCGTGGCAGCCGTTGCACCCTTTCGAAAAATAGAGCTTTTTTCCCTGTGTGTAGAGATCACCCGCCGCAAAAACGATCATCGGAAAGAAAAATAACAATAACTTCGCCATTTTTAGAGGTGCCTTTAACCATTCATAGTCTACAATAACGCAATTATAGCGAACGGGAGCAACTATGATCATTTCGGGTGCGGTTATTTGTGATATTAACGGGGAACGCAGAGCGGATGTGCGGATCGAAGAGGGAATTATCACCGAAATCGGCGAAGAGCTGGAGGGGACGGAGAGAATTGACGCAAAGGGGTGCTACCTGTTCCCCGGGCTGGTCGATACCGATGTTCGGCTTAAAGATGGCCAGCTCAACCGCACGAATCTCGAAAAACTTTCCCGACGTGCCCTTCGCGGCGGGGTTACGACGGCAGTATTGGCCAGCGACTGTTCTCCCCGCATCGACGACGAAATTACACTCGAATTCGTCCAGCAGCACCGTCATCTTGCTCACGGAGCCACGATCGAATCGACGCTCAGCGCCCTCAACGAGGAGGGCAATCTCAGCAATATAGCGATCATGCTCAAAAAAGGCTCCCTTGCCGTCCATACCGTCACGATCGACGATTACAACCGCATCAGCCGGATTGCCCAGTATCTGAAAATGGCCGATAAGACCCTGTTTTACAAAGCGACCGATAAAAGCCTGTTTGAAAGCGGTGTAATGAGCGACGGCGAAATCGCATCCCAGCTGGGTCTTCCGGGGATTTCTCCCCTTTCCGAAGTGGTGCACGTCGCATCGATGATCGAGATCGCGCGCCATTTTGGCATACGGATCGTCTTTAAAAGCGTCACGGAACCCCGAACGGTGGAAATGATCGCCCAGGCCCGGACTGAGGGGATCGACGTATCGTGCGAGGTATCTCTCCATCACCTGCTCAAAAACGATTCGGCATGCCTGGGGTTCGATACGGATGCCAAAATCAATCCGCCGCTGGTCAGTGAAACCAAACGTCTCATCCTGCTCGAAGCGCTCCGAAACGGTACGATCGCTTCGCTCAGTGCCCTTCATCAGCCCAATTCGGACGTTCATAAAGACATCACGTTTTACGATGCCCAGTTCGGAACGACTGCGATCGAAGAGTACCTTCCCCTGTGCTATACCTATCTGATCCGTCCGGGGACAATCTCAGTAGCCCGTTTCGCCGAGATCGCGTCGCGCGTTCCGGGAAGCCATGTCGGAATCGAAAGCGGAGAAATCGCGGTCGGCGCAAAAGGGGATGTGGTTGTATTCGATCCGGAAGGGACGACCTCCGTGCTTCACCACCACAGCCTCTATAAAAACGAAACGCTGCAGGGAAAAGTCATCTTGGCCGTCTGCCGCGGAGAAGTGACGCGCTTTTAATGATATAAGTCAATCGAACTGATGATTTCTCCCGCAAAAATGCGGGTAGCTTTAGGGGGTTGCAGGGGACAATCTTGTCCCTGCCGCTTTCAGGGCTTGCTCCGGAGGCGTATCAAATTATAGTGATTTCGCGTTGCGGAATTCGGAAATTTCCGCTTCGACCATTTCATCTATCATTATTTTATAGAGTTTCGACAGAAGGTTCGGAGAAACTCCCGACTCCATCGCCTTGAGCCGAACACGGTCCATAACCGCCTCCATTCTCTCTTCGCCTTTAATCTCATCGATCGAATGTTTAAACTTGGCCGCCTGCTTGACGTAAGCGTTGCGCGCGGCGATCAGCTCGACGATCTGATCGTCCAGACGGTCGATATACTGGCGTACTTCTTCTAAACTGTGGCACTCTGCGGCTTGCATGAATTTCCTTTTGGGAATGGGTTGGCGTTATGATAGCATGAATACGGTTATTTGGAAAATATCACATAATTATCACGTTAAATGATATAAAATTAACTTATTTGGGTTTTTTTTTGATATTTTATATATAGTTATAAATCTTTAAGAATTAAATACCTATGATACTCCTCAAGCGATGACGAATTTGTTATTGTTTTCGCACTCGAAGCTAATCGAAGAAGAGGAGAACCCTAAGTATGAAACTTTCAAGACGTGACTTACTCAAGTTTGCAGGTATCAGCGCCGCTGCTGCCGCTGTTTCAGGTTGTACGGCCGCTGCAGGCGCGGCACCGGGATCGGCAGCATCAGGCAAAATGCTCGGTAAACACCAAGTCGTTATTATCGGTGGCGGATGGGGCGGTCTGACCGTTGCCAAAGAGCTCAAAAAAATCGATCCTAAATTTGATGTAGCGATCATCGAGAAAAACGACAGCTTCATGTCTTGTCCGTTTTCAAACTGCAACCTCGGCGGAATCGAAGGCGTCAATCTGAACGTTTTGATGCACGATTACTCCAAAGCGGTTGAAAACTTCGGATACGGAATGCTTCAGGCCGAAGTTACCGGTATCGACCGTGCGGCCAAAGTCGTCCATACCGCAAAAGGTTCGGTCGGTTACGATATCCTCGTTCTCGCACCGGGTATCGACTATAACTACAAAAGTTCGTTCCCGGCTTGGGATGCTGCAAAAGTTGCCAAAGCAAAACGCCTTGCCCCTGCGGCACTCGTACCCGGCGGTGAACACGTAGCGCTTGACCGTCTGGTTAAAAATATGGAAGAGGGCGATTTCGTCATCACCGTTCCTGCCGGAAAATACCGCTGCCCGCCTGCACCGTTCGAACGTGCAAGCATGGTGGCCAACCATATGAAAAACGAAGGATTGACCGGAAAAGTCATCATCCTCAATGAAACGGCTGAAATCGCGAAAGGCGCAGCGTTCAAAGAAGCTTGGGCGGAAGTGAACAACGGTAACGTCGAACACCGCGCAAACTGCAAAATCGTAGACGTCGATTTCGACAAAAAAGAGATCACATACGTTCAAACGACTTTCAAAGACAAAGACGATGTCGAAGGGACAAAAGCGACCCACACGATCAAATACGGCGTCTTCAACCTGATTCCGCACAACATGTCGAATCCGGTCATCGAGATGGCAGGCGTCGCAACGACTCCGGACTCGTTCAAAAAAGTCAAAATGGCGACTAGCCCTGAAAAACCGGTATCGTTCCAGACGGCTACCGATGCGAACGTATTTGCCGTCGGCGACGTTGTTGGACACGGTATCCCGCCAAGCGGCCAGTCGGCTATCTGGTCGGGCAAAGAGTGTGCTAAAGAGATCGCACACAAACTCCACGGCAAAAGCTACAGCGTTGCGTCGGCTCTTCCGTACAAAAGCGCGAACGTTTGTTACTCAATGGTCAACGGTAGCCCCGAAGAAGCGATCATGGTTAACCATGAATTCGTTGTCCAGGGACCGGTTATTTTCGGAAAAGGAAGCGTTCCTAAAGACGAGAAAACGGGCAAATTCCGTACAACTGGCCTTGCGAAAGCAACCCGCGACTGGTACAAAGGGGCGATGCGCGACCTTTTCGGTTGATGCTTCCCCCATTTTCTCCCCGCCCGGGGGGAAATTTAAATGCAATATCTGCTACACTAATCACCGCAAAAATCATTCAACACGGACATTATCATGGATAGAAGAAATTTTTTGAAAGTTGTTGCCGCAGGTGCAACGGTTGTTGCGGTCAGCCCATCGCTGATCCGCGGAAATTTGTATGCCGCAGACGGTGCCCTTTTCAAAGCGTACGAGAAGGCGCAGCTGGTTGATGCAGCCGGTAAACCGATCAAAGCCTCAAGTCTGGCCAAAGAAGTGACGTATATTTTCAATTATCCGTATGCTTCGACTCCGTGTATGTTGATCAATCTGCCCAAACCAACCGCGACGGACGTCCAGCTCACTTCCGAAAACGGCGAGAAATACGTCTGGAAAAGCGGTGTCGGTAAAGAACGTACGGTGGTCGCATACGTTGCGATCTGTACCCACCAGCTGACCCACCCGACCCCGAACGACAGTTTTATCGGATACGTCCCGACCAACAAAAAAACGATGGCGTACGATAAAAGCGGTGTAATCGTTTGTTCGTCTCACCTTTCGGCGTTCGATGCCGGTTCGGGGGCCAAAGTTCTCGGGGGGGCAGCAACGCAACCTTTGAATGCGGTGGTGCTCGAACACGCGGCCGACGATACCCTGTGGGCCGTCGGGATTTTGGGTCAGGACAAATTCCACGACTATTTCCAGGCGTTCCGTCCGGAGATCAAAGAGTTTTACGGGAAACCGGCTGAGTCGAAAAAACTCGTTTCCATTTCGGCCAAGACCGTCAAACTCAGCGAGTTTTCGAAAGAAATTATCCAATATTAAAAGGGGCAACGATGAAAAAAGCTTTAGCGTCACTGGCACTGGGAGTGTTTCTCGCCGGATCATTGAACGCGGCTGAGAAAGCCGATCCGCGACTGGAACTGATGAAAGAGATGCGTACGATGATGGACGCGATGGAACAGATTCAGCGGGGGGGGCTGTACAGTTCGGGTGACGAGATGAAACAGGGAGTCAAAAAATTGCAGGGGACACTCAAATCGCTCGAAAGCGAAGATGTCAAGGCGATTCTACCCAAAGACCAGGTTTACGCTTATAAATTCGCCCAGAAAACGGCGCACATGCTCCGCCTTTATTCCGATGATCTGATCGCATCGGTCGAAGCAGGCCGCATGGACAATGCGCTCGATGATTATACCCAGCTGCTTAAGCAGTGTATGTCGTGTCATATCCGCATCCGTAACTGGTAATCCTTTTTTCAATTATTATCCCTCCCTCAGGGGCGGGACTCTCTTATCGATTCTCTTTTTACCTCTTAACCTTTTTCTTTCATACTAAATATAATAATTAAAGTTATCAAATCGAATATTTGATTTTCTGATTCAAAATCCCGATCATCCGTGGTGAAAAGTATAATTTTTTCTTTTTATCACATTTTTGTCTCAAAAGCTTACAAATTTGTAACTCCATCAAAAAAAATTATAGTTTTAAAGATTTATTTAAGATAAAGACCTTTAAACTGAGTCCCGAGATCCAAATAAGATTATCTTATTACGGACGGTTTCTTGAAGGAGAATGAATGAAATTAGGAAAACTGAGTCTTGTAGCCGTTATGGCTCTGGGAACAAGCGCGTTTGCGATTGACAACGTCAAAGTAAACGGTGAAGCGAAAGTTTGGTATCAAACATCAGAAACACTGGGAAGCAACCTTGATATGTTCGACCACGGGACTAACTCGTTGGCAGAAGTATCATTGTTGGTCGGTGCAACAATGGATCTTGCTCCAAACCTCAGCATGGGTGCCAGCGCGTACGCGTTGACGACGCTCGGTCTTGAGAACAACCTTGTCGGACAGGTTCCTGCCGCACGTTTGAATCCGGATGGTACAGCCGCAACGGGTGCATTGGACGACCAGTCATGGGCTCGCGAATTGTACCTTGCCTACACTGCCGGTAAAACAACCCTCAAAGTCGGTCGCCAGGAACTGAACACTCCGCTTGCGTTCACCGAAAAATGGAACGTTGTTGACAATACTTTCGATGCTGCGGTTGTATTGAACAACGATCTTCCGGATACGACACTGGTCGGTGCATGGGTCGGTAAAGATAACGGTGCCGCAAGCAACACGACTGTCAACAACGGCGGTAAATTCTCGACGTTCGGCGCTACCGGTGCCTACGCTGCAGGTGCGATCAACAAATCAATCCCTAACACAACGGTTCAAGCGTGGTACTACGACGTTCAGAGCGTTGCGGATGCTTACTGGTTGCAGGCGGATGCGAAACTGATGAACGACATGGTAGAACTGGGTCTTCAGTATGCAAACATGGATAAAAAATACGTCAACTACAGCGATACTGACATTTATGCAGTAAAACTGGGCGTAAACGTTGCCAACTCAAACATCTATGCGGCGTATTCGTCTGCAAGCGACAACAACGGGAACGGTATCGCACAAGCGGATAACTTCTCAAACGTTGCAACAGGTGATAAATCAATGATCTATACTGCGCTGGGAAGCATCTACATGGACGGTGAGCACACCACAAAATCGGATACCGATGCGTGGAAAATCGGTGCTTCTACGAAAATGATCCCGGGTGTAACTTTGTCAGCAAGCTATGGTGAAGCCGAAACAGACGGTAACAACAATGCTGCCAACAAAGCTGAATACAGTGCATGGGATGTAATCGCGTCTGGTAAAGTCGGACCACTCGGTTTGACTGCTATCTATACGCAGTATGACAAAGAAGACAATACCGGTGCTAAAACCATCGATACTGACACTCTCCGTATCATCGCTTCTTTGAAATTCTAAGAAGTCTTTTCTTCAGGGCCTTCGGGCCCTTTCAATTCTCCTTATGTTAAGTTTGCCGTGCGGGATTCGTCACCCCGTACACACTCCGCCCGCAGATTCGTCACCTGCGGGCACTTTTACTCCCCGTTTTTTTTTAATCTTCTAAGCGTTTGGCCTGCCGTTTTGGAACCACATTTTTTTTGCCGTTATCCGATTCGGTCCTGGTTTCGTGTTTCAGATAGTGCGGTAACGTCCTTCCTTCGGTTTTGGCAATGTCTTCGAGCAGTCTGGAACGTACCGTTCCGGTGTCGCGGATCGTGCAGAGGTATTCGTAGATCAGCGCGCTTTGGCGGTCGAGCGAAATCTTCCACGTCGAGAGAGTCCGCGAATAGATCCATTCGCAAAAAGCGTAAAACGCTTCGAATACGCTTCCTCCTTCCGACAGCAGTCGCACCGTCTCGTCGAAATTTCCGCTGTTGTAATACATATCCCAAAACCGGGCGAACCGTTTCATTTTTTGTATCTGCGTGAAACTCAGAAGATCGTTTTGCAAGATGTCGTAGGGGGGAGTGTCGGAGTAGAGCATCCCGTGTGCGGAATCGTGGCGCGAGAGGGTCGTGCCGGAGAGATTTTTGAGAATTCCGATCTGGATTTCGCTGCGGGTCAGCGAGACGAGGGTGTCGAGATTGCGAGCGAATCCTTCCAGGCTCTCGCCCGGAAGCCCTACGATCAGATCCAGATGCAGGTGGGCCGAGGTGTCGTTTTCGAGAAATCGGAGGTTGTCGATAATCTTTTCAAGCCGAAGGGGACGGTTAATCCCTTTGGCAATGAGGGGATCGAGGGTCTGGATCCCGATTTCGAGCTGGAGCGATCCGGGGGGAAATAGGGCGATTTTGTGGCGAAGCGATTCGGGAAAGTGGTCGGGTATCACTTCGAAATGGGCGAAATAGGGGGGCTCTTTGGAGAGGAAAAAATCGAGGATCGCATTGGCGAACGTCATGTTGAGATTAAAAGTGCGGTCGATGAATTTGAAGCTGCGTGCGCCGCGTTGCCAGAGGATTTCGAACTCTTCGAGCAGCGTTTCGAGCGGAAAATTGCGCACCTTTTCGTCGATCGAAGAGAGGCAGAATTCGCATTCGAACGGGCAGCCCCGCGAAGCTTCGACGTAGATGTAACGGTGTTGAACATCCTCGTCGCGGTAGGCCGCGTAGGGAAGCGCGATCGATTTCAGATCCGGGAGCGGGGCCTTGATGAAGCGTTCTTCGGGAATCCCGCCGTCCAGAATCCTACGGCACAATTCGTAGAAAGCGATTTCGCCTTCGCCGCTGACGATGCAGTCGGCGGATGAAAAATCGACGCGGTGGGGCAGATACCCCGCTTCGGGACCGCCCAGGACGATGAACGTCTGCGGTGAGACTTTTTTGAGGATATTGATCAGTTCGGCGGTCTCGGCGGCATTCCAGATGTAGACGCCTATCCCGATAATGCGCGGGGAATGCTCGAGCAGCCGTTCGGCGACGCTTTGCATCTGCTCGTTGATCGTGAATTCCAGGATTGCCGCGTCGCTTTGCAGCTCGCGCAGGTTGGCGTAGAGATAGCGCAGCCCCAGGGCAGTGTGGGCGTATCGGGCATTGAGGGTTGTGAGGATGATAGGGTGCATGGGCGTTCCGGTAAAAGATAAACGTATTATATGGTATTCTATATAGACTCATAATAATGCAAAAGGAAACATAATGCGCTACATTCGCCGTTTTGATTCGCTGAATATTCATGACATCGCTTTGGTGGGAGGAAAAAACGCTTCGCTGGGGGAGATGATCGGTTCGCTCAAAAAACTCGGGGTCAAAGTGCCCGAGGGGTTTGCCGTCACGGCAGAGGGATACCGCGCTTTCGTGAATCATAACGGATTCGAGCCTAAAATCCGCGCATTGTTCGAAGGGGTCGATATCGTTAACATCGAAGAACTTTCCCGCTGCGGGGAGGCTGTTCGGACACTGATGCTATCAGGCGAGATGCCCGAAGAACTCAAAAACGAAATCCTCAAGGCGTACCGCGAGATGGAGAGTGAATACGCGATGGCTTCGGTGGATGTGGCCGTCCGGTCCTCGGCGACGGCGGAGGATCTGCCTGATGCCAGCTTCGCGGGGCAACAGGAGAGTTATCTCAACGTACGCGGCGAGACGATGCTCGTCGAGCACGTCAAACGCTGTTTCGCGTCGCTTTTTACCGACCGTGCGATCAGCTACCGCCACAGTCGCGGGTACGATCATTTCGCGGTCGCCCTCTCCGTCGGCGTCCAGAAGATGGTACGCAGCGATCTGGCCAGCAGCGGCGTCATGTTTACGATCGACACGGAAAACGGCTCGGAAAATCTGATCCTCATTAACTCGATTTACGGATTGGGGGAAAACATCGTCGGCGGGCGGGTCAACCCGGATGAATTTTACGTTTTCAAACCGACGCTTCGGGAAGGGAAAGTCTCGATCCTCAAACGCCAGCTCGGCTCCAAAGCCCTTACGATGCGCTATGACGAACGCCATCACACCGTTAACCTGGCGACGCCCAAAAAGCTGCAGGAACGCTTTTCGATCACCGACGACGAAGTCGCGACTCTCGCCCGCTATGCGATGATTATCGAAGAGCATTACACGGCGCAGGCGGGTGAATACCGTCCGATGGACATCGAATGGGCCAAAGACGGCCAAAGCGGCGAACTCTTCATCGTCCAGGCGCGTCCCGAAACGGTTCAAAGCCGCCGTATGGGCGAAAACATCCTCGAACAGTACCATATCGTGTCGGATCGTCCCCGCAACGTCCTCGCGGTCGGTAAAGCGATCGGGGAGAAGATCGGATCGGGCAAGGTAAAGATCATCCGTTCACCCCACGAAAGCGACCGTTTTAACGAAGGGGAAGTGCTCGTCGCCGACATCACCGATCCCGACTGGGAACCGATCATGAAAAAGGCTTCGGCCGTTATCACCAACCGCGGAGGGCGCACCTGCCATGCCGCGATTGTCGCGCGCGAGATCGGAGTCCCCGCGATCGTGGGGACCGGGAACGCGACCGAAGTTCTCCGTGAAGGAGATGAAGTGACCGTCAGCTGTGCCGAGGGGGAAAACGGGAACGTCTACGCGGGTCTGCTCGATTTTGAGATCAAGCAGACCGATCTGGGGACGCTGCCGCCGACCAAAACGAAACTCTATATGAACGTCGGGAACCCAGAGATCGCGTTCAAAGTCGCCAAACTTCCCAACGACGGTGTAGGACTGGCACGGATGGAGTTTATCGTTACCCAGTACGTCAAAGTCCATCCGATGGCTCTCGTCGACAAGGCCAAGGGGAAAACGGCGGGTGACGAAGAAGCGGTAGTCGAAGCGATGAAGGGCTACGACGACCCCAAACGGTTTTTCATCGACAAGGTCGCAGAAGGGGTCGGGATGATCGCGGCGGCATTTTATCCAAAGAGCGTGATCGTCCGGACGACCGACTTTAAATCAAACGAATACAAGCACATGAACGGCGGATTCGCGTACGAACGTGACGAAGAGAACCCGATGATCGGGTTTCGGGGGGCGAGCCGTTATTATTCGCAGGAGTACCGTGAAGCGTTCTTGTGGGAATGCGAGGCGCTTGCGCGCGTGCGCGACGAGATGGGCCTTACCAACGTCAAAGTGATGCTCCCCTTCGTCCGAACCCCGGAGGAGGGGAAGAAAGCGATTGCGGTGATGAACGAAGCGGGACTGGTGCAGGGGAAAAACGGCCTGGAAGTCTACGCAATGTGCGAGATCCCCGCCAACGTCATCCTGGCCGACCGGTTTTTGGAAATCTTCGACGGCTACAGTATCGGCAGCAACGATCTCACGCAGCTCGTACTCGGAGTCGATCGCGACAGTGCGCTCGTATCATCGGTATTCGATGAGCGTAACGAAGCGGTGACGCGGATGCTCAGTATGGCGATCCGTGCGTGTAAAGAGCGGGGCAAATACATCGGCATCTGCGGTCAGGCTCCTTCGGATTATCCCGAGATCACCCGCTTCCTTGTGCAAGAAGGGATCGATTCGATCTCGCTCAACCCCGATTCACTGCTCAAAATGCGTCAGGTGGTCAGCGAATTCGAGGGTTAAAACTTGAAGATCAGTACGTCGTGGTCGGCCTCTTCAAGGAGGTCGAATGCGAAAAAACTGAATGAACCGGAAGTATGGATACTGATAAGGTCGGTTCCGTAAGAACCCGATATTTCCAGAAAAAGGGGGGGATTTAGCGGTCCTTTGCGGGTGAGCATCTGTACCTTTTCAGGCAAGAGGTGCAGGGATGCGGCGAACGTCTCTGCGGCGAGCTCCTCGTTTTGGCTGATTTGCATCTGATATTCGAGAATATCCTCTTCGGTAAAACCGTACGTTTTCAGTCGACCTTCGAAAGGAAGGTTGTAGATGTTGAGCAGCGAAAGTTCGGCATTGGGGAAAAGGTCTGCCGTTGCAAGTATCGCGGTTCTGGAATGATCGGAAAAATTGGTCGGGATCAAAATTCGGCGCGGGTTGAGCGGAAGATCGTTTTTGATCACCAGAACGGGAATCGAGGAGTTGCGGATGATGCTTTTGCTTGTCGATCCCACAAGCAGCTCTTTGAACATATAGGTCTCGCCGCTGCTGCCGATAACGAGAATTGTCGCCTCGATCTGCTCGGCGATTTCGGCGATTTCGCGGACGACGTTGCCTTGCATGCAGTGAAAGTATTTTTTATGCAGTTGCGGGAACTGGGCATTCAAAACGTTCCAGCTGTGTTCGCGGATCGATTTGATCTCCTGCTTGAGGGCAAACCATGATTCTTCGATGACATGGACGACGTGCAGATCGGCTCCGTGGGATTCAGCCAGGTAAAGTGCTTTGCGCACAACCGTCAAGCCGGTTTCAGAGAAGTCGGTAGCGACCAAAACCGTCATTTTTTTCATAAACTCTCCTTAAATTGGGTTATACGGGTCTGGAGGATTGCTGTTCCAGTATCGGTTTGTAATTTCGATCCCGTACGCTTTGAATCAGCTGTTCCACGTCTTCGTTCACAACGTCTAGCATCTGCAGGGCAGTTGCCCCCAGACTCAGACTCGCTTCTATTGCTTCAGGATAGGCATGCGTCGCACCTTCTTCGAGCAGTCTCATGCTGCTTTCGACATCTTTGGCTCGAACGATAATGGGCAAATTGGGAGAAATCTTTCGCAAAAACGATACTGCTTTCAAAGCCTGTTCGGAGTCATCGACCGTAATCACGACTAGGGACGCGCGCTCTGCATGGATTGTCGTGAGGAGTTCGGGATCGGAGATATCGCCGTACGCGACGGGATGCCCCTCTGAGAGTCCTTTGGAAACCCGGTCGGGATCGGTGTCGAAAACTTTGAAGTCTATCCCTCTTTCTTGCATAAGTACCGCAACGGTATGGCCGACCCGTCCGTATCCTCCGATGAGGACCTGCTCGCTTGAATCGATCAGCGACTGGGGAAGGGTGTGTGTTAGAACACGATGACGGCCTGAGAGGAATGCAGCGATGGGTTGATTGTATCGGATCAGGAGGGAACCGCCTATCAGCGAAAAAAGGACTGATGTCAGGATAATCTGCCCAAGGTCGGCATCAATGACACTCGAATCCAGTGCTATCGCCAGAAGAGCAAATCCGAATTCTCCGCCCACCGAAAGCAACAGTCCGGTTCTCCAGGCATCGGAGAGTTCCATGCCGCTTTTTTTGACGAGTACCGCGACGATGAGGATCTTGCTGATCAGGATGAGCAACGCGCCAAGCACCGCCCAATGCCAGATATGAGGGATTGCCGAAGGATTGAAGAGCATCCCGATGCCGACGAAGAAAAGTCCCAGCAAGACATCCCGGAACGGTCGGATACTTGATTCGACCTGATGACGGAATTCCGTTTCTCCGAGCATCATTCCCGCCAGAAACGCTCCGAATGCGAGCGAGAGCCCAAGACTGTTGGAAGACCAGGCTGCCACCAGCGCCACGAGCAGTACTGTTAGAGTAAATATTTCAGGCGACTGGCGGGTGGCGACGAGGTGAAATAACGGTCGAAGAAGCCAACGCCCCGCAACAAAAACGATTGCAAAGGCCAATACCGCTTTCGCAAAAGCCCATCCCAGCGCTCCGGCGAGGATGTCAGCGCCGACCGCAATACCAAGGACAGGAATGATGACCAGGAAAGGGACGGCGGTGACGTCCTGAAAGACCGACATGGCCAGACCAAGCCGCCCGTGAGCCGTATTCTCTTCGCCCTGTTCGGCCAGCTGGCTGCCGATGATCGTGGAGGAAGACTGGGCAAACACGGCGCCGATGACAAAAGCGACGGCAGGGGGAAGCCCAAAAGCCCAGAGCAAGCCGCCTACGATGATCGTGGAGAAAACGACCTGGGCGGTTCCCAGCCCAAGAACCTGATGGCGAAGGGCATGAAGCTGAGGCAACGAATAGTTCAGACCGATCGTGAAGAGGAGGAATACGACTCCGAATTCGGCGATCACTTTGAGCTCGGGAACATTGAGGGTGGGACCGATGGTGTAAGGGCTGAGGATCGCTCCGACGAGGAGATACCCAAGACTCGTCGGAATCCGGAATTGCTGGAAAACGACGATGACCGCCACTCCGATTCCGAGCAGCATCAAAATCTGAGTAAGTTCGTTCATCGTTCCAAACCCTCTTGTAAGTGTTGGAATGATTATATAGGCAAATAGTAAACGTTCAACAGAGGGCTTGCTCAGGGGTCGGAGTTCAACGAGCGGTCGTTTTGGGGAGACATACTTTTATACAGCGCTTTTGAAAAATTACGGGTGATATGGGTGATGTTCATAAAAATTGCCGTCATCTGTTTGGAAATTTTGTAGTTGACGATCATATCATTCAATATCGCAATGCTGTTTTTGTAGCTGGTGTCGAGTTTCGTAAAAAGCGCTTCGAGTTTCGCGCTGGCTTCGGAGTCGCCGTTGAGCCAGTCGGTGTAGTGCATGCAAAGGGCTAGAATCTGATAACGCAGCTCATGAAAAAACGCTTCCATCTCCCGGGTTTCAGATTCGCTGAGCATCTCGATATCGTGCAAAATATCCCGTATATATTTCGATGCGCCGATCAGCTGTGTCGCCATGTAGAGGGTCTGATCGAACTCCTTGCGAATTTCGGGAAGTTGAATGCGAACCGACAATGCGCTGGCGTAATCGAGAATCTCCCCCTGCAGATGTTGCAAGTCATGGTAGCGTTCAAGCGGCGAGGGAAGCAGCGGCTGCTTGTAGGTTTCGAGAATTTTGGCAATCGAAGCGTGATGTTTCAACCCTTCTTCGGGAGGGATATGAATCGCCGCGACGGCAAAAGAGCACACCTTGTGCCCCAGATGGATCACTTCTTGACGCAGGGCTTCGTGCTCCAATGCCGGAATCGTATGGGATACGTTGTGGATGTAGCGTGTCATGACCGGTTTGACGACCAGGAATTTCGTTTGGAGCCATCGGGTCAGCTTCGGGATCAGCGGGAACCAAATCACAACCCCCAAGAGATTGAAAACCGTATGGAAAAGCGCCAGCGCCTCGACGCTCTGATCGAGCCCGATATGGGTGACCGACCATGTTATGGGCGTAAGCAGGAGAAAGGCGATGATTCCGGTAAAGAGATTGAAGAGCACATGCGCCACCGCCGTACGTTTTTTGTCGCTTGATCCTCCCGCCGCACCGATAATCGCGGTGGCGGTCGTGCCTACATTGGCCCCGATGACGAACGCTGCTGCATGGTCAAACCCCAAAATTCCGGTGAACAATGCGCTTTGGGCGATGGCAACGGAAGCGGAGCTGCTTTGAATAAGTGCGGTCAATACCAATCCGGCAAAGAGGAAAACGAGCGCGTTGTATTCGCTCAAAGAAGTGATATCGATGGTTTCAGCCAGTGAAGAAAAACTCTCTTTAAGCCCTTCAAGCCCGAGGAAAATAAGGCCGAATCCGGTCAAGCCTCCAAAAACATAGCGCGTTTTTCCCTCGCCGAATAATACGCTGCCGATCCCTCCGAATCCGACCATGACGAAGGCGATCAGTTTGATGTCGAATTTAAAACCGATCAGCGCGATGATCCATCCGGTAGCGGTCGTTCCGATGTTGGAACCGAAGATCACCCCGATCGCGCTTTGCAAACTCATTAACCCCGCACCCGTTAACGACAGCGCCATGAGGGTAACAACCGATGAGCTTTGCAGCAATGCGGTTGCCGAAGCTCCGGCAAAAACGGCTTTTGCGTCGGTGTCGGTGGAAATCTTAACCCATTTTTTGAACGAAGAACCCGCCGCTTTTTTAAGTGAATCCTCGAGATAGATCATGCCGAACATGAACAGTCCCAGGGAAGCGAAGGCTTCAATCATCACCGATGTCACGGACGCTCCTTATGCTGCGATAAGGGCACATGACCGATTTGCTCAGCGCCCGAGAATAAAGCAATTATAGCCTTACCGCTCATTTACTTTTTTTAAGAAGTCTGCGGACGCTGGAAATACTCCCCTTCGGTTGTGAAGAGTTTCAGGATTTTGCGGTATTCGCCGTATGCCTGGCGGTAGAGGTGCTGGGTGTGGTTGTTGCTCTCGTAGAGCTCGGTTGCGCTCTGGCCCGTTTCGAGAGCGTTTTTGAGCAGCTTCGTACGGCGCAGGTAGGTAAAGGCGAGTCCCGGGAAATGCTCGTGGATTTTTTCGCGTATCGCCAGCGCGTCGTTGGGATTTTCGAGCATGTTGGCAAAGACCAGAATCGTTTTTTCGCGGAATTTTTTGATGAATACGAGGCTTTTCATGATCGAATTGGCATCGTTCGTGGTGGGGAGGAGGATGATGTCCGATTGCAGGAGGATCTCCTCGACGTGCGGGCTCTCGAATCCGCCGAAATCGTAGACGGTATCGGGATAGAGGGGGATCTTGTTCGGATAGTAGCGGGCATTGCGGTATTTGTTCAGCGCCACCGACATGTCGTTCGTGGCGTAGCGGTAACCCAGGTCTTTGGCGAGGGAAAATGCAAGAGAGGTTTTGCCGACGCCCCCTTTGGTCGATGCGATGGAGATGATAGCCATGGGACCCTTTGAATCGTTTTTGGATGAAATAGTAGCATAAGGAGAACGTATATTGCCATCTTTAGGCTATACTGACGCTTTTTAACGCTTTAACCAACAAAAGGTATGCCCAATGAACCTGTTATCGAAAAACGCCCCGCTGGAAGAATCGATCGCGCGGATGCGCTCGACTCTCGAAACGGTGGGGTGCGGATTGGTGTTTTCGCAGGAAAAGCATCCGCTCGAACACTGCTATTCGGTCAACCTGGCTTCGACCGAAGCGCCGAACCATATCTACTCCAACGGCAAGGGTGTTTTGTCCGACGCCTCGGTCGCCAGCGCGCTGGGTGAATACATCGAACGGCTCCAGACCAACAACTTTTTCATCGATTTTCACCTCCCGCAGCGGCGCTATTACCCCGATGAGGTAGCATTTGGTTTCGACGAACCTTATCTGGATGACGATCTGCGCGGCATTTACGACCCGCACGGGGAGATGGCCGATGAGGACTGGATCGACTACAACAGCGATTACGACGATAAAATCGTTTCGCTGCCGTTCGTCAAACAAAGCTCCGGTGAGAAAGCCTACATCCCCCTGAACGTCTTGAGCAACCTGTATGCGAGCAACGGCCTCGCCACCGGGAACACACCGCTCGAAGCACAGGTACAGGCGCTCAGCGAAATCTGCGAACGTCATGCCAAAATCGAGATCATCCGCGAGGGGTACGCCCTGCCGAAGTTTCCCGACGAGATCATCAAAGGGTTCGATCGGCTCTATGCCGACGTTTGCGCGCTGAGGGAAAAAGGGTACGTCGTCGAGGTGCTCGACGCGTCGCTGGGGGGACGGTTCCCCGTCACCGCGATCTCGCTTATCAACCCGTCGAATTCGACCCTGTTCGTTTCGTTCGGTTCCCATCCGATTTTGCAGGTGTCCCTGGAGCGGACGATGACCGAACTGATGCAGGGACGGACGCTTGCCGAACTCGATGCGTTCGAGGTCCCGACGTTCGACATGAGCCTTGTCGCCGACAGTTTCAACCTCGAATCCCATTTCATCGATTCAAACGGCAAGCTGGGCTTCCCCTTTTTGAGTGCGAAAAAAAGTTTCGCTTTTACACCGTGGAATTACACGGGAACTTCAAGCGAGGAAGAATACGCCTATCTGTGCGGGATACTCCGCAAGGAAGGCAAAGAGATCTACGTCCGCGAATACGATTACCTCGGGTTCTATTCGTGCCAGATCGTGGTTCCCGGATTCTCGGAGGTTTATCCGATCGAGGATATGGTCTACAACAATAAAAACAGCGGCAAAAAAATCCGCCAGATGGTCCTGAATTTCGAAGAGTACGATCCCGAAGAAGTGCTCGAACATGTCGAATCGCTCGAAGATACCCTCAACGTCGACAAATACATCGGGGTAATTTTTGAACGCAACTTCACCATGGCGCAATTCAAAGCGCAGATGCACATCCTTGCGGGTAATGACGAAGAGGCGATTGCCCTGCTCGAATTCGCCAATGACAAGACGGGCCATCTTGTCGCCGAGTTGATCCGGATGCGTGCGCGCGAAGAGGCCTGGGAAGATTATGAAGAAGCACTCTTCAACGTATTCGGACGCGAACGGGTGATCGAAGCGGTCCGTATCCTAAACGGGGAATCGGCGCTGATCGACGTCACGCTGCACGAGCACTATTACAACATGCTCGGACTGTATGACCGTCTCGAAGCGAAAAAAGCGCTGATCCCCCGCTAGGAAAGAGGGTTACTCTTTCCCTTCTGAGGGTTTGAGGGATTTGACGGTAATGCGGCGGGGAGGGCGTTTGGGTTCTGCGGGCGCTGCGGAAGACGGTTTGTCGCCGTAAGGTTTTTTCTCTCCGGCAGGCTTTTTGCCGCCGTACGGTTTTTTATCCCCGAACCTTTTTTTATCTCCGTAGGGCTTTTTATCCCCGAAAGATTTTTTATCTCCATAGGGTTTTTTGTCGCCAAAAGGCTTCTTTTCCCCTTTGACAAACTCTTTTTTCTCTTTGGATTGGACCGTTTTATCGGCGTTTTTATCCTCTTTTCCGTAAAACTTCGGTTTGCTGGCGTAGGGAGTTTTGTACGCTTTTTCCGCTTCGGTTCGCGGCGTACCGTCGATGTAGTGGTTGCGATCGCGGGTTTTTCCTTCGAAAATCGGTTTGCCGTTTTCGTCTTTGCCTATGAAACGGGGTTTTTTATCATTTTTGGCCCATCGATCACGCGGTTTTTCGTCTCTGGAGCCCTTTTTATCCGTGTCGGTGCTCTGCGAACGCGGTTTGAAGTCACGTTTGGGGCGCGCGTCGCGCTGCGTCGTCGTTTCATCCCGTGCCGCACGTCGTGCTTTGGCTTCTTCCTTCTCCTTTTTTTCCGCGGCGATGCCGAAAGAGGGTTCGAACCCTTCGATCACTTCCTGGATGATGGTCCTTCCCAGCAGCGTTTCGATGGGATAGAGGCGTTTTTGCTCTTCGGCGTCCATCAGCACGAGGGCGAATTCGCGTGCTTTGGCGATACGCGCCATGTACACGAGGGCTTTTTCGGGGAGATCGTAACTGATGAGAAGATCGTATTCGCCTGAGGATGGGAGTGCCGCGTCGTCGGTCAATGTGATGTTTGCAGTATTCGGCAGCACCACGGCTTGGGTGCTTCCCTCAGTGACGACGAGAATTTTTTTGTTGTTGTAGCGCGTTGCCAGATAGGAAAGAAGTTCGTTTTTACGGGCTGCGTCGCAGGGGTGGATACGGTGGTTTTGACGTTTGATGGTTAATGACATGGAAAGTCCTTGAAATATTGACCTCGAGGTGAGGGCGGATAAGCGGCCAATGGGGAAGACTCAAGCGCAGACCGAACGCGCAAATGATGGCCGCATTATAGCGTGATTTACCTCTAGGTACGTTGAGGGCGTTTTAGCGCTCTTCGAGGGGGTAGCCTTTTTCTTTCCATTCATTGAAACCGTTGAGGAACCAGTAGACGTTTTTATGACCGAGTTTGCGTACTGCAAGGGCCGCTTCATACGAGTTGGCACACGATTCGCCGTAGCAGTAGAAGACGAGGGGCTGCTCTTTTTCCCGGGGGAGTTCGATCACCATGTATTCGGCCTTGGAGACGTCGAAATGGACGGGTCTGGCCCCTTTGATGCGGGATTTATGGAAATGTCGTTTTTCGCGTGCGTCGTAGAAATGGGCTTTTTGGTCGTGGAGGGCCCGGGCCTGCTTGAGATCGATCACCTTCACCCCTTTGGCGATCGCGTCGTTGACCTGGGGCGGAACGATGCAGACGTCGTATTTGGTTTCGAGCAGGTAACTTTTTTCACCGTCGTATTCGACGGCTCCGGCAGGTATAAAAGAGAGGGCGGCGAGGGCGCATCCGAGGATAAAATGGCGCAGCATGAGTGACTCCTTGAATGGGATGGAATCATCATAGAGCAAAAAATATTAACACGATTAGCGTATTATAAATAATTATAAAAGCGTAAGGTTTTATTTAGCTATCGGTCGCGGTAGCCTTCAACTCCCAGGTGGCGGTCGAGGGTTTCAAAGCGGTATCCCATTGAACGCAGGCGCTCGATGATCGGCCCCAGGGCTTTGGCGGTTGCGGCGTTGGAACGGGAACTGTGCATCAGGACGATATCGCCGGGACGGATGTTGGCGATCACGTTGCGTTCGATTTCGAGCGGGTCTTTGATCGCCCAGTCAAGCGAATCTAGAGACCACAATACGGTGGTGTAGCCTTCGGTGTTGAGGGTTTCAACGACGGATCGGTTGATCGAACCGTAGGGGGGACGTACGAGACGTGGGAAACGGCCGGTGATCGAAGCGATCTTCGTTTCGGCCGATCGGATCTCGTCGATCAGGCGATCGGGGGGAAGGGTGCTCAGACGCGGATGGGTGAAGCTGTGGTTGAGCACCAGGTGCCCCTCGTCGTGCGCGCGTTTGACGGCGGTTGCGTTGAGATCGTTCATCGGCGCGCCGATCATGAAAAAACTCGCTTTGACGCCGTAGCGTTTGAGGACGTCGAGGACCGCGAACGTGGTGTTTTCATCGGGCGAATCGTCGAAGGTCAGGGCGACGGTCTTGGTGTCGCCGCAATCGGCGCAAAGCCGTACGTTCGTATAGTTCCCCTCCCGGATGGGGGCGGTCGTGGAGTCGCGCCATTGGCGGAGAAAAAGGCTCATATTGGCATCGAGCATCGTCGAGTCCCCGCGAATCTCGTATCGGGGGGCGGCAGAGAGTAAAAGCTGCAACACAAGGGTGAGCAGAAAAATGAGTCGCGTCGTCATCGGGCCGTTTCGGTTTGGAAATAGGAGAGCATTATAGCGCATCGGCCTTGAACCGTTTGGGCCGCCGGGGTCCGATCGGCTATAATTACGCCCATGAAAGAGAAGTTAAAAGCCAAAGCACGCGCCGTAGCGCAAAATCCCGCCGCCCGTAACGCCCTGTGCTCGATGAAGCCCGAAAAATCGCTCTGGGGCTTTCTGGGGGTCGCCGTTTTCCTGATCCTCCCCGAAATCGTGGCGTTTATCTGGGGGGGCGAGATCGCGGCGTATGCCAAAGCGCAGCTTCCCCACGCCGCTTCCTCCGTTGAACGCCAATACTACGACCTCCTCGTAATGCTCTTCGGCGAGGGGGGGAGCTGGGTGAATCTCGCCATCGGGATCGCCTTGCTGGTGTGGCTCTTTTTTTAGCCGCCCTCTAATAGAGCAGTTTCAGCGTCCCCGCCTGCATCGCGTCGTATGCGACTGAGGGGACGACGTCGGCGATGCCGATCAGGTAAGGTTCGAGCTGCGTCTCTTCGAGCCCGAACAACACCCGTACCGCTGCGGCCGCTTCGAACGACTTCTGGATCGAGCTGACGTCGAGAATCGACTGGGACGGGACCGACATCGCCACCTTGTCGTTGCTGATGCCGTAGACAAGAAAACTCAGACGCCCCGTCACTTTTTCATCCTGTGCCGCCAGCCCGATCGGGAGCAGGCCGCTCAGGTCGACGCCGTCTGCGGAGGTTTCCAGATCGGCGATGATCCGCAGCCCCACCCCGATTCTCCCCAGTGCGGACGTTTTGCCCGAACCGTTGAACGAAAGGTTCTGGGTCGTGTAGTTGACGTAGTCGAACGTCACCTTGTAGCTTCCGCGCGAGACTTTCCCTCCCGAACCGAAATAGCTCAAAGAGCCCGATTTGTCCCGTTTTTCGATGGTCACAATCGTTTCGGTACTGGTGAGACGTTTGCGTATCTCCGCCGAACTCAGGGATAAAACATCCGTTTCGACCCGTTTCTTGAGGACGGGATCGTACGTTTCGATCGTCCGGACGGGCATCGGGTTTTCCAGGGGGATCATTTTCGCTTTCGTCGTTGCCGAGGGGCTGACGATGCTTTTGGTGCCGAAATCGTAGGCGGGGAAAACTTCGGCACATCCGCTGATCCCGAGCACGAGAAGTGCGCATGCAAGAGGAAAACGGAGGGGAGAACCCTTCGGCGATCGCCGAAAAAAAGGGGAAGTGAGCATACTGAAATCTCCTTTGTATCGAATGAGACGGTCGAAAGGTGAAGCAGCGGGGATTGAATGATTATACTCCCGGGGACATAAAGTTTTCTTAACCGATCGGCTCCCCATAGCCGTGCGCAAACAGTTCGGCCGTATCGATCCCGTAAAAGGTGCGCAGCCGCTCATACAGCTCTGCGAAGTCCTCTTTGAAATCCTCCCCCGCACCGAAAAACCGCTCCGTCGCCACGGCGAAAAACTCCGCTTCATCCAGTGCGGCGTCGGCTCCGAACAGCTCGTATTTTCCCAGTTCCGCGTTGTCCCGTACGAGAGCGTCGAGAGTGTCGAACTCGCGGTCGAATACCTCCGTCCACGCATCGTAATGTTCTTCGTCCATCGGGGGGATACCGTCGATTTCGCCGTTCATGAAATCGATCTCGTGGGCGAATTCGTGGAGGATCAGGTTGTAATCCCCCATTTCCAGCGCTTCGGCGCGCGCCGCGTCCCACGTGATGACGACGGTACCCTCAGCCGACTGGCCGTCGATGGCGACCTCTTCGCTCGTGACCACCCCGCCGTCGTTGCGGTTTTGCTCGATGAGCACCGAATCGGGATAGATGAGGATCGTCGAGAGATGGGGATAGGGGAGGGGGGCGTTTTTACGGATGAGCAGCAACGAAGCGTAAAACGCGATGAGAACCCGCATTTCGTCGTTGACGCTAATCCCGATCCCGACAAAATCCTTGGTGTGGATAAAACGGAGTATCCTGCGGCGCATCTCCTCTTTGTCGCTTTCTGCGAGCTTCGGGAAATGGGGAGTGGAGGCGAGGAGCGTTTCGTATTCGGCGGGAAACGCGAGGGCGTCGATCCGGGAGAGTTCCCTGTGTTTGCGCAGACGATAGAGGGTATAGACGGCGTATGCCGTCGCGCCCAGGAGCGCTACGATCCAGAACAGGGCGCCGTAATAATTCATTTGCGGTCGAAATGGTAAATCGAGTGGGTCGTATGGAGTTTTTTGTCTTTCCACGCGAAATAGGAGCTTTTGAGATGTCTGCCGTCTTCGCTCAGCTCGTGGACGATCCGGTGGATATGGTCTTCGTCGGAGTTGCACAGCTCGGTGCTCATGTCGCACTCGAACACGATCCGTTTCGGGGTGCTTTCGCGGAGGTTGGCCAGGAACTCGGGCTGGTTTTGTTTGGAGCAGTAGTGGGTCGCCTTGAGGTTCGTGCAGGCAATGTCCTTGCAGTGGTACATGCTCACCATCTGCTTGGCGGTCCCCGGCAGCAAATCCTCCTGGATCGTCACCTCTCCCCCGATGAGTTTGAACGCCATCGCCGTCGCTTCGGTCCCGACGAGGGGAAGGACCGCTTTGTGTTTGTACGATTCGCTTCCGGCCTGGTCGGGGGAGAGTTTCCATTCGCCCACCAGGGTCTCTTCCATCCATCCGAAGAGTTCCCACGCGGTCGTGTTTTCGGCGGCATGGGAAGCACTTGCGAGGGCAAACGTAGCAAAAAGGGACACAATCGGTTGTCTGAACATGATAATTTCCTTGCGATGATTGAAATTTTACTGTGAAAAGGGGGTTTTGACTATAATAAACCTCATTAACAGACCAGGACAGCCCCATTATGAAACAAATGATGCAGATTTACCGCACCAACCGCGAAACGGTGGAGGCTTTTTTGCTGACCACCATCAGTGACAAACCTTATGCGCAGTTCGATGAGTCGCAGGTGCGCGCGACGTTCAAAAATCTCCCCTGCCTGAGCGACCTCTACGTGATCGACGCACAGGGGATGCAGATCACCCCGACATGGCGCCGCAACGGCCACGATGCGTCGATGCAGGGGGCCGACAAGGGGTATTTCATCAACCGCATCCGTTTCGACGAGCACGGTAACTACGTTTCGAACCCCTACATCTGCGCCCATTCAGGCCAGCCAAAGGTGTCGGTCGCACGGCGTTTCGCCGATGGAACGGTCGTCGTATTCGACCTTGACCTCGTATCGGTTATGACCAAGATGCATCTCATTGACAGCGACCGGCTCATTTCGAAGCTGTCGGTGTGGGTTTACGCGATGCTCGGCGGCGGTCTGGTGCTGCTTGCCCTCTTTTTGGGTGTGTACGGCCTGATCGGGTTCGTCAAGGCCCTTTCATCGTTCGGCGACGAGATGCTCCAGCACGTCTTTAAATCGATCATCGGGATCACGCTGGCGATCGCGATCTACGATCTGGCCAAAACGATCCTCGAAAAAGAGGTCTTTTTCCGCTCCCTCACCCTCGAAGAGGGGAACGAATACGCGACGCTGACGAAGTTTCTCACCTCGATCATCATCGCCCTCTCGATCGAATCGCTGATGGTGGTGTTCAAAGTCGCGATCAACGACATCGGCCAGATGAACTACGCCCTCTACCTGCTCAGCGGGGTCGGGATACTGATCGTATCGATGGCGATCCTTACCTTCGTCAGCCGTAAAAAAGCCGAAGCCAAAGAATAGCGTTCGGGACGTTTCAGCCCAGCGTGGAGGTGTTGAAGCGTGCAAATTTTTTGCGCATCGTCTTGATGTGCAGAAAACTGAGGCCGCTGAGGACGAGGATGAGAAGGGTGAAGCGGAAGGTATCGAGGCCTCCGCTTTTGGCTCCGATGGCCATGCCGAAAAGGAGCAATAGGAAAAAGGTGATAAAACGGGCAAAAAGTTTGGTTGTTCTCATGGTAGCACTTGTTCGAAATTGAACCATCCATATCGGCCAAGCGGAAAAAATCTTGAGCGGAACATGGTACAATCTGTCAAATTCGTCGGAAAGGGAGGTGCAATGGTGCGTGCAGGCCGTATCGTGATGCCCGTTTTGGACCCCCTCTACGATGCCTCGTCCGAACAGCGCAGAGCTTTCGAGGAGTGGGACCGTCCTTCCCGGACGCTTCAGATCCGCTCCATCACCTTTCTGACAGGGTTGCTGTATATCGTTTTTTCGTTTATCGACGGTATGCTGCTGCCCGCATACGCCCTCCCTTTTGGGACGTTGATGCACCTTTACGTTCTCCCGCCGCTCCTGTTTGTGATCAGCGCGATGACGTACGTCAAAAAACTTTACCGCGTCACGGTAGTGATCCTCGCTCTCTCCCCCGTTATAGCGAATCTTGGGAACCTCTACCTCTACGGCATCCTTTATCCGGTTTCGCCCTATCTTGCCGAGATCTATACCCCCGAAGTGTCGCTGAGCATCATCTGGATGTTCGCGATTTCGGGGCTGCGGCTCCCCTTTGCGCTGGCCAGTGCCTCGGTCACCATCGCGGCCCATCTGGCATACGAGCTCTATCTGGGGATCCCTTTCGAAGTGCTCTGCATCCATTCGCTCTGGATCGTCGCGGCGGTATCGTTCGGCATCCTCAGCGCGCTGATCCTTGATAAAAAAAGCAAGCAGATTTTTCTCGATTCGCGGGAACTCGAATATCTCGCCACGACCGACAAGCTCAGCGGTCTCTACAACCGGATGAAGATCGAGGCGTATTGCCTTGAAGAGATTGAGAGGGTCAGACGCTACGGGGGGACTTTTTCGATCATTCTGCTCGACATCGACCATTTCAAGGAGATTAACGACACCTGCGGCCACAACGTCGGCGACCATGTGATCCAGAAACTGGCGCAGATCATGAGCGAATCGGTCCGTTCGGTCGACCGGACGGGGCGTTGGGGAGGGGAGGAATTTTTGATCCTCCTCCCCGAAACGGGAGGAGAACAGGCGTTCGGAGTTGCCGAACACCTCCGCCGCCACATCGAAGAGAGCGATTTTTCACCCGCCTGCCGGGTCCTCATCAGCGCCGGTGTCGCCGAATACGCTCCCGGCGATACGATCGAAAAGATCGTCCAAAGAGCCGACGAAGCACTCTATGCGGCGAAAGAAGGGGGACGAAATCAAACGCGTCTGGGATAAGCCGAAAAAATCGCTAAAATACGGGTTATAAATAGAGCGAACAAGGCAAGAGATGAAAGAGTTGACTATCACCGATTTAAAACTGGCGTTCGAGCAGGACCTGAAAATGTCCCTGTACGTGCACGAACGCTATGGCATCGAAGCCAGCTTCGCCCTCATCGCGTGTGACGAGTACGACATCGACAAAGCCCATCTGACCGAGAACATCCGCCACAGCGACGTCTCCAAACGGCTCAACGAACACTACGTCGCCGTTTTGTTTACGTTCGTCGATCCGACGGGTGCGCGGTGCGCCCTTGAAAAGCTTATCAACCGTTATCCCCAGTTCGATCTCAAAGGCTCCCTAGTCACCCTCAACAAGGGCGACACCATCGAGTCGGTCTGCGAACGCGCCATCGAGGCGAACCGCTACATCCACCAAAATCCGCAGGCCCAGATCATCGACGAGTTTCAGCGGAGGGGATAGGGGTGTCAAACGATACCGTAAAACTCGATTATTTCGAACACGTCGACGGGGAACGCCGAAAACACGAACTGGTGTTTTCATCATCCCTCATCAAGCGCCCCTATGCACCGGAGTCATTGTTCGTGATCCGCGTGGAAGGACAGTCCATGGAGCCCCTGATCGGGCACGATGCGCTCGTCGTCTCCGACCTGTCCCAAAAAGAGTTTGAAAACGGATCGATTTTTTTAGTCTACAAAGACAACCGCATGTGGATCAAAAAAGCTGCGGTGATCGAGGGGGGAGAGTATTTCGTTTCCATCAACGATGGGTACGAGCATCTGGTCTATCCCCGTCCCGAAGTAAGGATCGTTGCCAAAGCGTTGCTGACGTTTACGGGGCTGTAGGCTGGCATCGTGCCGTGAACGTCTGGCGGGTGACGGTTCCCCAGTAGTGATCGTCGTAGCGCTCTTCGCAAAAGGGGGTATCGCCGAACCGCTCTATGGTTTTGCGCCAGAACGCGGTGGCGTAGTCGGCTCCTGAGATCTGTTTGATCTCCCACGTTCCGTTATGGCGTTCCCAGATCGCGTGGGCGAAACGCATACCCGCTTCATTTTTACGGAACACGGGGACGACGTAAAATTCGCATACTTCAAAACTGGCATTCTCTTTTCGGGCAATAGCGGCCAGACCGGCCGGGGTGTCGTCGATGTAGAGAAGATAGCCCAGGATATTCCCTCCGATCAGGGTATCGAGAGCAAAGAGCCCGGAAGCGTCGGGTTTCTTGCCCGTGAGGGGCGAAAATTCCGCCTCGTAGCACTGGGCAAGGTTATGGTAGATGGGGAGATTGTTTTCGGTTACGGGGATGATCTGCAACGTTACCCGCTTATCCGCGTGCCGTTACCTCGAGGAGGTGATAGCCGAACTGGGTTTTGATCGGTCCGTAGAGGACGCCCACATCGCCCGTGAATACCGCGCGATCGAACTCGGGAACCATCTGCCCCGGTCCGAAACGGCCCAGATCGCCTCCTTTGCGTCCTGATGGGCATTGGGAGTTTTGGATCGCCGCTTCCGCGAAATCAAGACCTTCTTCGATTTGTGTTTTGAGTGCGTTGCACTCCTCTTCGGTTGCTACCAGTATGTGCCGTGCTGTTGCCCAAGCCATAGTATCTCCTTTTGTTTTTTGGAATTGTACTTGGATTGTCCTTTTCTTTTTAGAAAAGAAAAGAACGAAAAGAAAAGCGCCCCCGCAACAAGTCGCTTAACCGGCCGCTTCACCCTGCGGCGAGCGGCCTCGCTCTGGGTGTGTTGCGGGGGCAGGGAGTGTTTGATGGGAATGATTTTCGCATACTGCGAAAATAGATAAACAATGTAGAACTAATTAGTTTTTTGGTTTTTCAAAACAAACGGATGCACTTGTCCCGATTTTATTTCCGGTAGTGTATTCAGAGATGTAGAATACACGCCATCCGTCATATTTTTCAAATAATTCTTTCATCTCACTGTTGCTGCGCATATCAACTTCCTCACAGCGTGTCATCATATTCGAATTGATATCAGAATTGCGAATTTGTGATTGGATATTTGCCGGTGCACACGCGGTGAATAGAATTGCGGTTGCTACTGTAGCACTTCCGATGAGATAAGATTTTAATGCCATAAAGTTCTCCTCTATAAAATATAGGAGATTATTTCCTAAAGAGGCTTCTTTTTTACTGAAAAGAATATAATTGATTAGTTTTAATAATTAAACTTTTTATAGAAATGGATTCCCGCTATCGCGGGAATTTGCAGAAGAAAAGAAGTTGTTACAGCGCTTTCGCCATAATACGATTAAGTCGCGCAATAAACCCTGCGGTATCCTCCAGCGTTTCCCCCTCATAGAGTTTCGCCTGATCGAGCAGCACATGCGCCGCATCCTCGATGAGGTTCATGTCCGCCGAATCGCTGAGCTTTTTGATCAGCTCATGGTTCGGGTTGATCTGGAGGATCGGCTTGATCGGCGGGATGTCTCCGCCCATCTGCCCGAACTGCTTCATCATCTGCGCCATCATGTAGCCCGGGTCTTCTTTGTCGATTTTCAGACATACGGCCGACTCGGTGAGATCGAAGGTCGTTTCGACTTTTTTGACCTTTTCGCCGAGCGCGTTTTCAAGCTGCCCGACGAAGGATTCGAGCCCTTTGGCTTTCTCTTCCTGCTCTTTTTTCTCCTCTTCGCTCGCTTCGAGTTTCGCGTCGGAGACGTTGACGAATTTGTACTCGTTGTACTCGCTTACCATCGGGAAGACGATCGTGTCGATCTCTTCGTTGAGCACCAGCACGTCGATCCCTTTTGCTTTGAAGCGTTCCAGTGCCGGAGAGTTTTTGAGCATCGAGAGGGACATTTTCGCCGTGATGTAATAGATCTCTTTTTTCTCTTCGTCCACATTTTTTACAAAGTCGCCGAACATCACCGGGGTGTCGGAGTTCAGGGTATTGAGTTTGAGAAGTTCGAGGATCTTCTCGCGGTTGCCGAAATCGCTGTAAAGCCCCTCTTTGAGGACGTTACCGAACTCTTTGTAGAACGCGTCGTATTTGGCCGCATCGTTTTCGGCGAGTTTGGCGAGTTCGCCGAGCACTTTTTTGACCGAAGCGTTTTTGATCTTCGCCATCACTTTGTTGCTTTGCAGGATTTCGCGGCTGACGTTGAGCGGGAGGTCGGCCGAATCGATCACACCGCGCAGGAAACGCAGGTAGGTCGGCATCAGCTCTTTTTCGTCGTCGGTGATGAAAACGCGGTTGATGTAGAGCTTGATACCGCTTTGGTAATCGACGCGGTAGAGATCCATCGGCGCTTTGGACGGCACGTAGAAGAGGGTGGTGTACTCGAGCGATCCTTCGGCCTTGTTGTGCATCCACAAAAGCGGCTCGCCCGAGTCGTGGGCGATGCTCGAGTAGAAATCCTTGTACTCTTCGTCGGTGATGTCGTTTTTGCTGATCGTCCAGAGGGCGTTGGCTTTGTTGATCTGTTTGTTGACGATCTCGTTGTGCCCTTTTTCTTCACCCTCTTTGGGGGCTACCCACTCTTCCTTGTCCATGAAGATCGGGAAGGGGATGTGGTTGGAGTATTTTTTGATGATGTTCTCGATGCGCCAGCCATCCAGGAATTCGGATTCGTCCTCTTTGAGGTGCATGATGATGCTCGTACCGTGGCTCTCGCGGCTGGCCGGTTCGATCTCGTACTCGCTTCCCGCCATGGATGACCATTTGTAGGCGTTTTCTTCGCCCGCTTTGCGGCTGATCACTTCGACCTTGTCGGCGACCATGAACGAGGCGTAGAATCCGACCCCGAACTGACCGATGAGTTTGGAGTCTTTTTTCTGGTCTCCCGTCAGCTGCTCAAGGAACGCTTTGGTCCCCGATTTGGCGATGGTTCCGAGGTTTTCGACGAGGTCGCTCTCGTTCATCCCGATCCCCGTGTCGCTGATCGTGATGGTTTTGGCCTCTTTATCAAGGGCGATGTCGATGCGGGGATTGAAGGCTACCCCTTTGTATTTCTCGTCAGTGAGGACGAGCATATTGAGTTTGTCCAGGGCGTCCGAGGCGTTCGAGACGAGTTCGCGGACGAAAATCTCCTTGTTGGAGTAGAGAGAGTGGATCATGAGGTGCAAGATTTGTGAGACTTCAGTCTGAAACTGATGTTTTGCCATGTGACATATCCTTTAGTGTGTTGGTATTAAGTTTTTCGAGGATGATTGTAACAAAAAGGATTTAATAATGCAAGAAATATAAAGAAGTTTTAGTCTTAAAGACTCAATAGTTGACGCGTGAGAGGTACAGTCCGTTGTGCGGCGCGAGATCGGAACAGTGGCGATAACGGCAAGAGAGCTGATCTTGGAGCTGTTCTTTGGTCGCTTTGCCTTCGCTGATGCGGAGCAGAAAACCGACCATGAGGCGGATCTGGGAACGGAGAAATCCGTTGGCGTCGAACCGGAGAATCAGATAGCCGCGGTGAGAGTAGGCGTAGGCACGGAAGATCGTCCGGACATAGTGGGTCGTGTCGGAACCGCTTTTTTTGAACAGCTCGAAGTCGTGTTCCCCCTCGAAGAGACTGATCGCGTCGATGATGGCTTTTTCATCGAGGCGCGGAACGAAGGTGACGAAATCGGCTTCGAACGGGTTGGACTCCCCCGCTTTAAGCACGTAGCGGTATGAACGTACCCGGGCACCGTAGCGGGCGTGAAAATCATCCGCAACGGGTTCGATACGGCGGATGCGTATCGAGGAGGGGAGCTGGAGGGCGAGCATTTCGCGCAGCTTGCGAAGGTCCTGCCAGTAGGGGGGAAGGTCGAGATGGATCACCTGGCGCGTTGCGTGGACGCCGCGGTCGGTACGGCCGCTGCCCACGGGGAGCGAATCGATACCCAGACGCTTGAATGCCGCATGCAGGGTCCCGACGACGGTGTTGTCGGTCGTGGTCTGGGACTGAAACCCCATAAACGCCGCCCCGTTATAGCTGAGGGTGAGTTTGACGCGGTTCAAAAGCGTCGGCCGACCAGGCGCCGGTAAAAACCGTACGAGAGGATGAACCACACCAGCGCCGTGGCCCAGATCGTGTGGAAATCGAGCCATTTTTGCGTCATGATCGCGGCGGCGTAGAATCCGACGATGGCGAGGAACATCCACAGGTAGATCCACCGCTTCTGGTGACGGGCGTGGACGACTCCCAGGGCGATCATGAGCCATACCGAGAGAAGCGGAAAGAGGCTAAGGAGGGTGTTGGTGATGAGGAGCTGGTTTTTTTTGTCGCGGCGGTCTTCGTTCGTCCAGTAATCGAGGGTATCGACGTAACGGGTCTGCTCCGTGCTCATCATATCGTTGATATAGGCCGTTTCGAACGGCATCTGTTTGAAAACCTCGTCGTTGTAGCTGTAGCTTTCCCCTTTGCTGAGGCGAAACTGCAAGACTCCGTTGTTATTGATCAGTTCGGCGCTTTTGGCCGAAATGAGGATCTCGTCTTTCATCTCTTTGCTGAAAAGGACGATGTCGCCGTAGGCGCGTTCGGCGTTGTCGCTTTTGTTGATGAAGAGCATCCACTCCCCGAAGTTATGGCCGAATTCCGAAGCCGAGAGGTTGAATTTCGCTTCGGCTTTTTTCTGGTCGAGGAAGTTGGCCGAGATCGTCTTGATGTAGGGGGTGACGATCAGATAATCGATAAACAGCAGCAGCGAGAGGAGCAGTGCCGGAGCGGCGAGGACCCGGGCGATAAAGCGCGGAGGGATCCCCAAGGAAAAAACGACGACCATTTCGTTATCGTTCGAGAGGCGATAGAGGGTGAGCGCTCCGCTGACGAAAAACGAGATCGGGAGGGTGTAAAACAGCAGTTCGGGGAGGACGAAGAGGTAGAGTTTCCCCATCTCCGCGAGGCTCAGCTGGATGACGGCCGTGTAGGTGGCTAGCTTGATCATGAAGATGACCGACGCAATCGCAAACAGCGGCAGGAAAATCGAAAAGAACAGCAGCGAAAGGTTCGAGAGGATATAGCGTCGTAGTTTATCCATAGAGGCCTGCCAGGTAGGTAGTGATGTATCCGTCGAACATTAAGGCGATCCATGCCCCCGTCGCGAGGAAGGGAATGAAGGGGAGCTGCTGTGAGTCTTCGTCTTCGGTGCGGGTCAGCAGAAGTGCGGGGAGGGCGAGCAGCGCCCCGATGAAAATCGCCGCGAGCGCAAGCTGGATCCCCAAAATCGCTCCCATCGTCGCCGCGATCATGATGTCGGCTTCGCCCATAGCCTCTTTTTTAATCGCGTAGGAGAGGTAAAAGCGCAGCAGGGTGAATCCCCCGGCAAAGAGGAGGGCGTTTTGGAAATTGTACGTCAGATGGGCGAACGAAGTCGCGCTGATCACCGCGAGGGTGAGGGCTGCGAGGTTGAGGCTGTCGGGGACCATTTTGTATCGGTAGTCGATGACCGAGAGGGCCAGCAGAAGCACAAAGGCAAGCGCGATCCCGGCGGCAGGGAGGGAAATCCCCAGTTTCATCGCGCTAAGGAGGAAAATAAGTCCGCCCAGCAGTTCAACGAGGGGGTACTGCAGCGAGATTTTCGCGCCGCAGAAACCGCATTTCCCGCGCAGGAAAAGCCAGGAGAGTATCGGGATGTTGTGGTAAAAGCGCAGCGGCGCGTTACAGCTCATGCAGTGCGATGCGGGAAACGAAACACTTTCGTCTTTGGGAAGGCGGAGTATGACCACGTTCATGAACGAACCGACGGCGGCGCCGAGGAGAAATACCAGTATCCATTCCATCAGTTAAGCCCTCCGAAGCGTCTTTCGACGGTTTTGAATTTTTTGATGATCCGTTCAAATTCTGCAGTCGTAAAATCGGGCCACAGCGTGTCGGTAAAGAAGAGTTCGGCATACGCCGACTGCCACAGCAGAAAGTTCGAGAGTCGGTGGTCTCCCCCGGTGCGGATCAGCAGATCGACGTTTTCGTTCGTATCGAGGGCGTGGCCGAGCGACTCGGCGCTGATGGTCTCTCCCCGCCCTAGGAGCGCATTCGCGGCGCGGACGATTTCGTCCTGCGCGCCGTAGTTGAGCGCGAGGCTCTGCACCAGCCCGCTGCAACGGGCCGTCTCTTCCCGTACCCGCTCGATCGTCTTGCGCAAAGAGGGGGAGAAAGAGGAAAGGTCCCCGATGGGTTCGAAGCGGATGTTTCCTTCAAGATACGTTTTTAGCTCGTTTTTGAGGTATTTTTCGAGGAGTTTCATCAAAAATTCCACTTCGAGTTTGGGGCGTTTCCAGTTTTCGGTGCTGAACGCATAGAGGGTCAGACGCTCGATTTCGTCGTTTTCGGCGCAGAACGTGGTGATCCGGCGGACAGTTTCGGCCCCTTTTTCGTGCCCGGCGGTGCGGTTTTTACCCTGGGCCTGCGCCCATCGGCCGTTGCCGTCCATGATGATGGCGATGTGGCGTGCGCGGTTGCTCATAAGCTGCAGGCTTGTGCGTGATGTAAAATTTTTTCGGCAAGGTCGATTTTGGTATGGCGCCCCAGATCGATCTGTTCTTCCCTGGTGATGAAGGTGACCGTGTTCTCTTCCCCGCCGAAACTTTTGGCGTCGTCGAGAAGATTGTAGCACACCGCATCGACCCCTTTTTCGATCAACAGTTTTTTCGCATTTTCAAGCCCCTCTTGGCTGTCCATTTCCGCTTTGAACGCAATCGTACTCACCCCTTCGCGCTCCTGCGCAAGGGTACTGAGAATGTCGGAAGTACGGGTGAGTTCGACTTGCCAGTTTTCTCCGAGCGCCGATTTTTTGAGCTTTCCTCGCTGCGGAAATCTGGGGGTGAAATCGGCGACCGCCGCGACCATGAACAGATAGGGGCGTTTTTGAATGAGCCCTATCGCTTCGGTGCTCGTGAGCGAAGGTTTGCTCAGCTTCCCTTTTTTGGCGACACGGATCGCATCGCGGGTATACTCCAGCATTTCGGCCGCATCGTCGACGTCGATGGTATAGATCGCTTTGGGGAGCCCTTCGCTCCCTTTGGTCGTGATGTAGCAGACATCCGAGCCTTTGAGGTAGAGTGAAAGGGCGATCGCTTTGGCCATTTTTCCCGAAGAAAAATTGGAGACGTAACGCACTTCGTCGATCTTTTCTCTCGTCCCTCCGCCGGTGACCACGACGCGCCGGTCTTCCCAGAAAGGGTCTTTGAGCAGCAGCCTTGCCGTCTCGAAAAAGATGTCGAGCGGTTCGGCCATCGCCCCGTCTCCCGTCGTCTGGCAGGCGAGCTCCTTGGTCTGGGTGGAGACGATTTCGTAGTCGGCCATCGCGAGCATTTTGAGCGATCCCTGGATCATCGGGTTTTGGATCATGTTGGTGTTCGCTGAAGGGGCTAGCACTTTGGGCCCGGCGAACGCCAGCGCGCACTGGGTGAGGATGGTGTCGGCAATACCGTTGGCGAGTTTGGCGATCGTGTTGGCGGTGGCGGGGACGATGACCATCACGTCCGCCCACTGCGAAATTTTGATGTGGTTGAAATCGTCCGCCCACGATTCGTTCGTGTCGTCGAGGACGCCGTTGCGGCTGAGCGCTTCGAAACTCAGCGGCTGGACGAATTTTTGGGCGGCGGGGCTCATGACGACGCGGACGTCGGCTCCCGCTTTCGTGTAGAGGCGTACGAGTTCCAGGGATTTGTACGCCGCGATCGAGCCGGTCACCCCCAAAAGGATCTTTTTGCCCGCGAGAAGGGTGGAGGGGATCAGCATTCTTTCCCTTTACCGAAAAATTTGGCGAAGAACCCGGCGACTTTGCGGACCGGGGTACGGCTGAGGAGCAGAATTCCGCTTTCGTATTTGCCCGCCGTTACGGTGGTACCGGCGGCGATCATCACGTTGTCGCTGATTTCGACGGGGGCGACGAGCTGGGTGTCGCTGCCGACGAAAACGTTTTTCCCGATGATCGTGCGGTACTTTTTCATCCCGTCATAGTTACAGGTGATCGTCCCCGCGCCGATGTTGGTCCCCTCATCGATATCGGCGTCCCCAAGATAGCTCAGGTGTCCCGCCTTGACTCCGCGCAGGTGGGATTTTTTCACTTCGACGAAGTTGCCGACGTGGGTGTTTTCAAGTACGCTCTGCGGACGCAGGTGGGCGAGCGGCCCGACGTCGGAATCGCGCACACTCGAGTCTTCGATGACGCTGTGGGCTTTGAGGTGCGAATTCTCGATGAGGCTCTCACCGCACACCCGTACGCCGTTTTCGACGACGCACTCACCGACGAAACGGACTCCTTCTTCGATGTAGACCGTCTGCGGAAGCTGCATGATCACCCCCGCATCCATCCACGTTTTGCGGATCCGATCCATCATGATCTCTTCGGCGTGGGCGAGATCGGCTTTGGAATTGACCCCTTTGAACTCCTCTTCAGCGACGTAGAGCGGGGCGATCGAGAGGCCGTCGCGCCGTGCCATCTCGATGACGTCGGTGAGGTAGTATTCCCCCTGGGCGTTGTCGTTGGAGAGGCGGGGAATGTAGTTTTGGAGTACGTGGTGTTTGAACGCGTATACCCCGGCGTTGACGGTATTGATCGCTTTTTGCGCTTCGGTGGCGTCTTTTTCTTCGACGATCCGCAGGACTTGTCCTTCTTCGATCACGACGCGTCCGTACCCGCCCGGATTGTCAAGGGGGATGACCGACATGACGATGTCGGCGGGATTGGCGAGGAAGCGTTCGATCGAGCCGCGGGTGATGAGGGGCATATCTCCGTTGAGGACGAGGACGTCGTCGTATTTGGGGCTTACCCCCTTCATCGCCCCCCCGGTTCCGGGGAAGTTTTCGGCATCCTGAACGACAAAGCTCAACCCGTCGAAATGGCGTTCCATCGCCGCTTTCACCGCCTCTTTTTGGTGGGCGATGACGACGATGACGTCGTCGGTGATCTCCCGCGCCGCCTTGATGCTGTAATAGAGCATTTCGCGTCCGCAGATCCGGTGGAGGACCTTGGCGGTGGGCGATTTCATCCGACTCCCTTTTCCGGCGGCGAGAATGACGATAGAAAGAGAATGGGACATAAAAGCTCCTGCATTGATTTGATGCAATTTTATCAGAATTTAATCGAGATACACCCTTAGTTTGTGGTATTATCGCCTCATTAAAAAGAATTCATTTTGGAAAATGCGGGGTACGGTTTGGGTCGTTTGGTCTTTTTGCTCTTGATGATCCCGTTGATGCTTTGGGCCGAAGACGCCCAGGTGCCGGCGATGAACTTCAACCTGACCGCCCCCGAAACCCCCGAAGAGGTGGTGAGTTCGCTCAACGTCCTTTTGGTGCTGACGGTTCTTTTCCTTGCGCCGAGCCTGGTGCTGGTGATGACGACGTTTACCCGTTTCGTCATCGTGTTCGGGTTTTTGCGCCAGGCGCTGGGGACCCAGCAGGTCCCCCCGACGCAGCTGCTGGTCATGCTCGCGCTTATTCTTACGGTGTTCGTAATGGAACCCGTCGCCACAAAGGCCTACGATGAAGGGATCAAACCCTACAGCGAAGAGCTGATCACCTACGACGAGGCGTTCGAAAAAACGACCGAACCGTTCAAAAATTTCATGGTCCGCAACACCCGTGAAAAAGACCTGGCGCTCTTTTTGCGGATCCGGCACATGGAAAATCCCCAGTCGATCAAAGAGGTGCCGCTGACCATCGTCATCCCGGCGTTCGTCATCAGTGAACTCAAAACGGCCTTTGAGATCGGGTTCCTCCTTTTTCTCCCGTTCCTCGTCATCGATATGGTCGTGGCGTCGATACTGATGTCGATGGGGATGATGATGTTGCCCCCCGTCATGATATCGATGCCGTTCAAGATACTCGTTTTCGTGATGGTCGACGGGTGGAATCTTCTCATCGGCAATCTCATCGCCAGTGTCAAATAGCGTTTAAAGGTCTTTCGTGCAGTGTAATTATTTCGGGATCTGCGGCAGCTGCCGCGATTATGAAAACGGATACGAAGGGCAGCTCGAACACAAGCTCTCCGTCGTACGCGAAACGTTCGCCCCGTTTTTCCGGGGCGAGATCGAAATCGTCCGCTCGCCGCAAGAGCGGTTCCGTTCCCGGGCCGAGTTCAAGGTGTACCATGACGAAGGCGGGATGAGTTACGCGATGAACCGCATGGATCGGCAGGGGATGCTCCGGATCCATGAATGCGGCATTGTCGCAGAACCGATCGCGTATGCGATGAAACGGCTTCTGCCCGCGATTTCGGAGCTTGGAATGGGGCACAAGCTTTTTGGTGCCGATTTCCTTGCATCGGGGGAAGGGGAGGTGCTTGTCAGCCTGCTGTATCACCGAAAACTCGACGACGAATGGCTGGCTCTGGCGCGCCGTCTCGAAGAGCGGCTCGGAATCGGCGTTATCGGGCGAAGCCGCGGGCAAAAGATCGTCGTAAGCCGTGACTACGTGACCGAAACGCTCCGTATCGCAGGGCGGGACTACCGTTACGTCCATATCGAAAACAGCTTCACGCAACCCAATCCCAGAGTAAATGAGCGGATGGTCGAATGGTCGCTCGCACAGCTCGAGGGGATCGGCGGCGATCTTCTCGAACTCTACTGCGGGGCGGGGAATTTTACGATACCGTTCGCGTCGCGCTTTGAGCGGGTGCTTGCGACCGAAATCTCCAAATCCTCCATTGCCGCGGCCAGAGAGAACATGAAGCTCAACGGAGTCGACAATATCGATTTCGTCCGCATGAGCGCCGAAGAATTCACGATGGCGCTCGACCGCGTCCGCGTGTTTAACCGCATGGAAGGGGTCGATCTGGACGATTATCGTCTCAAAACCCTCTTCGTCGATCCCCCGCGCGCCGGGCTCGGAGAAGAGCCGTGCGCGTTCGCGTCGCGGTTTGAGCACCTGCTCTACATCTCGTGCAACCCCGAGACCCTGGCGCGCGACCTCGAAATACTCGAACGGACCCATACCGTGAGCGCGATGGCCGCATTCGATCAGTTCCCCTATACCCACCATCTGGAAATGGGCGTCAAGCTGGTCAAAAAAGAAGGGGTTGCATGAAGACGCTGTTTGCAAGTTTGATCGCCGCAGGGTATCTTTACGGGGCTGCCGGAGAGACCCAGGCGGTATTGGGCGACGTCGCCAAGTTACGCCAAAAATACGAAGAGTGCCGTCAGGCGCAGGAAGCCAATCCGAAGATCAAAGGGTATCAGACCCGCATCGCCCGACTCGAAGCGCAGATCAAAGAGAACACGCAACAGCTCAAGACGCTCCAGCAGCGCAACCGCGAAATAGAGCAGGAGATCGGGCGTAAAAAAGGGGTGATCCAAAGCCTGGAAAAAACCCTCACTTCACGCGATGAGCAGCTGCGTTCGGTTTCGGAGCGCAGCGAGCGGCTCGCCAAAGAGGCTAACGCGGTCAAAGTGGGAAAAATCGAGCGGGAGAACCTGACCAAAGCGCTCGCTAAAGCCAAAGAGCAGGTCCGTCTCCTGGAAAACGACCTGAAAAAAAGTTCCGCTGCCTCATTGCGCAAAGAAGCTGCCGACGCGCGCGTCGAGATCGCCCGGCTGCGCAAAGAGCTCGCTGCGGCGCATGCCGCCGCGAAACCGGCCGCTTCCGCTGCAGCGGCTGTCGAACCCCAGCGGGTACAGGCACTCCAGCGGGAACTCGAAAAAGCCAATGCTGCGATTGCGCGGCTCCAGGCCTCTCCCGCCCGGGAAAAAATCGTTACCAAGGTAGTCGAACCGACCGAAAAACTCGCATCGCTTCAACGGGAGCTTACTGCTGCGCGCGCTGAAATCGCCAATCTCAAAGCCTCCAAAGCCGTTCCGGCGCAACCGGTCAAAGTGGTCGAAAAAGTAGTGTATCGCGACCGCCCGGTCGAGAAGATCGTCACCAAAACGACCGAGCCGACCGAAAAGATCAAAGCACTCCAAGCCGAACTCGCAACGGCGAAGAGCACGATCGAAAAACTTAAAAAAGCCCCTTCCGTAAAAGAAAAAGTGGTTGAAAAAGTGGTTTACAAAGACCGGATCGTGACCCAGGAAAAAGTGGTGTACCGCGACCGTCCGGTCGAGAAGATCGTCACCAAAACGGCCGAAACGCCCCAGCAGGTGAAGGCGCTCCAAAGCAGGCTCGCACAGGCCGATGCGCAGATCGCCAAGCTCAAAGCCGACCTCTCCGCAGCCCAAAGCCGTAAAACGGCCGTTGCCGCCGCCCCGGCGCGCGACGCTCGCCCCCTTGCCAAAAGCACCTCGACCGAGCCGTCGAAAGCGGCCGCTTCCGCACCTAAAAAAGGGGGGAAATCGTCAGCATACCGGATGGCCGTAAACGGATCGATTTACAACGCTCCCGGAGGATCGGTCGTCGATACGTGGGAGGCGCGCCGCTCGTTCACCGCGGGGGAACCTTCGGGCGGATGGGTACGCATTACCGGTTATTTCGTCAACCGCGTATGGCAGCCGACCAGTCCGGATGAGAACCTGTGGGTACGGGAGAGCGACGTTATCCGACGATAGAACGCAGAAGCGGCAGAAGCTGGACGAGCTCGAACGACAGCACCGCCAGCCATGCAAAGATACTGATCCCCGCCGCCGCTGCGGCAATATCCTTGATGATGAGGATTTTTTCGTTGTAGCGGGTCTCCATGAAATCGCACATCGCTTCGATGGCCGTATTGAAAATCTCCGCCGAGAGCATCACCCCCGTCGCGAGAACGATCAGCGACGCGTTGAGTTTATCGCTGAAAATCATCACCGGAATCAAAACGGCGACCGAGAGGATGATTTTGTAGAGAACGCTGAAATCATAAATTACGGCAAAGCGGAGGCCTGAGAGGATAATCCGAAACTTCCGCCAAGGGTGGTATCCGCGCTCCCCGGTCCCCAGAAATTTATTCTTCATCGTACCGTCCCCGATTTGACCACCAGTATCGCGATAGCCGCCCAGATCAGGGCGATCAGCGTTCCGGCCATGACGTCGGTGGGAAAATGGACCTGCAGGTACATCCGCGAAAGAACCACCGAAGCCGATATCCCCAGCAACAAGACGCCAAGAAGAAGATTGCCGACCGTCGGACCCGTGTAGACGACGATCCACAGTAAAAGGCTAAACGCGATGATCTGGGTCGTATGGGCGCTGGGAAAAGCGGGGTCGAGCGGGAGTTCGCCGATCGGCCCGAAAAAGTGGGGACGTTTGCGTTCGAACATGTATTTGATGACGTAAGTGGTAATGATTGCGCCGAAAAAACCGATCCCCATCACCCGTTCGACATGTTCGAAACTTTTGGAGAGGGTCAGGACCAAAACCACATAGGAGGGGAGGAGCACCCAGAGCGATCCCAGCCACGTGATCGAGGAAAAAAAACGGTCCAGGGAAGGGTGTTTGAGCTTATGAAACCCTCCCAATACCGCCTGATCCATCTGGAGCAGGTGTCCGCCGCGTACCGCGAGGGTAAGCGCGGCCAGCGCTCCCAGAGCAAGGACCAGTACCGCGAGGAGCAAAAAGCGCTCGTCGGGTGTGAGCTTTTCATGAAAGTTCATGATTCCCCCTTATTCTTGACACATCATTACGGAAGAATCCTTAAAGAACGCAATGGATAAAAAAGGGAGAAGGTAAAAAAAGAGGAGAATCGTGCGGATACGTGGGAGGGGTTAAAACCCGTCCCAAGGCATTTTGGAATCTTTCCAGCCGAACATGAACCCGTTGTCGAGGTTGTAGGCCTTGATCCCTTCTTTTGCCAGTATGTTCGCGGCCGCTTTCGAACGCGGGCCGCTGCGGCAGACGAGGATAACCGAATCGACGTTGCGCAGTTTCATCGCCTTCATGACGTCGCTGACGAAGTTTTTGTTGAAAACCTCTTTGGCGTCGTAGAGTTTTTGTACCTCGACGTGCCCTTTGACCTTGTCGCTTTTGAGTTCATACTCGGCACTTTTGACCCGTTCTTCAACCGATTTTGGGATGTAGGTCCATTCGTAGGCGGGGATGTTGATGAACCCTTCGCCGTGGCCGGTGTAGATGAATTCAAGGGTGGTGCGTACATCGACGATGATCGCTTCCCCTTTCTTTTGCATTTCGTGCGCTTCGGCGGCGGTGAGATCCCCCTCGTAAACGTCTTCAGCGCTGAGCGAGACGCAGGCGAGCAATACAAACAGCAGTTTTTTCATGGCATGTGTTCCGTTGTGCAGGTAAATTTTTCGGTGATTGTATCGGAAAAAGATTACACCCAGATGAAAATCGAACCATAAGTAAAAACAAAGTGATGCTTTAGTGATATTTTTTGGATATTATTACCGGAAAAAATTAGTTTTAATGATTTGTGTTACTTAAAGGAAATGTGTTGCGAGCGGACGATCGGCAGGGTTTGAATGATTGAAAACATAGGGATCACGTATGTCACCGACTGGGAAACGAAAGGGGAAGATTCGACCGGACTCGACCCTTTCGTCGAACCCCTTCGAACATTGGGATGCCGCCTGGAGATATTTCCAGAGCTCCCGTCCCATCTGGAGACGACCGATCTGCTGATTCTCCATCCCCGAACGATGATCCCGGAGATATTGGAGAGCGTCCGCATCAGCAAAGAACGCTATCCCACCCTTAAAACGATCGTCATTTCGAGCGCGCACGGAAGCGACCTTTTTTTGCAGGCCATCGACGTCGGGGTCGATAAATACCTGCTCAAACCCCTTTCGGCCGGTGCGGTACTGATAGTAGCCCAGCGGCTCGTGCGTCAATGCGTGTATGCCAAAGAGGCTCAGCGGGCGTTTACCCATATCCAGTTGATGCATGCCGCGATTTCGAAGACCTCATTCACCGCCCATCTCGATCATAAGGGAATGATCATAGAAATAAACCATCTTCTTGCGTCGAGACTGGGCAGACCCGTCGAAGAGATCGTAGGGGTTCACTGGTTCCGTTTCATCGCCCGCCGTTTTCGGGTTTTTTTGCGGGCGCTGGTGAACGAACGGCTCAAAGCGGGGGAAATTTATCGCGGCATTATCGAGTTCATCGATCTGCACGGTGATTCGGTAATGGTCGATACGACGCTTTATGCGATCCTCGATGACAACCGCCAGGTCGACGAAATCGTTTTCATCGGTCATGACATGAGCGAAATGAACCGTGCGATCGTTTCGAGTATGAAACGGATGATCGACCACGATACCTCGCCCGCGGTTTTGTACAATTACCGTTACGAGCCGATCGCCGTCAACCGCAATTTTGCCGAACTGGGCGGATATGCGGGGAGCGATGAGTGTTTCGCCGCGTACAAGGCATGCGACTGGTTCCGTGAAGAGGGGGAAAATCTGGTCCCGATCCTCGAACATCACAAAAAACCGAAAAAAGCCCTTGAGAAGATTTTTGCTCTCTATCGTGCAGGAGAGTTTAACAGCCGTGCGGTTCTCATACGCCCCGATCAGGATAAACGCTATTTTCAGCTTCATACCGCCGAAATGCCCAATCCTATGATCCCTGATGACCATTACCATATCCTCTATTTCGTCGACGTCACCGATTTTGAACGCCTCAAAGAAGAGAAACTCAGCGACGCCAAGCTCATGAGCGTCGGCAGACTTGCGGCAAGCATCACCCACGAGATCAATACCCCCATCACGTACATCAAAGGGAACCTCGAGCTGCTGAAACTCGAATGCGACGAAAAGCTGCCCGAGGCGGAAGGGTTGTTCCGCCCGATCGAAGAGGGGATTGAACGGATACAGTCGATCGTCGCGTCGATGTACGAGTTCGCCGGTACGGGCAAAGAGGAGATGAAGCCCTGCAATCCTTATACGACCCTCGTTTATGCACTGCGGATCGTCATGAACCGTTCCCGTCACATCGTCCCCATAACGATCAACGGGGAGCTTTTTTCGTACGAAACGAAATACGACCGGTTCGAAGGGTGCCGGACGCTGGGGATCGCGACGCGGCTTGAACAGGTGTGGATTATTATTTTAAATAATGCACTGGATGAGTTCGAAAAAGGTAAAATAGCGTATGCCGACCGACGATTGGCGATTGCGTTCGAGTGCGACGACGCGCGGATCCGGATCAAAATTTCCGACAATGCCGGAGGGATTCCCAAGGGTATCCTCCCGACCATTTTTGATTTTGCGGTCGGGGGGGAAAAGAAAAAAAGCATGGGAATCGGGCTAAACGTGGCCAAGGCGATCATCGACAAACACGGCGGGAAAATCAGCGTGGCCAACCGCAACCGGGGTGCGGAATTTGAAGTTGTATTAAAAACCTATCAGGAGAAGGAGTAGTATGTTTTTCGGGAATGAAATCAAAAGATACCGCGACGAAGCCGCCGAGCTTCGCGCCGAACGCGACCGTCTGGCCGCCGAGCTGGAACTATACAAAGAGATCGCCGCGCTCAGCGACAAGGAAGCGGTCGTTGTCATCGATTCGAAAAACGAGCCGGTGTTTTTCAACACCCGTGCCGAAGCGATCGACGACAAAATCTCCCTTGTGCGCGCACTCTCATCGGGGGCGCACGAAGTGGTCGTCGGTGAATGCGAGGCCGATGTCGTCCAAAAGAGCCTTCGTAACGGATTCAAAGGGTTCGTCCTTCACAAATCCTCAACCGTTAGCGGCGAAGAGGGGGGATTGCTCGAGATGCACCAAAAAAGCATCCGCGGTGCGCTCAGCGCCACGCAGAAAGTCTTTATCGACATCCTTGAAAAACTCAAAGACATGACCGAACAGTCGCGCGAAACGGCCCAGGGTTCCCAAGAGGGGCTTCGGCTGGCTAAAGAGGTTGACGAGGGGATGAACAAGCTCGCCGAACTGATGGAGGGGACGATGAACACGACGGCCAATCTGGTCAGCCGTTCGCACGAAGTTTCCAGCGTCGTTGCACTGATTAAAGATATTGCCGACCAGACCAACCTCCTCGCCCTCAACGCTGCGATCGAAGCGGCGCGTGCCGGAGAACACGGACGGGGATTCGCCGTCGTTGCCGATGAGGTGCGCAAGCTTGCCGAACGGACCCAGAAAGCGACCAAAGAGATCGAAATCGTTATCCAGTCGATGACCCAGGATACGAGCGAGATCGAAACGGCGACCGGAGAACTTTCCGGGATCGTTTCGGAGACCAAGGACGACGTTTCGCAGATGGGAGAGCGGATGGAGATATTCCAGCGCAACGCTTCACGCAGCGTGTACGAGATCATGGACATCAGCAACTACATTTTCAGCAACCTCGCCAAAATCGACCACGTTATCTATAAAAACAACGTTTACGCCTTCCTTTTCGGACAGGAGAGCGATTTTAAACCGGTCGATCACCACTCCTGCCGTCTGGGCAAATGGTACGACAGCGGCCTCGGTAAAGAGCAGTTCGGGCACCTCAAGTCCTACAGTCGGCTCGAAGGGCCCCACTCTCAGGTCCATACGCAGGCCAATGCCCTTATCGCCGACTGCGGCGACGGCAAAAAACTGTGTTCGCGCACCCAGATCGAGGAACGCATCCGTAAAATCGAGGAGGCCAGCCACGGCGTTTTCGAAGCACTGGACGTACTGGTGGCGGAAAAAACAGAGGATTTGATGGAACACGCGATTGATAATTTATTTGGAGGTAATGAATGATCCGTTTGATGATTGTAGACGATGAAGCGTCCATCGGGACGATGCTGGAAAAAGCACTGGGGCGCACCGGGGACATCAAGGTGACCTATTTCGATAATCCCCTAAGCGCTTTGAGCCGCTTCAGAGCCGGAGAATTTGACGGCGTACTGCTTGATATCATGATGCCGCAGCGCGACGGGTTGAGCGTACTCGAAGAGATCAAGGCCAAAGATCCCGAATGTGTCGTTATTATGATGACGGCCTATTCGACGCTGGACAAAGTGCTGCAAAGCCACAAGATCGGTGCGGACCATTATGTCCTCAAACCGTTTGATTCTCTTGCCGCCGTTGAGAAAAAAGTTCGGGAACTGATCCCGAATCGCTAATGCGGTTCAAAGGGGAGAAGGCTCCCCTTTTTTATTTCCTTCTTTTTTATACCTTAGTAATTCTGTATGGATGCTTGACAATAAGAAAAATCTATTTTACTATGGCGAAAAAAAAGAAGGGGTCTCTTATGGCTCAACAATGCCCACTGATTTTTCGCCAGGTCGATGCTACGGTGACGCGGATCAATACGCTGTTCGTGATGAGCGGGGTAATTGCGTACCTGGTAAGCGGGATCGTGGCGATCCTGCTTTTTTTGACGGTCGATTTCGCGCTTCGTCTCTACGGAGTCAAACATCTCAGTCCGATCCAGAACGTATCCCTATGGATTCAGCGCCGTCTTTCTTTGCCAAGCCGTATGGAAGATGCCGGGGCCAAACGGCTGGCCGCTTTGTTCGGCATCGGGTTTGTCGCGGCGATGGCGCTGTTTCATTTTCTGGGAATCGCATGGGCGGTTAACGCCGTTGCGGTGATTTACCTTTTCTGCGCGGCTTTGGATCTCTTTTTCGGCTACTGCATCGCGTGCAAACTTTACCACTGGACCAAAAAAATCTATCCGAAAGGGTTTGAATAATGGCGATGCTCTCTTCCAAGGCGATTTACGGTCTGGCCGCCATGCATGTCCTCTCCCATGCCCCTTACGGCCGTGCGATGCAGGTACGCGAAATCGCAGCGATGACGAAAATATCCCACGGCTATCTCGAACAGCTTTTGTCGATGCTGCGCCGCAATCATCTGCTCAACAGTACACGGGGAGCAAGCGGCGGATACAAACTCGCGCGCCCTCCGCATGAAATCGAAGTGCTCGAAATCATCGAGGCGTTGGAAGGACCGTTTTACAAAATCGACGGGAATGTCGGATCGAGCCTGATCCTTGAGTATTTCTGGGGCGATATCGAAGAGAAGATGCGCCGCCTTTTCGGAATGAAGCTTTCCGAAATCGATCAGGCGTACCAGCCTTATCATTACGACATCTAAGGCTTAGTTTCCCCGTCCCCGTTTGGCGTCGATCAGCTTGCGGTTATGCCGCATCATCGATTCGATCTCGGACGCGTCTTTGACGAGATACTGCTGGCGGAAGCTTTGGGCGTTTTTGGCGTCGACTTCGCGGTAAAATTCTTCGAGGGTGGCCCCGCGTCCTACGCTCTGAGGAGTGAAAGGGCGGCTTTCGATTTTTACCGTCGTCGGGGTATAGCGGTCGATAATCAGGTCTCGGGCGGTTTTTTTACGCATGGGAAACTCTTTGTGTATTCGGAATACAGACGACAAGCAAATCGCGTACCCGAAATCTTGAGGGGATACTTGAAAGATCAAAGACCTTCATTGATGACGTACCATAGCCTTTCCACTTCGCGGTCGTCCAAAAAGAGGGTGGAAGCGTGTTCGTAAAGCCATTCGAGCCCTTTGGGATTGATGCTCAGGGTGTGGGAGCACTGGCGGTGGGCGGGTAAAAAAGCGCGAATCAGCGATATGTCCCCTTCGATCGGGAGATCGCAAAAAAAACAGTCCATATCGCGGTGCAGCCGCCCTTCGTGTTCCAGGAGGCGTACGTAGGCTTCGACGGCGACCCGTTTGGGGTTTTGTTCTTTCCATTTGGATGCCGCATCGTCGAGAAGGGCAAAATAAAAGCTGCCGATCTCTTCGGCGTCTTTGAGGTGAGGGTAGAACAGGGAGATAAATTGCTGCCACAGCCTCATCCGTTCAAAATCCCCAAGCCACGGATACCCTAGGTGAATCACGTCGCGCAGTCGGGCGATGGAGGACTTGAGCGAATGCTCGGCTTCGAAATCGATTTTGTAGCCGACATTGATCGGGCTGTGCCGTGCGCCGTAAAAACGATAAAGCGTCTGTAAGCTTTCCTCGGCTATGATGGTGACGATCGTATCTTCTTCCCGCGCACGGTTGAGACGGATGATGAAGCCCTGCATATTTGGTTCTACTCTACACAAAAATCTGATAAATTTCTAAAACGCTCCGCTATTTTAACCTTTTTTAACCTGACAATCGGTATAATTTACGAAATTTTGACCTCTATAAACTACTTATGTTTAAAAAGAGATTAAAAAATAACAATTTGCCGAAATTGTTCCGGTGAAAGGTGACGATTCCAGTGGAATACCGAGATTTATTACGTTCATTCAAAGACAACTGCGGGTTTGGTCTGATCGCCAACATCAAAAACCGCCCTTCGCACGAAAACCTCGAAAACGCGATTACCGCGCTCGAGCGGATGATGCACCGCGGCGCCGTCGCGGCGGACGGAAAAACGGGGGACGGCAGCGGACTGCTCCTTTCCCTTCCCCGCGAGTTCATGCGCGCTACCGCGGCGGAGCTGGGAGTAGAACTCCCTAAAATGTACGCCGTTGCGGTGGTGTTCACCCGTGATGCGTCCCAACTCTCAACGCTGGCAAAAGTATGTGCCAACAACGACCTCAAAGTGGTGCTGGACCGTGTCGTTCCGGTCGATACGAACGCGCTCGGAGAGCAGGCGCTGGCCACTCTGCCCGAAATTCACCATATCTTTATTACGCCCAATTCGCTGATGGCGTCCCAGCGCTTCGATGCGCTGGTCTACCTGAGCCGCAAAGAGACCGAACACGCCCTGGTTGACGATCCCGATTTTTACATCGCGTCGATGTCGACCCGCGTCGTCTCCTATAAAGGGTTGATCATGCCGACCCATATCAAAGAGTTCTACCCCGATTTGCAAAACGAGAAATTTAAAATCTCGTTTGCGCTGTTCCATCAGCGCTTTTCGACGAATACCCTTCCCAAATGGCGTCTTGCCCAGCCTTTCCGCGCAGTCGCCCACAATGGGGAAATCAATTCGGTCGAAGCGAACCGCTTCAACGTCGCGGTCAAATCCGAGTCGATCAAAAGCGACGTGTTTACGGCCGAAGAGATCGAGCGCCTTCTGCCGATTCTTCAGCCGGGAGGTTCGGACAGTGCCAGCGCCGACAATTTCTTTGAGTTCCTGATCGTCAACGGGATGGACTTTTTCAAAGCGGCGCGGGCCGTCATCCCCGCACCGTGGCAGAACGCTCCGCACATGGACCCCGAGCTGCGCGCATTCTACGAATACCACTCGACCGTGTTCGAAGCGTGGGACGGTCCTGCGGCGTTCTCCCTTACCGACGGACGCTACATCGGGTGTGTACTCGACCGTAACGGGCTTCGTCCTTCCAAATACATCATTACCGACGACGATACGCTCCTCATCGCGAGCGAATACGGTGTTATCGATATTCCCGAAGAGAACATCAAGGAACGGGGACGCCTCCAGTCGGGACAGATGATCGGGCTTGACCTCAAATTCGGGAAAGTGCTTAAAGACGAGGACATCAACAATTACCTCAAAAGCTCCAACCCGTACATGAAATGGCTCAACGATCATATGATCTACCTGCAAGAGCACGTCGAAGAGCAGTACGTCACCCGCTGCGACTACGATGCCGCCAACCTGGTCGCCCGCCAGCGCTTTTACAACATCACCCAGGAAGTGGTCGAGCAGGTGATCGAGCCGATGATCCGCGACGGCAAGGAAGCAGTCGGATCGATGGGAGACGACACGCCTCTTGCCGCGTTCAGCACCGTACAGCGCAGTTTCAGCGACTATTTCAAACAGCGCTTCGCACAGGTGACCAACCCGCCGATCGACCCGATCCGTGAAAAAGTGGTTATGAGCCTCAACACCGGCTTCGGCGAAACTCATAATATTCTTGATGAGATCCCAAGCCATGCCCATCGCCTCAAGGCGACGTCGCCGGTCATCACCCGTGAAAAACTCGACGTCCTCAAATCATTCGGGGATAAAAACTCTCCGCGATTCGAGCCGTTTTACGCAAACCGCACGTTCTCGACGGCCTACAAAGGTTCTTTGAAACCGGCTCTTGAAGCGTTGGTGGACGAAGTGGTTAAAGCAGTCCGCGAAGAGGGGATCCGTATCGTGATCCTTGACGACGCCGGTTTCGATGCCGAACACAAAACGATTCCGATGCTGATGGCGGTAGGGCGCCTGAGCCGTGCGTTGCTGGATGAAAAAATCCGCCACCTCACCTCGATCGTCGCCTGTACGAGCGAAGTAGTCGATTCTCACGGTGCTGCAACGCTTATCGCCTACGGGGCAAGCGCCGTTTATCCTTCGCTTTTGTTTGCGACCGTGGCGGCGCACCTGGATGAGCACGGCAAAGAGATCAGCTGTTCCGAAGCGTTCAAGTCGGTCCATCACGCCATCAATTCCGGATTGCTCAAAATCATGTCCAAAATGGGTATTTCGACGATCGCGTCGTATCGCAATTCCGGTCTTTTCGACGTCATGGGACTCAGCCGCGAGATGGTCGAGGAGTGTTTCGGCGACTCGCACGTCCTTATTCCGGGGCTGACGTACGACGACATCGACGCGCGTCTTGAACGTAACCACAAAGAGGCGTTCGCCGCAGGCGGGTTCAATCGGATGTTCCCGCTTAAAATCGGTGGCTTCTATAAATTCTACAACGGGCAGGAACACCACGATTTCAGCCCCGACGTAATCCATGCGATTCATCGCGTTTCGAAAACAGGAAAAAGGGAAGACTTCGACCGCCTCAGTGCACTGGTCAACGGCCGCGGTCTGAAATTTATCCGCGACTTTTTCGAATTCAAATCCGACAGAGCACCGATCGACATCAGCGAAGTCGAGCCCAAAGAGGCAATCTTCAAGCGGTTCGCTTCCGCGGCGATGTCGCTGGGATCGATCTCTCCCGAAGCGCATGAATGCCTGGCGGTAGCCATGAACACCATCGGGGCACAGTCCAACTCGGGTGAGGGCGGCGAAGACGCGGCGCGTTTCGGAACCCTCAAAAATTCGAAAATCAAACAGGTCGCATCGGGACGTTTTGGGGTTACTCCCGCATACCTTCGCAGCGCCGAAGAGATCCAGATCAAAATTGCCCAGGGGGCCAAGCCCGGAGAAGGAGGACAGCTTCCGGGGCACAAAGTCAGCGGCCTGATCGCCCGATTGCGCTATACGATGCCGGGCGTCACACTGATTTCGCCTCCGCCGCACCACGATATCTATTCGATCGAGGATCTGGCACAGCTCATTTTCGACATGAAACAGGTCAATCCTGATGCAACGGTGGCGGTCAAACTCGTCTCCGCAGCGGGTGTCGGTACGATCGCGGCAGGGGTTGCCAAAGCCTATGCCGATAAAATCATCATCTCCGGCGGCGACGGCGGTACCGGTGCGGCTCCGCTTACGTCGATCAAATTTGCGGGGAACCCTTGGGAACTGGGCCTCTCCGAAGCCCATAACGCCCTCAAAGCGAACAACCTCCGCGGACTCGTCCACGTTCAGACCGACGGCGGGCTCAAAACGGGGACCGATATCGTCAAAGCGGCCCTTCTGGGTGCCGAGAGCTATGCGTTCGGTACGGGTGCGCTGACCATTATCGGATGTAAGATGCTCCGTATCTGTCACGTCAACAAATGTTCCGTCGGGGTTGCGACGCAAAACGAAAAACTCCGCAAAGAGTATTTCACCGGAACGGTCGATCAGTTGATCAACTATTTCACCTACCTCGCTGAAGACGTGCGCAAAATCATGGCGCAGCTCGGATACCGCACGATGGAAGAACTGATCGGGCGTAGCGACCTTCTCCGCGTCGTGGATGATGAATTCGCGAAAAAATTCGATTTCAGCTCCGTCCTCCACCGCGAAGAGGGGGTTAATACCTGCCAGTCGCGCTCAAACGAGCCCTTCGACGACAACGCGTTCGAGAAAAAAGTTCTCGCCGAAGTGATGGATGCGATCAAACATCCCGAACGCGGAGTTCGCGTTGTCCGTGACATCTGTAACCTCAACCGGAGTTTCGGTGCCCGTATCAGCGGTGAAATCGCACAGTATTACGGAGATGCGGGGCTTAAAGAGGATACGATCCGCATCGATCTTAAAGGGATCGCCGGTCAGGCCCTCGGCGCTTTCTTGATCAACGGCGTGTCGATCCGTCTGGACGGCGTGGCGAACGACTACATCGGTAAAGGGATGCACGGCGGTAAAATCGTCATCAAGTCCCAGAATCAGGGAGAGGCGTTCAGTGCCGGCGGTAATACGTGTCTTTACGGCGCAACAGGCGGTAAACTCTTTATTGCCGGTTCGGTCGGAGAGCGTTTCGCGGTTCGTAACTCGGGTGCGCTTGCCATCGTCGAAGGGACGGGTGACAATGCGTGCGAATACATGACCGGCGGTGTCGCCGTCATCCTCGGTAAAACGGGAATCAACTTCGGTGCTGGGATGACGGGAGGGTTTGCGTTCGTGTACGACGCCGACCACAGTTTCGTTGAAAACGTCAACCGCGAGCTGGTCGACGCGTTGCGGATCGATACCGATGACGGCGACGAAGCGCGCCACTACCTCAAACGTCTCCTCAAAGAGTACGTTACCGAGACCGAGAGCGAAAAAGCGAAAGAACTATTGAAAAATTTCCGTGTCGAGATCCGTAATTTCTGGCTCGTACGCCCGAAAAACCTAACCAAACTCCCACTCAATCCGGACAAAGGGGACTAAACCATTATGAGAGAATTTTTAACGATTGAGCGTATCGATCCCAGCAAACGGCTGGTGGTCGAGCGTCTGAAAGACTTTAACGAAATTTACGAGCAGATGGGACAGAACGACGCATCGGCCCAAAGTGACCGCTGTATCCAGTGCGGTGACCCGTTTTGTCTGAATAAATGCCCCCTTCATAACTACATTCCGCAGTGGTTGAAATCGGTCGCGGAGAAAGATTTGAAATTCGCGTTCAAGCTCTCCAACGAACCTTCGCCGTTCCCGGAAGTGATGGGTCGCGTATGCCCGCATGACCGTTTGTGTGAAGGGGACTGTACCCTCAACGACGGCCACGGGGCCATCACGATAGGAGGAGTCGAGACGTTTATTAACGAAGAAGGGTTCCGTCAGGGGCTCAAACCCTATTTCCCCGGGATCACCACGGATAAAAAAGTGGCGATCATCGGTTCGGGTCCTGCGGGCCTCTCGTGTGCGACCTATCTGCTCCGTTCGGGAATCGCCGTGACGATGTACGAGCGAAGTGACCGTGCGGGCGGGCTGCTCACCTACGGCATCCCCAACTTCAAGCTCGACAAAAAAATCGTCGAGCGACGCGTGGAATTTCTCAAAGAGGCGGGGCTGAACCTGGTTCTTGAATGCGAAGTAGGCAAAGACATTGAATTTAGCGAAATCGCCGACAAACACGACGCGGTATTCGTCGGGATCGGCGCGACCAAAGGGAAATCGGCCAAAATCGCCGGCGAAAACGCTTCGAACGTCTACGTGGCGATGGATTACCTGACGGCGATCCAGCGTAAAAATTTCGGCCTTTCCTACGATAAAAAATTCGATTTCAAAGATCTCGACGTCGTCGTCATAGGGGGCGGGGATACGGCGATGGACTGTGTCCGTACCGCACGCCGCGAAGGGGCGAAAAACGTCACGTGCCTTTACCGCCGCGACGCGCACAATATGCCCGGATCGGTCAAAGAGTATAAAAACGCGATCGAAGAAGGGGTGGAGTTCGTCTTTCACGCTTCCCCCAAAGAGGTTATTCTCGGAGATAACGGCAAAGCGGTCGGTATCCATATGGCCAAAACCGTTCTCGGCGCCAAAGACGAAAGCGGCCGCCAGAAAATGGAAGAGGTAAAAGGGGGAGATTTCAAGGTTAATGCCGACGTCATCATCATGGCGCTCGGTTTCGATCCGGTCGTCCCTCCGTTCCTCGCCGAAAACGGCATCAACGTCAACAGCTGGGGCGGTATCGTCGTCAATGATAAATTCGAGACGACAACCCCCGGTATCTACGCCGGCGGCGACTGCCAGCGCGGTGCCGATCTGGTCGTCACCGCGGCATATGACGGCCGTGAGGCGGCCAGAGCGATCGCCAAATCATTGCTGGGCTGATGAGCCGGTTTGTCGAGTCGGCGATTGCGGCGTGCCAGGAAGTGCGCCGCGTGTGCGGTGAAGAAGGTGCCGCCCATTTCGCTTCGCACGATCGAGGCTTCGGCGGCGACGTGAGCAGCGGGATCGACCTCAAAGCCGAATCGATCTGTTATGCCCATCTGCACCCGTATGGGGCGGTGTTTTCCGAAGAGGCGGGGTGGATGGACCCCGAATCTTCAGTGAACATTATCCTCGATCCGATCGACGGAAGCGACAATTTTCTCTCCCGTTTTCCTTACTACGGAATTTCGATTGCCCTGGAAAAAGAGGGAAAGACTCTCGAATCGCTGGTGTGCAACCTCGCCAATGGCGACGTTTTCGTCCGGACAGCCGAGGAGTATTACCGTACATCGCTCGATGCTCCCCAAACCCGCGAGTCCGTTATCGCCAATCCTTATGCAAAAATAGGCCTATTCGAAAAATCCCCGAACCATCCCGAACTCGCGGCAAAACTGGTTGCAGAAGGGCTCAAATTCCGCTCACCCGGAGCACTGGCCCTCTCGCTCGCTTACGCCCCTTATGTAAAATATGTGCTATTTTTGGGTACAATGCGCCCATACGATATACAGGCGGGTCTCCATCTGAGCCGTCATCTGCACACGTTTCAAAACGACTGTTTCTTGCTCGTAGCACAAGACGCAGAAGTGTTCGAACGTATTCTAGCGATTGTACAAAAGGAGATTTTTTGAGTCTATTCAATCTGTTCGGCGACTCCGAAAAGAAAAAACAGCCTACGAAAAGCGAGGCACCTTCGCACTGGGTGAAATGCCCCTCATGCCAGTCCCTGATGTACTATAAAGAGATCGAAAAACAAAATCACGTCTGCCCCAAATGCGGCCACCACCTCCGTATCGGAGTCAAAGAGCGTCTGGCCCTTATCGCCGACGAAGGAAGTTTCGTTGAATTCGACGCGAACCTCAGACCCGTCGATCCGCTTAATTTTGTCGATAAAAAAAGTTATGCGGCCCGTGTCGAGGAAGGACACGCTAAAAACGGGACCTACTCCTCGGTCGTCAGCGGCGAATGTACGATCAACGGCACGCCGGCGCAGCTGGTGGTCTTCGATTTCAATTTCATGGGCGGATCGCTCGGCTCGGTCGAAGGGGAAAAAATCGTCCGTGCCATCAACCGCGCGATCGAAAAACGGATGGGGTTGATCATCGTCAGTGCCAGCGGCGGCGCCCGTATGCAGGAGAGTACCTTCTCGCTGATGCAGATGTCCAAAACCTCTGCCGCGCTTGCCAAACTTTCCGAAGCGAAGCTTCCCTACATCTCGCTTCTCACCGACCCGACGATGGGCGGGGTGAGCGCCTCTTTCGCGACGCTTGGGGATATTATCATCGCCGAGCCCGGTGCGCTGATCGGCTTCGCAGGACAGCGGGTCATCAAACAGACAATCGGGAGCGATCTCCCCGAAGGGTTCCAGCGGGCTGAATTCCTCCTTGAAAAAGGTTCTATCGACATGGTGGTATCCCGCGACGAGCTCAAAGACACCCTCGGCGACCTGCTGAATCTCCTGCTTCCCTGATATGCGCCTTTACGCACTCTGCGACGCCGATACTCTGATGGCCAAAGGGGCGGACATCAACGCTTTCGTGAACCGTGCGAACGCACTGGGGGCCGAAGTAATCCAGTATCGGAACAAACATGCCGACATTGCCGCGATCAAAGCCGATTTGATCGTGTTGCGCCGGTTGTGGGACGGGTTTTTGATCGTCAACGATCACTACGAACTTGCCCCGTTTTGCGACGGCGTTCATATCGGCCAAGAAGACCTCTACGCCATCGATCCCGATCCGCTCAAAGCGCTCAAAATTCTCAGACTGTCGATCGGAACCGACAAGATCGTCGGTCTCTCGACCCATAACGAGCGTGAGATCGCGGTGGCCAACACCCTTGATCTCAATTACGTCGGGCTCGGAGCCTACCGTGCCACCGCTACCAAATCCGACGCGAAAGTGTTGGGTGAACGGCTCGATGCGATCGCCGCTCTCTCTCGCCATCCCGTAGCCGCGATCGGTGGAGTACGGCCGGATGACACGTTTCAAAACGTCACGTACCACGTGATCGGAAGCGCCATTCTATGAACATTTCGATCGTCTCCATCGCGAAAAAAGAGCGTTCGCTTTACGATCCTCTTTATCAGGAACAGATGAAGATGATCTCCCGTTTCGCCAAGATTGAGGATATCGAGCTGTTTCCCAAAGAGATCGCCAAGGCTCACACCATCAGCGCGGAGGCCTCTCAGGGAGCGTATACGAAACTGCTCTCCCCGATGCTGGGGAAAAGCTATTCGATCGCGCTCCATCCCGAGGGGAAAAAACTGGACAGTTTTGCATTTAGTAAGCTTATAAGTGATAAAATCGCCTTGCAATTTTTTATAGGCGGCGCATACGGCTTTGAAAAGAGCTTTGTGGAACGGTGCGACAGCGTCATCAGCCTGTCGGATCTGACGATGAGCCACAAAATCGCGAAAGCGGTGTTGCTGGAGCAGATCTACCGCGCCTATTCATTGGCTGCAAACCATCCGTATCACAAATGAGGAGCATTGATGAGAGACCATGAGTTGCATTATTTCGAGGAAATATTGCTGACCCGGAAGGCCCAGATTATCAAAAACATCACCGGCGTTGAAAGCGAAATGAACCAATTGCGCGAGCTTGAACTCAACGATGAGGGTGATTATGCGTCCGTCAGCAACGACAACATGGTAGAAAACGCCATCGGTGCGCAGCAGATGCAGGAGTTGCAGGAGATTGAAGCCGCTTTGGCCAAAATCAAATCAAAACAATACGGTATTTGCGAAATGTGTGAAGACGATATCGGTTTCCAGCGCCTGAAAGTGAAACCGCACGCCAAATACTGTATCGTATGCCGTCCGATCGTCGAAAAAAACAAACACTAAGAGAGGTAGAGAATGCAGCTTAAACGTTACACCCTCGCATCACTGCTGCTGATGCTGTTGGTTGCGGCCGCGACATACAGCATCAACAACGGTGCGGTATCTTTCGACCTGCTGGGAATGCATTTCCCGAATCTTCCGATCGCCTTTTGGGTAGTCGTTCCTCTCGTAATCATGTATTTTGCCAGCCTTCTGCACATGGGCGTGTACGCGCTCGTCGGCAATTACAAACTCCGCCGCCTGGGCAAAGACCACGACAAGATGATGGACGCGTTGCGCGATTCCCTGCTGGGAAGCGGCGAACGCAACTACGTCTACAAAAGCGACGCCTACAAACTGATGGGAAAACTGATCGACAACAGCCTCATTCTCCCCTTCGAAACCCTCCGCTCTATCGGGAACGAAAAAATCGACGAGGCCCTTGAACTGATGCGCGACGTCAAAGAGAAGAAAAAAGTGGAGATCAAAAAGTTCCACCTTCCCGCAACCGCTTCGATCGTCATACAAAACAACCTCAACCGTCTCGAACGCGGCGAAATCGATGCGGATGCGGTTCTTTCGCGCCCTGACAGCTACGGCGACATCGTATGTGCCAAAGCGTTCGAAGATTACGTCAAAACGGCATCGGCCGGTTCGATTCTGAAGTTCAAACGTTTTTTCACCAAGGCCTCGTTGCTTACATTCATCCAGCGGGTCAATGCGGCGGAAAACGGCATCGAGATTTCGAACGAGGAATTGATCGGTCTATTCTCTACCCTTAAACTGCAGGGTGCCGACTGGCTCGATCTTTCCGAGTCGATGGCGAAAAACATGCTCCCCGAGCAGCGTATCCGCCTTTTTGAAATGCTCAGCGAAAACAATGACGATGCGATGGAAGGGTATCTTTACACCCTTTACGATCTGCAGATGAACGATACCGCCAACGAGATCCTCAACAATACGTCCCACGACGAGTACCAGATCTTCAAAGCGTACCGCGACCTCAAAAAAGCCAACAAGCACTACGATATCGCCATCTTTCTTCGCCGGAGCTGCCATTAAGCGCGGTTCAGCCCTCGCGGGCTCTGAAACTTCGCCCGTCCGGGTGAAATCATCGTTCTACAGGTAAAACATCATGACCCCCAAACTCGATTTTTCCAGACCCGTATACGCTCTTGCCCCGCTCGCGGGATATACCGACCTTCCGTTTCGTAACGTCGTCAAAAAATTCGGCGCCGACCTCACCGTCAGCGAAATGATCAGTTCCAACGCTCTCGCGTACGGTTCGCAAAAGACGATAAAAATGCTCGAACGCAGCCCGAACGAGGATCCCTATTCGGTTCAGATCGCCGGCGCGGACGAAGAGGTGGTGCGCCGCGCGGTAGAGGTGCTCAATGCCCAGGATGAGATCGACATCATCGATCTTAACTGCGGGTGCCCCGTCCCCAAAATCGTCAGCCATGGGTCGGGGAGTTCGCTGCTAAAAGACCTCCCCAAAATGGCCCGTATTATCCGTACGATCAAGGAGACCTCGAACAAATCGACCCTGAGCGTCAAAATACGTCTGGGATTCGAGTCAAAAAACCACATCGAGATCGCCCGGCTCGTCGAAGAGTGCGGCGCCGATTTCCTCGCCGTCCACGGACGCACCCGTGCGGGCAAATTCAAAGCCCCCGTCGACTATGACGCGATCGCCGAGATCAAAGAGGCGGTGAATATCCCCGTCATCGCCAACGGGGACATCGATTCGTTTGAGAAAGCGCAATGGGTGCTCGAACATACCGGGGCCGACGGTGTCATGATCGGGCGCGGTGCGGTAGGGGCCCCGTGGATTTTCCACCAGCTCAAGACAGGTTCGGCCTCCGTCGATCCGCTCATCAAACACGCGATCATTATGGAACACCTGGACGGGATGGTCCGTTTCTACGGTCCGCGCGGCGTCGTGACGTTCCGCAAGCATGTCCACACTTATTCCAAAGGCTACGAGGGGGCATCCGCGATGCGTGACCTCGTCAACCGGATCGACGACCCCGTCCACTTCCGCGCCGTCGTCGACGAGTTCTTCCTCACCCACCGCCAGATCAGCGAAGGGTTCAGCGCTTCGGACCTTGCGTGCGAGTGCTGAGACGCACGTTTTAGAAAATATACGATAGTTTTGTTGTTACGTTAAAACGGATTAGAATGCCGCGAAGGGCGGGAGAAGAAGGGGATCAATAGACCCCTGACGCTTTTTCCTTGTAGGAATCGAACGGTTCGTCGGCCGCCGAACCGAGCTGGAAGAAACCGTCGAGTTCGCGGTGTTTGGACTGCAGCAGCGATTCGAATTCGTTCTGGGTGACGGGGATGTTGTCTTGGAATTTGTCCAGAAGCACGGTATTCGTTCCGATCAGTACCAGGTAGCTTTGCGTCCCGTAATCAAGCATTGCGACACTGTTGATTGCATCGAGGCTTTTCTGGAAACGGATGTGAACCCCTCCGCTCTCTCCCGCTTTGATCGGGGCGATCGGCATGGAAGGCGTCGATACGGCCTGTACTTCGGCGGCGGGTTTATTGAAGAGCCACGGCGTTTTGGGCTGCTGCGGCTGGATCACCCCGCTGCGCTTGGCGATGCTTTGTTTGAGCCACAGCAAAATTCCGATTCCGATGACGAGGATGGCGATGACGACGTAGTAGCTTTGTTCGAACTCGTTGCTTTTTTTCGTCGGAAGGCCGGTAAGGGCAGTTTCGTCGACCGGAGAGGGGGCAGTGGAACTCGCGATACCCGCGGCGCTCATGAAGCGTAGGCGCAAGCCGTAGGAATCGGACGTTTTCGAAGCCTGCATCGTCACGTCCGGCGAGACTTTGGCGATGATCTCGAGGTGCTCGCCCTGCGGTGCGATGGTGAGTTTGTTCAGATAGGCAGAATTGACGTCTTTGGTTTTGGAAGCTTCAATAAACGCTTCTTCGAGTTTGACGACGATGGTGTCCCCCTGACGGTTTTGGCGCAGGACCCCTTCGTAAGGGGTGTCGAAAGTGAGCATGACGTCGACCCGGTCGTTGCGGTCGTAGACGTTGTAGCTGAGGACTTTGGCTCCCCAGAGCATGGGGGTGAGGATAAACAGGGCGATCAGATATTTCATAGTCTCTCTTTTGAAAGATAATAGAGTACGGCGCTCGAGTCGAGTACCTCGTTGATACGGATGGCAAGGTTTTTTTCATAAACCATGACTTCCCCTTTGCCGATGATGCGGCGGTTGACGTACGCTTCGACGCTTTCCCCCGCGGGTTTGCCAAGATCGATGGGGTCCCCTTTTTTGAGTCTGAGAATTTCTCCCAGCGTCAGGGTAGTCTGTCCCAGGTCGGCGACAAACTCGACTTCCATATCCAGCAGCCCTTCGTAATCCATCCATTCGAGCTCTTTTTCGAGGTCGACATGCTCGGCTTCGTGGTGGAGAGGAATTTCGGTTTCGGGTGGTTGTGTTTCGTCCATCTTTTAAAGCCTTTTCAATGCTATGGTCAGTTCGCCGTCGTTAATCCCGATGCATTGAAGCTCATCGGGCCGGATCTGCGAGAGTTCCTCGGAAACGAAAAACGGTGTCGCGATCATCATTGACGTATCGTATGCTTCGGCGGCGAGCACTTTCGCACTGCCGACGATCATGTTCGCCGTCTCCAAGAGCATATCGGTGAGGGTCTGCTCGTCGCTTTCGTCTTCTCCGAGAAAGATCTCCGCAATGGCCTGGATCAGGGTCGGATCGCAACCGATATAGGCTCTGTGCGTACTGCCGTTTGATTCGATATCGATAAAAGCAAAAAGTGTTCTCTTTTTGGGGGGAAGCTCGGTTATTTCGTAGGGAAGGCGTATCTGGTGAAGGCAAAAGTTGGCTGCGGCTTCGACGATGATCGGTAACATAATCCCTCGTTTCTTATTTTAAAGTATCAAAAATCATTATAGCGTAAAACAAACCGATTCGAAAAGGGTTCCCTGAAGCGACAAAGGGGTATAATCGCGCGACCGGAAAATCAACATAAAGCAATGACATGACGCTGGAACTGGCACTACTGGGAATCGGGGTAGGGACCCTGTCGGGTTTCTTCGGGATCGGGGGAGGGACGGTGAGCGTTCCGATCCTTCTCTATCTCGGATTCGGGATCAAAGAGGCTATCGGAATCTCGGTGACCCAGATGGTGGCGGGTTCGCTGATGGCCGCGCTGATCCATCGGCGCCGGCAGACCTACTCGGCCGGGGACGTGAAATATTTCGGCTACGGCGGGATTGTGGGGGCTGCTGCGGGAGGCTATCTCGTGAAGGTGTTGGAATCGGCGGTGCTCGAATGGATGTTCCTCTCGATCGTCGCGTTCACCCTCGCCCGGCTGGCGTTTTCGGCTCCCGTTCCAACGCGTCCCGAGATCGTCAACCGTCCCCTCTATTCACTGGTAGGGGGCGGTGTGGGAGTTTTCTCCGGCCTTTTGGGTGTGGGGGGATCGATCCTGATGACTCCGATTCTGGTGAGTTTTATGGGGTTTCCGCTTAAAAAAGCTTCGGCCGTCGGACTGTTTTTTGTCATGTTCACGTCGATATCGGCATTCGGGACCCTCGCGTGGCTTGGGCTGATCCATTTTTACGAAGGGCTTGTCATGGCTCTTTCGTCGCTGGTGGGGATTATGCTGGGAATTGCCTTGCTCAACAAGATCAAGGTCGCTCAGTATAAACGGATTCTGGTGATTTTTTACATTATTATTTTTGCCGTGACGGCAAACAAACTTATTGCGGGGTAACGTCTATGGATACGATCAAAATTATCGGTGCCAAAGAGCACAATCTTAAAAACATTTCGTTGGAAATCCCCAAAAACGCCCTGGTGGTCTGTACCGGGATCAGCGGCAGCGGGAAATCGACGCTTGCGTTCGATACCCTCTATGCCGAAGGTCAGCGCCGCTACATCGAATCGCTTTCTTCCTATGCCCGCCAGTTTCTAGACCGTGTCGGGAAACCCGACGTCGACAAGATCGAAGGGCTGACTCCCGCCATCGCGATCGATCAGAAAACGACCTCAAAAAATCCCCGCTCGACGGTCGGGACGATCACCGAAATTTACGACTATCTGCGCCTTCTGTACGCCCGCGTGGGAGTGCAGCACTGCCATCTGTGCGGCAAGAAAATCTCGAAAATGTCGGCGCAGGACATCATTGACCAGGTTTTGAAACTTCCCGAAAACGCCAAGATCGTGATCCTCGCACCGCTGGTGCGTGAAAAGAAAGGGACGTTCGCCGACATCCTCGAATCGCTTCGCCACAAAGGGTACGTACGGGCGATGATCGACGGGGTTATGGTCCGCCTGGATGAGGAGATCGACCTGGCAAAAACGAAAAAGCATACCCTCAAAGTCGTCATCGACCGCCTCGTCGTCCGTGCCGATAACCACGACCGGATCGCGCAGGACGTCGAAAAAGCGCTCAAAGAGAGCTACGGCGAAGTGGAGATCGAGGTACAAAATCACGAAGAGATGGGGCTGCGCGAAGCGCTGATCCACTACAGCGAACACAGCGCCTGTTTCGACTGTAAGGTAAGTTTCGACCCCCTAGAGCCGCTGTCGTTTTCGTTCAACTCCCCCAAGGGGGCATGTCCGGAATGCGACGGGCTTGGGATCCGCTACGCGCTTGATTACGACAAGATCATCGATTCGGAGCTTCCCATCGAAAAAGGGGCGGTGAAGATCGTCTACGGCTTTAACAAAGGGTATTACTTCACGTTCCTCAAAGCATTTTGCGCGGCGTCAAAAATCGACATAACGGTGCCGTTTTATACCCTTGAAGAACATGAGAAAAAAGCGATCCTTCACGGCAGCGTCGAAGAGGTGGAATTCAAATGGCAGGATCACCCGATCAAACGGACGTGGCCGGGAATCGTCCGGATCGCCTACGATATTTTCAAGGATGAAAAAGACCTCGCCGACTACATGAGCGAAAAGCCCTGTAATGTGTGTGGTTCCAACCGCCTCAAACGCGAGTCGCTGGCCGTACGCGTCGCCGAAAAAGGGATCGGGGAAGTGATCTCGATGCCCCTCAAAGAGACCTACGAATGGTTCGCCGAGCCTAAGACGTTCGAATATCTCAGCGACCAGAACGCGATGATCGCCGCCCCGATCCTGAACGAAATCCGCGAACGCCTCTTTTTCCTTTATGACGTGGGATTGGGATACCTTTCCCTCAGCCGCGACGCCCGTACCATCAGCGGCGGTGAAGCCCAGCGGATCCGTATCGCCAGCCAGATCGGCAGCGGGTTGACGGGGGTCATGTACGTTCTGGACGAACCCAGCATCGGGCTGCACGAGCGTGATACCCTCAAATTGATCCGTACCCTGCGTTCCCTGCAGGAAAAAGGGAATACGGTCATCGTCGTCGAACACGACAAAGAGACGATCGAGCATGCCGATTTCATCGTCGATATCGGCCCGGGTGCGGGGAAATTCGGAGGAAACGTCGTGTTTGCCGGAACCCTTGAGGAACTAAAAAAATCCGCTACTCTTACCGCCGACTACCTCTCGGGACGCAAACAGATCAAGTACTTCTACCGCCGTCCCCAGGAGGCGTGGATGGGGATTAAAAATGTTTCATTGAATAATATCAAAAACCTCGATGTCCGGATCCCGCTGCAAAACTTCGTCTGCGTCACGGGGGTGAGCGGAAGCGGGAAAAGCTCGCTGATCCTCCAGACGTTGCTTCCCGTGACGCGCGAGATCCTCAACCATGCGCGCAAAGTAAACCGCATCGCCGGCGTCGAAGTCGAGGGGCTGGAGAAGCTCGACAAGGTGATCTATCTCGACCAGAGCCCCATCGGGCGGACGCCGCGATCGAATCCGGCAACCTATACGGGGGTGATGGACGAGATCCGCAACCTTTTTGCCAAAACGAAGGAAGCACAGATCCGCGGCTATACCGCGTCGCGCTTTTCGTTCAACGTCAAAGGGGGACGATGCGAAAAATGCCAGGGGGAAGGGGAAATCAAGATCGAGATGCATTTCCTCCCCGACATCATGGTCAAATGCGACGCGTGCCACGGCAGCCGCTACAACCTTCAGACATTGCAGGTGGAATACAAAGGCAAAACGATCTCCGATGTGCTGAACATGAGTGTGGGCGAAGCGCTGGAATTTTTTGCCCCGATCCCCAAGATCAAAGCGATTTTGCAGACGCTCAGCGACGTGGGGCTCGATTACATCACGCTGGGACAGAACGCCGTGACCCTCTCAGGAGGGGAGGCGCAGCGGATCAAGCTGGCCAAGGAACTCAGCCGCAAGGACACGGGATCGACCCTCTATATCCTCGACGAACCGACGACGGGTCTGCATTTCGACGACGTCAACCGCCTCACCAAAGTGCTGCATAACTTCGTCGAACTTGGCAATTCCGTCCTCGTCATCGAACACAACCTCGACATGATCAAAAATGCCGACTGGATCATCGACATGGGGCCCGAAGGGGGTAGCGGCGGCGGGTTGCTTGTCGCCGAAGGATCGCCTGAAACGGTGGCTGCGGATTGGGAAAAAACGGGGAGTTTCACCGGAAAATATCTCGCTCTTGAGCTTGATAGGGTATAATAGTCCAAAAGCGTTTTACAAGTGTATACGAGGGTAAATAATGAAAAGTTCGATTGTCAACAGTATTAAATCTCTGCCGCCGCTCCCCAAGACGGTAATCGATATGCAGCGGGTCTGCAACGATCCCGACGGCTCGATACACGAGATGGTAAAAGTCGTCGAACAAGATCCCATGATCGTCGCCAACCTGCTCAAAGCGGCCAATTCTCCCCTTTACAGTTTTCGTCACGAGATTACGAACGTCGCGCAGGCGGTTTCACTTTTCGGGATGAGTATGACCCGCTCGATCGGTCTGGGGAATTCGGTCCGCAAACTGCTCAACGTCGACATGGAACCCTACGGCATCAGTTCGGAGCGTTTTGCCGAGATCTCTTCGATCCAGGCGGCATTGATGCACAAATGGTACGGTCAGATCGACCGCACCAAGGCTGATAAACTTTTTCTCGCGTCATTTTTGCAGGAGACGGGAAAAATCCTGATCGCCAGCGACGTGATCCAAGAACACATGGAAACGAGTTTTCGCTCCGACATCGATATGGCGATCGATATCGCGCAGGTAGAACGCAACTACGTCGAGGAGACGACCGCGACGGTGACCGCGGCGATTTTCACCCACTGGAATTTTGACGAAGAGTTTGTCGACATGATCCGTTTCTCCGATGCCCCCGAGGAAGCTCCCGAAGCGGTGGCCGAATTCGCCACGGCGCTTAACATCGTCAAAACGATCGTTCCGGTCAACAACCCCTTCGGAGACCATCCGCTCACACAGGGGCTTAAAAAAGCCGAAGCGGCGGGGTATGACGTCTCAAAACTCCAAGAAGCCGTCGACGCGATCCGTGAAATCGAATCGGTATAACGAAGCCGACCGATGGGACAGCCGACCGTTACGATCATCGATACTTTCGGATTTTTTTTCCGCAGTTTCTACGCACTTCCGCCCCTCTCCAACAAGCACGGTTTCCCCACCGGGCTCTTGACCGGATTCGTTAATTTCATCGCCTCGCTGCACAAAGACCATAGCTGCGATTACCTGATTTTCGCCCTTGACGCTCCGGGCCCAAGTTTCCGTGCCGAGATAGACCCGCAGTACAAAGCCAACCGTTCCCCCGCTCCCGAAGAACTCAAAAAACAACTGCCCGTCGCGATCGAGTGGATCGAGAAAATGGGATACAAGTCCCTTTCGCGCAGCGGGTTCGAAGCCGACGACATGATTGCCTCCGTCGTTGCCCAGGCGCGCGCGAAAGGGTATCTGGTACGGATCGTTTCGCACGACAAGGACCTCTACCAGCTGATCGAGGACGACGTCGTCGTCCTCGTCGACGCGATCAGCAAAAAAGTACTCAACGAGCGCCATTGCGACGAAAAATACGGGGTTCACCCGACCCAGTTTATCGATTATCAGTCGTTGATCGGAGACAGTGCGGACAACGTGCCGGGGGTAAAGGGGATCGGCAAAGTAACCGCCCAGAAACTCCTCTCCCAGTTCGGTACGCTTGAAGGAATTTACGCGCGTCTGGATGAGGTGACGCCGCCCCGGATCCGGGGCTTGCTTGAGACCTACCGCGAAGATGCGTTTCGTTCCCGCGAACTGGTCCGTTTGAGCGCCGATGCCCTCGAACCGCTCGATTTCGATCAGTTTACGATGCACTTCGAGAATCCGTTTCTTCCGATTTACGATGATCTCGTCCATTACGAAATGAATGCCGTTTTGCGCAGCCTCAAAGCCAAGGCGCTTTTCGAAGAGTCCCAAAACGGCTCTGTGGCCGAAGTTCCCCCGAGCGCTCCGATGCCGCCCAAATGCGATAGCCCCGAAGGGTGCGCCGTACTCATCGATACCGATGAAGCGCTACAGCGGCTGATCGCTTTGATCCCGAACGACGCGGTGGTGGCATTCGACACCGAGACCACCGGGCTCGATCCGCGGAGCGATCGGCTGGTGGGATTCAGTTTCAGCTGGGACGGGAAAAACGGCTATTACGTCCCGATGGCTCACAGTTACCTCGGCGTCGGAGCTCAGGTGAGCCACGAAGCCGCCAAAAAAGCGATCCGGACATTGTTTTCTCACAAAATCATCGGTCACAACATCAAGTTCGATCTCCATTTCGTCACCCGTTTCCTGGAATGCGAACGCCTTCCGATTCTTGCCGATACCATGGTGATGGCATGGCTGTGCGACCCTTCGCGTTCGCTTTCCATGGACAACCTCTCCGCATCGCTCCTCGGCCACGAAATGATCCATTTCAAGGATACCGTCAAAAAAGGGGAGAACTTCGCATCGGTCGAAATCGAATCGGCGTGCCGCTACGCGGCGGAAGATGCCTACATTACCTACCGGCTTTACGATGTACTGCGCGACCAGCTCTTTCAGCGCGGCGGGGAAAAAGCACTGGATGAAGCCTATGATGTGGAATTCCCTTTCACCTTGACGTTGCTGTCGATGGAGAAAGAGGGGATTGCGGTCGATTCGGCGGTACTGGAGGCGTTTAAAAAAGAGGTCGCCGCCGAGATCGCGACCCTGACCGAACGGATACACGCCGAAGCGGGGAGTGTATTCAACCTCAATTCGACCAAGCAGCTCGGGGCGGTACTGTTCGAAACGCTGGGATTGCCGTCGGGGAAAAAGACGAAAACGGGATACAGTACCGACGAACAGGTGCTCGAGGGGCTTCGCCACGAACATCCCGTCATTCCGTTGCTGTTGCAGTACCGCGAATACCATAAACTCTATTCCACCTACATCGAGCCGCTGATCGCGCTGGCGCAAAGCGACGCCGATTCACGTATCTACACCTCGTTCATCCAGACGGGGACGGCGACGGGGCGGCTGAGCTCGAAAAACCCGAACCTTCAGAATATTCCCGCCAAAACGGCTCTGGGGCTGCGCATACGCGAAGCGTTCGTCGCAGAGAAAGGGAAAGTGCTGATCGGTATCGACTATTCACAGATCGAATTGCGCCTGCTGGCCCATTTCAGCGAAGACGCCGTTTTGGTAGACGCATTCAACCACGGCCGCGACATTCACATGCAAACGGCCATCGCACTTTTCGGGGAAGCGGAAGCCCCCTCCAAACGCCATATTGCCAAGACGGTCAATTTCGGCCTTCTCTACGGCATGGGGCAAAAGAAACTCTCCGACACGCTGGGGATCAGCACCAAAGAGGCCAAAACGATCATCGAACGCTACTTCGAGACGTTCCCGAGCGTCAAGGGGTATTTTGCCGGGGTCGTCGAACAGGCCAAAGCGGCGGGTTACGTCGAGACCCTGCTGGGCCGTCGGCGCTATTTCGATTTTGCCGCCGCCACGCCGATGCTCAAAGCCGCGTACGAGCGCGAGTCGGTCAATACGGTATTTCAGGGATCGGCGGCCGACCTGATCAAACTCTCGATGAACAAGATCGACGCGATGATCCGCGAGGAGGGGATGAAAGCCGACATGCTCCTTCAGATCCACGACGAACTGATTTTCGAAGCGGATGAAGAGGAGGCCGAAGGGTATGCGCGCCGTTTCGTCGAGGCGATGGAGACGGTTGCGCACCTGAGGGTCCCCCTTAAAACCTCGATGCACATAGGTAGACACTGGGGCGAACTGAAATAACCGAAGGGAGAGGGCATGGTCGAACGCATCCTCGCGAATCTTAAACAGTCGAACGTCAATACCGACAATACGTTTTTGCAGGCGGTCAGCGAAGTGCTCTCGTCGCTTGAGCCGATCGTCCGGAGCGATCCGCGCTATGAACGTTACGCTATCCTCGAACGGCTTGTGACCCCCGACCGTGTCATACAGTTCAAGGTCCAGTGGGTGGACGACCAAAGCCGCGTACACATCAACAACGGCTACCGGATACAGTTTAACAATTCTCTGGGACCCTACAAGGGGGGATTGCGGTTCCATCCCAGCGTCGATACGGGGATATTGAAATTCCTGGCATTCGAGCAGATTTTCAAAAATTCCCTGACCGGGCTCCCCATCGGCGGGGCGAAGGGGGGGAGCGATTTCGATCCGAAAGGCAAAAGCGACTTCGAGATCATGAAATTCTGCCGCGCTTTCATGCGCGAACTCTACCAGTACATCGGCGCGCGCGTCGATGTACCGGCGGGGGATATCGGGGTCGGAGCACGGGAAATCGGCTACCTCTACGGCGAGTACAAGCGGATCACCCGTAATTACGACGGGGTCCTCAGCGGCAAACCCTACGAGTTCGGCGGGTCGCTGATGCGTCCGCAGGCAACGGGGTACGGGGTCGTCTATTTCGCCGCCGAGATGCTCTCACAGGAACTTCAGGAGACGCTTGAGGGAAAAACGTGCTGCGTCAGCGGGGCAGGGAATGTCGCGCTTCATACGATCGAAAAGCTCCAGCAGATGGGGGCTCTGGTCGTTACCTGCAGCGACAGCGAAGGGACGATCTATGATCCCAGGGGGATCGACCTGTGCGTCGTCCGCGAACTCAAAGGCAACGGCGCCCGCGCATCGCTCGAAGGGTACGCGACGCGCGTTCCCGGATCGGTATACACCGCCAAAGCCGACTATCCCGCCGGGGGACATGCGGCGTGGCATTATCCCTGTTTCGCGGCGTTCCCGTGCGCGACGCAAAACGAACTTAGCCGCACCGACGCCGCCAAGCTGATCGAAAACGGATGCGTTGCGGTCGTCGAAGGGGCAAACATGCCGACCGAACCGGATGCGATCGAACTGCTTCAGCGCGAAGGGGTCCTTTTCTCCCCGGGTAAGGCTTCCAATGCCGGAGGGGTGGCGGTGAGCGAGTTCGAAATGAGTCAGAATGCCTCGATGGAGAAATGGGACTACGATAAAGTCGACCGCAAGCTGCAGGAACTGATGGCCCAGATATACAAGCGGGTCTCCCTGACGGCAAAAGAGTACGGATGTGAACGCAACTTCGTCGACGGGGCCAACATCGCGGCGTTCAAGCGGGTTGCCGAGGCAATGATTTTAGAGGGTGTGTGACTATTTACACGGGGTTAACAAATATTTACCGGTTTGCGACTACAATTGCACCGATATTACAGGACAGGTCTTTCAATGAATAAAATACTCTCCCTTCTGGGGTCCATGAAAACGATGGCCGTTTTGATGCTGGTTTTTGCCGTGGCTATCGGCTATGCGACCTTCATCGAAAACGACTACGGCACCATGAGTGCCAAAGCCGACGTTTACAACGCGCGCTGGTTCGAAGTGCTGCTGGCGCTTTTGGCCCTCAACCTGACGATCAACATCGTCAATTTTAAAATGGCACGGCGTGAAAAAGCGCTGGTGTTTTTATTCCATGTCGCTTTTTTGATCATCCTGATCGGCGCGGCGGTCACCCGCTACGTCGGATACGAGGGGATGATGCACATCCGCGAAGGGGAAAAGAACGACGCGATCACAAGCGCGGAGCCTTATATCACCTTTTCGGTGCTTAAAGGCGAAAACACCTATACGTTCGAAGAGCCTCTTTTCCTCTCCAAGCGCTCGACGAACGATTTCGAGCGGACGCTTGACGTCGGCGGCGAGCAGGTGAAGGTCAAGCTGGAAAATTATATGGGTGACGCATCGTATGAGATGGTTGCCGATCCTGCGGGCAAGCCCCTCATCGAATTGATGGTCACGGGTCCCGCCGGGGCACAGCAGGTTCAGCTGATGCAAGGGGAGTTCGTCGAAGCCAACGACGTGGTGATCGATTTTAGTTCGGGCAAAACCTTCGAAAAGCCCGTCGTATCGCTCAGTGTCGAAAACGGTCGGCCATACCTGACGACGCCGCAGCCGTTGATGACGCTGAGCATGGATACGCAGCAAAGCGCTCCTCTTAATGGCGGGAAACACCTTTTTGCGGGACGTACCCTCTACCAAAGCCCGCAAAGCGGATTCGTGATGCGCAACTTCCTCCCCAAAGCGGTGAAAAAACTGGTTTCGCTCCCCGCCAAAGGGCCGATGATGAAAGGTGCCGATGCCTTGACGTTTAGTTTCGTTAAAGGGAAAGAACGCACGCAGGCCCTCGTCATGGGAACTCCCGGCGAGATCGGCGAAGCGGTGCAGGTGAAACTCGGCGATATGCTGATCCAGGTTTCCTACGGCTCGATCGAGCGTAAACTTCCCTTTGCCGTTGCCCTGCGGGATTTTCAGCTGGAGCGCTATCCGGGATCGATGTCTCCGGCGTCGTACGCCAGTGAAGTGACGGTGATCGACGATGCGAACAAAAAAGAGTTCGATTTCCGCATTTATATGAACCATGTCCTGGATTACCAGGGATACCGTTTCTTCCAGTCCTCGTACGACCAGGATGAACTGGGAACGGTCCTCTCGGTCAACCGCGATCCGGGCACCCTGATTACTTACATCGGATACCTGCTGCTTGCGATCGGCCTTTTTGGCGTATTGTTTGTCAAAACGGGCCGTTTCAGCGCACTGGGCGAAAAACTCAAATCGATCAATGCGCAAAAAACCGCGGCTTCGCTTCTGATCGCCGTGATGGCGTTTGCATCGGCCGATGCGGTCGCTTCGGATGAGTCCAACCCGGTTATCCAGACCGCCAAGGCTTTTGACAAAGCCCATGCCGAACGATTCGGGCACCTCGTCGTCCAGGACGCCAGCGGACGGATGAAGCCGATGGACACGCTGACCCACGAAATCCTTGCCAAACTGAACCGTAACGATACGTTTATGGGGCTTACGTCCAACCAGGTGGTTCTGGGGATGATGCTACGCCCCGACGCGTGGCGCGAAATCGCGATGATCCGCACAGCAGACAAGGAGATCAATAAACTCATCGGCATCCCCGAGAATGCCAAGACGGCCGCATTTTCGCAGTTTTTCGAATTTCCCGACGAAATCGCGGGCTACAAACTCGCCAAACTCGTCGATGAAGCCAACCGCAAATCTCCCGGAAAACGGGACAAACTCGACAAGGCACTGTTGCAGGTGGACGAACGGGTAAATGTCGCCTATATGGTCTACACCGGTTCACTGGTGCGCATGTGGCCGCGACCGAACGATAAAAACCACAAATGGGACGCGACGATCGAGGCGCTCCAGACGTTGCAGCCCAAAGAGGGCGAAGTGGTCCGTTTGCTCGCAATCGGCTATTTCAGCTCCATCGACGCCGCGATCAAAAGCGGCGACTGGAAACAGGCCGACGAAGCGCTCGCGCGGATCGACAAATACCAGCGTTTTGTCGGGGCAAGCGTCTATCCGGCCGACATGAAGCTCAAGGCCGAGATTTTCTACAACAAAGCCAATATTTTCGAACAGCTCTGGCCGTTGTATTTCGTCGTCGGTTTCCTCCTGCTGATCCTGTCGTTCGTTAAAATCCTTAAACCGTCGTTTACGATGGAGTGGTTTACGAAACTGTCGTTCGGGCTGCTGGTACTGTTTTTTGCGGCCCATACCCTCGGGCTGGCGGTCCGTTGGTACATCTCGGGGCACGCCCCGTGGTCGAACGGCTATGAATCGATGATCTACATCGGATGGGCGACCGTGCTTGCGGGCTTCATATTCTCCCGCCGCTCGGTCATGACGATGGCCGCGACCTCTATCCTGACGGGGCTTATCCTCTTCGTCGCCCACCTGAACTGGATGGATCCGCAGGTGACGAACCTCGTTCCGGTCTTGCAGTCGTACTGGCTCTCCATCCACGTCTCGATGATTACGGCCAGTTACGGGTTCCTCGGTCTGGGAGCGTTGCTGGGGATGATTACGCTGCTGCTTTTCGTCTTTAAACGGGGCGAAAACGCCGGACGCCTCAACCTCGCGATCAAAGAGCTCAACGCCATTAACGAAATGAGCCTCATCATCGGCCTGGTGCTCCTCACCGTCGGAAACTTCCTCGGCGGCGTCTGGGCGAACGAAAGCTGGGGCCGTTACTGGGGATGGGACCCAAAAGAGACGTGGGCGCTCGTGACGATCCTCGTCTATGCGGTGGTTATCCACCTGCGCTTTATCAAGGGGGCGTACAGCGACTATATTTTCAGCGTCGTCTCCCTGTTGGCGTTTACATCGGTGCTGATGACCTATTTCGGAGTCAACTACTACCTCGCCGGGCTTCACTCGTACGCGAAAGGCGACCCTGTGCCGGTTCCCGATTTCGTCCCCGTCACCTATGCCGTTATCGCGATCGTGATCGCAATGGCATACCCCAAACGCAAAACCGCGTAATTCTTTTCCTTTTTTCCTTATCGCCGCTTTGTATGGCGGCGATTTTCTCCATTAAAATTTTTCCAAAGTCTAAAAATTGTTCACATAGCAGCCTCGACAAATATTTTTAATTGTTGTAAAATATTCATAGTTGGTAACCAAAGCAATTGCACTTGGATAAGCTTTTTACAAATGGTATCATGAACAGCGTGGCTGAAGCATTGCAAAATCAACGCGAGCAACAAGGAAATCCGAGCATAGCATTACTAAACTATAATCAGACCCATGGTATTGTCGGAGATTTGATCGAAGTAGGACAAGATAAGCTTGCAGTTACAACCAATATGACTCAACTGGCTACGGGGGGAGCACGACAAAGCGGAGAGATCAAAACACAATTGACTAAACTTACAAACGGAAATCTCAACTCGGCCGCGCATTCCGCAGGAACGGTGCAGGATTATCTGGGCACGAAACTAAACCAGGACGAAATCGGTTCAATCGTACAAAACAATCCAAATGCGAAATTCACGACCCAATATGACGGTTCTCCGGTAAGCTCTGATGCGGCAGGGGAGTTGTTTGTTGAGATAAATGGAGGGATTGAAACAATCAATACAAATTACAAAAATGATTTAGGTGTTCTAAATATCTTCAAATCTTCCGTTAATCCTGGGGATTTGGTGGCAATACTAGGCGGCAACACGGCAGGAATTAATAACCAAAAAGATTTTTGGAAGAATTTGGGATACGATTTGACCCGAGGATTACCAACTCTCTTTAACGGCGGGCTGGAAGCCAATTTGGATAATCCGGATAAAACATCTTCGCATTCAGGATATAAGTGTGTGATAGGGTGTGGGGATGAGGGAGTAACAAGCAAAAAAGATTTTTATTATGATCCTACAGTAACAAACCAACAAACTCTATTACAAGATTTTTACCTGAAAATTCATACGGATCCTAGCATATCAAATGTTTATCATCTAGAAACTACGACAAAAGAGGGAGATGAATTATGATAAAAAATATTATTTTTAGCGCTATGGTATTGTTGATTACAGGATGTGCTAATCAACCTGGTCAAACAGCGGTACTTAATGTTTTTACTTCGGCAGATAAATTTAACCACCACTGGATGCTGAAACATGAACATTATGAAGCCGCAACACCAGTTGCAAAGGATGGTGATTGGAATGAAATGATGAGAGGGTGGATAACAGGACAGAGTGATTCAGGGCACGGTCTGCATTTGATGACAAAAAAAGATAGTTATCTGGCATATGATATTGATTTTTACGTTTCCATCACCCCTTACACCGACGCGGATAGAGCATTGGAGAATGGAGATGAAGAGTTTATTCGAAAATATTACAATTCTTATGTTGGGAAACAATATGGAAATGGGGATATCGTGCGTATTCCTTTTCAAATTAAACATTACGGTAAAGAAAGTTATCCATGTACGGTAACCGAAACATATCGTCCAATGGGCAAGGGATGGAATACAGAAACATATTTTAAATATATTGAATGTTCTAAGTTTAATCCCGAACGGACAATGGCGAAAGGAGTAGGTATTAAACTTATTTACACCCGTGTTCCGAATCTCCCAAAAGAACTCGAACCGCTTGCACGCGAGTATACCTACGAAGACCTTCAGAAACGATCCCGGCGGATATTGGACAGCTTGTATATCAAAGACGGATGGGAGAAATAAACCAAAAGGGAGAAGATGAATTAAATCTTCGCCATTTCTGAATAAACATTGACATTGTACATCACTTGATGTACAATGATAGAAAAAGGAGGTTGTCATGACTGGAACTGCAATGACGGTACGAATCGACCCTGAAATTAAAAATAAAGCAGCTGAATACCTGAAGCAAATGGGTCTGACTACAAGTGAAGCGACGCGTCTATTTCTACATAGTGTCGTGTTGCATAAGGGATTACCGTTTGAACTGCGTATTCCAAACGATGAGACTGAAGCTGCAATTCAAGATGTTAAAAAAGGTAAAAATATCGTCAAACACACCTCTGCCAAAGAACTATTTGACGATCTTGGTCTCTAATGTACATTCCTGAGTACCATCGATTTTTTAAAAAAGACATTGAGCGAGATAGAAAAAGTGGTAAGTTTTCAGCCGATGATTTTACGCTTCTAAAAGAAGTTATGAGTACGCTCCTTGATAGCAAAATGTTAGATGAGAAGCATAAAAACCATTCCCTCAAAGGTGGATGGGAAGGTGCGTATGAATGTCATGTCAAAAACGATTGGCTACTGATTTATCAAATAAGCGGTGACAGTACAACTATGACGTTTATTCGTTTAGGCACGCACGCACAGATATTCAAAAAGTTCAAATGATTTTGAAGGAAAAAGGGCGGTTGTTTCCGAAAAAAGGGACAGGCTACCTAATGAAGCATATATTACTTATTGGGATGATTATGCTGATAAGCGGATGTTCACAGCCCCATATGTCAACCATCTACCCCGATGATAAGCAGATGATACTAAAAGATCGCGCAGTGGATTTACCGATGCCGTTTTACGATCTATCAATGAAAAGCCAAGACTATCCACGGTGCCATGAAAAAGGTTTTTGTTCATTATTTCCTGAATTCAGAGAGAGTGATTTTATTAAGATGAATCACCCATGGAATATGATGGTACATGAGAATGGATACTCGGTAGGAATAGGGCAAACTTTGCCAAATGGTGCGATTGTATTAAGTTATGACATCGGCTTCTCTAGTTATATCACCCCTTACACCGACGCGGATAGAGCATTGGAGAGGGGAGATAAGGAGTATATTTCAAATCGATACAGACAAGGAACCGAGAAGAATGGACGTGTGTATTATATAAATGCACATGTCGAACACCATGGAAAAGAGAATTATCCATGCATGGTATATGAAGAATATACTCCAGCGAATCGTTATTTAAAAACAGAAACACGAATAAAACATATTACTTGTTATAAATTCAATCCAGAGCGTACAATGAAAAAAATTGTGTCAATACAGCTTATTTACACCCGTGTTCCGAATCTCCCAAAAGAACTCGAACCGCTTGCACGCGAGTACACCTACGAAGACCTTCAGAAACGATCCCGGCGGATATTGGACAGCTTGTATATCAAAGACGGATGGGATAAATAAAATAATGTGGAAAACGTCGTTAATCATTTTTAAGCTGAATTAGTTTAATATTGTTCAGAAAAGATACTACTTTAAAAAGTGTAATACTTCTCTTATCTCTCCAAATAGCCTTTCACTCAGCGTAAAAAGGATAATCATGCAATCGTCTCAAATCATCAAAAAGTTATGTATGGCAGGGCTGTTTGTTGCGGCATGCGCGTATGCAAAACCGTACGTCGTGCCCAAGAACATGGAAATGTTCGGTAAACAATATACGTTGGCTTTTCAAAATGAAAACAGTGCAATGGCATTGTATGAATACACCACCGATGACGAGCCGGTAGAAAACTGGAGTCGTTTGATTACCCTGATCCATTATAAATTCAAGGTAGATGCGTCAAAGTTTATACAGGCGACCAAAGCCGGACTGGACAGCAAAAAAATTGTTCCCCATTATTCGCTTTACCAAAAAGGGGAGAGCGGATATGTGTTGTTGATTTTCGAGCCGTCGCATGAACATGCACATTTCGAGGCCGACGTACAAAAAACTTTCCATCCCGCCGAATGCGACGGAACGTTTATGCTTCAATACGGTATCCGCAAACCCGTTTTCGAGCAGCTTTCGTCCGAAGAAAAAAACAAAATGCTCAAAGAAATTTTTGAACAACTGCAATCTGATGCTGCCAAAATCGCCGAATATCAGTGGAAACCGGAATGCAAATAGAGATGAAGATGAAAAGTTTATTTGTCATCGTACTGATAGGAACCGTATGGACGGGATGTGCGGGTGTATCGGGATATTACAATGTCGATGCGTACAATTCATCGGGCGAATTGCTCACCAAAAATGTCAGATTTACAGCCGATGGAAGCAGTATCTACACTACCGTCAACGGTATGTGCTCGGCCTATCCGAAATCGGTGGTCATCGTGCGTGATACAAAAACGGGCGAACAGCTAAAAGGGGTAAGCCCGCATCAGTGTCGTTAATGGCGGGCGGTTACTTGAACCACCCTTTGACTTTTTCGAAGGCCGATTCGAAGAGGCTTTCGTGGGGTTTGGATTCGATGCCGAAGCTCTCCTGGAGTTTGAGAAGAAGTTCTTCCTGCTCGCCGGAGAGGCGTGAGGGATAGGTGAGGCGCACCTGCGCGATGAGGTCGCCCTTGCCGCGACCGTGAACATCGCTGATCCCTTCGCCGCGGAAACGGTACTGCTGGGTGTCTTTGGTCCCCGTTTCGAGTTCGAGGGTGAGTTCGCCGGTGAGCGAGGGGATCGTGATCGCTTCGCCCAGTACCGCCTGGGTAAAGAATACGGGAACTTCGAGGTAGACGTCGTTGCCGTTACGGATGAAGTGGCTGTCTTCTTCGACGTCGAAGGTGACGTACAGATCGCCCCGTACGCCGCTTTTGCCGGTATTTCCGCGTCCTGAAACGCGCAGGCGGTTGCCCGTGTCGATTCCGGCCGGAATTTTGACGGTTACTTTCTCCTGGTTCTCGGTATAGCTTTTGCCGTTACAGTCGGGGCATTTTTCGCTCGCCATCGTCCCTTCGCCGTGACATGCGGGGCACGTCTGCGAGAAGGTCATGAAGCCCTGGCGCATGTAAACCTGTCCCTTTCCGCCGCATTGCGAACAGCCGGTTACTTTACCCTCTTTGGCTCCCGTCCCTTTACAGCTTTTGCACGAGGTTTTGGAAGTAAAGGTGATCTCTTTTTCGCAGCCGAAGACCGCTTCTTTGAAACTGATGCGCATCTCGACGCCCATGTCTAGGGGGAATTTATCGGCTTGTGAACGCCCTCCGCGGCGTCCGCCTCCCGCAAAGCCGTTGAACATCTCTTCGAAAATGCTGCCCAGATCGTCGAATCCGCCGAATCCGCCCCGCGAGGAGCCCATGCCCCCCTGAAGCCCCTCTTTGCCGTAGCGGTCGTAGATGGAACGCTGTTTTTCGTCGCTGAGGACCTGGTAGGCTTCGTTGCAGAGTTTGAATTTGTGTTCCGCGTCCGGATCGTCGGGGTTACGGTCTGGATGGTAGAGTTTGGCCATTTTGCGGTAGGCTTTTTTGATTTCGTCGCCGTTCGCGTTGCGGCTTACTTCCAAAATTTCATAATAGCTCAATTCTTCCACGCGTATGCTCCGTAATGTCTGTGAAGTTAGGTTTTTGCGAATTATACCATACGGAAAATGATGTTAGCTTAATTGAGCCTATAAGACTAAAGTTTATCTGTTCCCGATCAGAGGCATTGTCGGGAAAGCGTGTTGTAGTATAATACCCGGATGAAACGATCCCTGGACAAATTCAACCGCCTCGTCGACGCTTTGCAGAGTCTGCCGACGATCGGACAGAAATCGGCGACGCGGCTGGCGTATCATATGGTCATGCATGACAGTTTCGGCGCGCTCAAACTCGCCCATGCGATCGAAAGCGCGATCTCCGGCCTGAGAAAATGCCGTTCGTGCGGCGGTCTGAGTGAAGACGAGCTCTGTCCCATCTGCAGCGACGAGCACCGTAACCACGAGTTGCTCTGCATCGTCGAAAACGCCAAAGACATCCTCACGTTCGAGGAAAACGGCCTGTTCGAAGGACGTTATTTCGTCCTCGACTCACTCGATGAGCTCGACGTCTCCCATCTGCGCGATGTCGTCAACAGCGGAATCAAAGAGGTGATTTTCGCTCTTACCCCCTCGATCGCCAATCAGGGGGTGATTCTCTACATCGAGGACAAGCTCGCCGACTGCAACGTCCGCTTTACCCGTATCGCGCAGGGGGTTCCGACGGGGGTGAGTTTGGAGAACGTCGATATCCTCTCCCTTACCCGCGCGCTCGAAGACCGCGTGAGCATTTAACCCTCCATAAATTTCTTTGTTTTTTTCGTCGCCTGGGCTATTGCCGGGTCGTCGGGCCAGTAGTGCTTGGGGTAGCGCCCTTTGAGCTCTTTTTTGACCTCTGCGTACGAGCCGCTCCAAAACCCGACCAGATCGCGGGTTATCTGAATCGGGCGGTGCGCGGGGGAGAGGAGATGGAGCGTCAGGGGCAGTTTTCCCGCCAGTACCGAGGGGTGGCTGGTCGTTCCGAACATCTCCTGTATCCGTACGGCAAGCACGGGTGCGTCGGGATCACGATAGTCGATAGCGATTTCACTCCCCGTGGGGGCTTTGAAACGCTTGGGCAAAAGACGGTCGAATTCGCACCGGCTCTCCCAGGAGAGCGAAGAGAGCAAAATCTCTTCCCATGCCATAGCGGCGCATTCTGCGAGCGAGCGTTCCCCACCCAGATGGGGGAGAAGCCACGATTCCAGTCCGCACAACAGCGCGTCGTCGCTGAAATCGGTGTCGCAGTGCTGCGGGCAGTGATGTTTCAATGCGATGAGGCGCGAGCGCAATTGCCGGACATTATCGTCCCATCCGAGCGATTCGAGACCGTGGAGGCGGATACCCTCTAAAAGGGCGGCTTTGGTTTTTTCCGGATCGGGATCGGGGATCGGGCGGCTGGAAAGGAGCACCGCTCCGAGGCGTTCAAGCGCGCGGGCTTCGACCCGTCGGGTCTGAGGGTTCCATTCGACGAGGGTTTCGGAGCTAAAGAGTCCGGGATGGTAGTGTCGCAATGCCGTTTCCTCAAGCAAGGCCGCCAGATGGATCCGCGCACTTTTGGCGTCTCCGTCGCTGCGGGCAATGACGAGCCATTCGGCGGTTGCGAGAGGATCGTTAGGGGGGAGGTATGCCTCTTTCCCCTCGAAGGTGAGAAATTTTCCGCCTCCCCGTGCACGGGCGATGCGGTCGGGATAGGCGAACGAGAGGAGCACGGCGAGCGTTTCGCCCGCCATGTTTTCGCTCCATTGAAGCGGGGTGCCGAGTCGGCGTGCGATGTCGCGCACCGCTTGAACATGGGTCTGGAGGTGCGTTCCGACGCGGTTGGAAGCCAGCGCGTTTCGCAGGATGCGAAAGCGTTCGCCGATGTCGCTGAAGCGCTCGTCTGCGGGGATGAAATCGCGTTCGGAAACGAGGACCGCGAGGAGGATCGCTTCGCCCTCAAAGCCGAGTCCGCGTGAGCCTAGCAGCATGTGGGCCGCACGGGGATGAAGCCCAAGCGAGAGGATTTCCCGCCCGTGCGGGGTGATATTTCCTTCCAAAGCCCCCAGTTCGCGTAACAGTTCGCGTGCGTGCGAGAGGTGCGAGGGATTGGGCGGATCGATCCACCGCAAGTCGTCCGAACCCCATGCGGCCAGCTCGAGGGCGAGCGGGGCGAGATCGGCGGTGAGAATGTCGGGGTGGCGGAAGGGGCTCAGTGCGTGATGGGCGTATTCGCTCCACATCCGGTAACATTTCCCTGCCGAGGTTCGTCCCGCGCGTCCCGCACGCTGATCGGCCGACGCGCGTGAAATGCGCTGGGTTACGAGGCGCTCCATACCGACAGCGGGATCGAACCGGGAGAGACGTTCGAAACCCGTGTCGATAACGATGCGGATCCCTTCGATGGTAAGGCTTGTTTCGGCGATGTTGGTCGCGAGGACGATTTTGCGCCGCGATGCGGGGAGGATGGCGGATTGCTGCTCTTCGCGGGTGAGGTTTCCGTACAACGGGGCGATCAGCAGACCCGGGAACGTATCGCGTGCCCCCTCCAGACGTGCCGCAAGATCACGGATTTCCCGCTCGCCGGGGAGGAATACGAGAATATCCCCCTCGTCGCTGCGGAGCGCTTCGAGTACGGTACGGAACGTTTCGCCGGTAAGGTTCTTGGGATCGGGGAGAGCGGCCGAAGGGGGACGGTAGACGATATCGACGGGATAACTGCGCCCCTCGCTCGTGATGATGGGAGGGTGTCCCATCAGTTCGCTGAGCCCGCGGGTATCGAGGGTAGCCGACATCACCAGCAGTTTCAGGTCCTCGCGGAGCGCCTCCTGCGCCTGAAGGGCAAAAGCAAGCGAGAGGTCGCTGTGGAGGTTTCGTTCGTGAAATTCGTCGAAAATCACCAAAGCGGCTTCTTCGAGGGCGGGGTCGTTTTGGAGATAGCGGGTCAGTATCCCCTCGGTAATGACGAGGATGCGCGTCCGGTTCCCGCAGCGGCGTTCTCCGCGGATGTGGTATCCGACCCTCTCGCCGAGGGGTTCGCCCAGCATCTGGGCCATACGCATCGCGGCCGTACGTGCGGCGATACGTCTGGGGGAGAGAAGGATGATTTTTTTCTCCCCAAGCCACGGCTCATCCAGCAGCGAAAGGGGAACGGCAGTCGTTTTACCCGCTCCGGGCGGGGCTTGGAGGATAAGGCGGTTGGAAGAGAGCAGTTCCGAGCGGATCGTGTCGATCCGCTCGGCAATCGGAAGAGCCGAAAACTCCATTAAGATGCGGGTTTTTCGGCTTTGGCGGGGCTTGGTTTGGAGACTTGGGTGACGTTTTGGTTTTCACGCATCAGCCCTGCGGCGGTGTAGACGTTGCGCGGATTCCACAAAATCCATCCGTTGCTTCCGAAATCTTCGCTGGCGCGGATCTGGTCACGAATCTCCTTTTCGCCGTAGATGCGGCGGTCGAAAGCGTAATCGCGGAAAGCCTGAAGCCAAGGACGGAACGCTTTGGGCGACGTTCCCGATTTTTCGAGGGCCTTGTCGAGCGAGAGTTTGACGATTTCGTAATTGGCGGCGACGGGATTGGTGTAACCTGGAATTCCGGCGTTGAATCCGCTGGGGTAGAGCATCGGGCACATGTAATCGACGAACGGGGCGATCGCGTCGACGCGCTGGCCGATTTCGATGTCGGCGTTGTGCCAGCTGACGTAACCGAATATATCGGCAGAGACGAAAACGTTGTAAGGGAGCAGCTGGCGGCGGGCGCTTTCGAGAAAGCCCGAAATCGCCTTGACCCGTTCGGCCTGCGTATTCTCAACGGCGAATTTCACTCCTCTGGCATCGGGGAAGCGGATGTAGTCGAACTGGATTTCGTCAAATCCCGCCGCGGCACTCTCTTTGGCGATGGCGATCGGGTAATCCCACGCTTCGCGACGCGAAGCGTCGATCCAGTAGAGTCCCTCTTTGTCCTGGAAAAGGGTTCCGTCGCTGCGGCGGACGCCCAGATGCGGATTGGCGGTGACGAAAGGGGAATCTTTAAACGTTACGATACGGGCGATCGTATAGATTCCCTGTCCTTTGAGGTCGGCGACGAATTTTTTGAGGTCTTTGAAGAGGATGACCTCCTGCGCCCCGATTTTGTTTGCGGTCGGATTCGCCGTGCGGTAGGCGATCTGGCCGCGGTCCATTTTGATGTCGATGACGAGGGCGTTGATTTCGGTCGATTTGATGAGCTCCTTGGCGTTGCCCATCAGTTTCGAACTGGTGGCTCCGAAGCTGGAGAGATAAATCGCTTTGGGCGTAACGGGGCTGAGGAACATTTTCCCGCTCCCGGCGTAGAATTTCCGGTCATACCCTAGGGCGCGGACCCCGATCTTTTTCGAAGCGGGAATGGCAAAATTGCCTTCCGCGTCGGTGCGGTATTCTTTACCGTTGGCGGTGACGATCGCGCCTGCGATCGGCTTTTGGGTCTGTTTGTCCAGAACGGTCCCTTTGGTCATGGCGGGGGCTCCCCACGACAGTGTAACGACGGCGGCTAAAAGCGCAAATGCTTTCACAAGAATACTCCGAGATAATAAGTTGCGTAATCGTAGCAAAATTAATACCAAAATGCGGGGGTATAAGGACGAAAAAGGTATGATTTGCCCATCTAATTACAATATTCGGAGGATTCATGCCCTTTTCGACATTGAACCCCACGCTTCAGGCCAATCTTTCCGCACTCGGCTATACCGACCCGACGCCGATTCAGACGAAAGTCATCCCGCTGATGCTTCGGGGTCGGGATATCCTCGGCGCGGCGCAGACGGGGACGGGAAAAACGGCCGCATTCGCGTTGCCGATCCTCCAGCAGCTCGGAAAAGGCGATGCCGACGAGATCGCGCGTCCCCGTGCGCTCATCCTCGTCCCCACGCGTGAGTTGGCTACCCAGATGACCCGCGCGATCCGCTCATACGCGCTGGGCCTCGATCTGCGGATACTCAACGTCTTCGGCGGGGTGAACATCGACAAACAGATCGCGTCGCTTTCCAAAGGAGCCGACCTGCTGATCGCAACCCCCGGACGCCTGATCGAGCTGAATAAGCAGGGGCATATCCCCCTCTCAAAAATCAGCCATCTCGTTCTCGATGAGGCTGACACGATCATGGATATGGGATTTATCCGCGAAATCGAACAGATCGTCGACATGCTGCCTCCCTCACGTCAGACAGCACTTTTTTCGGCAACGATGACGGGGGCCGTCAAACGACTTTCGGAGCGGGTCCTTAAGCGCCCGCTGCTGGTCGAAATCGACAATCTCAAAGCCGCCGACGCCACGATCCGCCAGATCGTCCATCCGACCGAAGCCGAGCGTAAACGGGAATTGCTGGCGTACCTGATCGGCTCGAATAACTATCCCCAGGTTCTGGTCTTTACCCGTACCAAGGCAATCGCCGACGAGGTGAGCGAATACCTGCGCGAAAGCGGTCTGCCCTGCGTTACGATCCACGGGGACAAAAAACACGGTGCGCGCGACCGTGCGCTGCGCGATTTTCGGGAAGGGAAAAGCCGCATCCTCGTCGCTACCGACATTGCCGCGCGCGGACTCGATATCGATGGACTCGACGTCGTCATCAACTACGACATCCCCCACATCGCCAGCGACTACATCCACCGGATCGGCCGTACCGGACGGGCGGGCAAAGAGGGGACGGCGATAACGCTTCTTTCCGCTTCCGAATCGCTCTCGTGGAAAAAAATCGTCGCGATGCTGGGCAAAAACGTCGAGATCGTTCCGGTAGCGGGATTCGAACCGCCCTCAACCGACGGCCTGGTCAAAACGCGGGGCAAAAGCATGAGCAAAGAAGCGGAGAAAAAAGGGCGCACTCCCGGAGCGTTCGGGAACAAAAAGAAAAAAGAACCGGTACAGCCCAAACATATCGGCAAGCGCGGGCCGCGCGTGGCACGTGAAGAGGAACCGAAAAAAGCGGCTCCCAAAAAAGGAAAAGGGCGGGGGAGATAAGCTCTATCCGTTTCCTTTGATGTTTCGCGAGAGCTCCAGAAACACTTCCCCGTACCGCTCGTACTTCACTTCCCCGATTCCGCTGACGTTCAGCATCTCCTCCCGCGTCTGCGGAAGCCGTTCAGCCAGTTCGTAGAGGGTCTTGTCGCCGAATACGATGTAGGCGGGGACGCCGTTTTCTCGGGCGATGGTGGCGCGTAATGCCCTGAACTCCTCGTAATGCGCAGGGGCGTTCGGATGGGGGGCTTTGGATTTCTTTTCCGCTTTTTTGGGGCTCAGCCGCTCTTCGCGGATATGGACGCTTTGTTTTCCTCTCAGGATTTCCGCCCCCAGAGGGGTGAGGTGGAGCGCCTTGTACTCATCGGGCTCCAATGCTCCCAGCTCGACGAGCCGTTTGGCAATCGTCCCCCACACGCTCTTGCTCATCTCTTTGCCGATCCCGAAGACGCTGAGGCGTTCGTGGCCGTTGGAGAGGATTTTCTCCTTCTCCTCCCCGCAGAGCACCTCGCCGATGTAGGTCGCGCCGAACCGCTCCCCCGTCTTGTAGACGGCCGAGAGGAACATCCGGGCGGGGGTCGTGATCTCCTTTTTGCTCCCCTGTGTGTCCAGACAGTTGTCGCATTTATCACCGCAGGGGGTGATCGTGTCGCTGAAATAGGCCGCGATCGTTTTGTGGCGGCACTCCTCCGAGGTGGCGTAGTCCATCGCGGCGCGGAGCTTGGAAAGGGTCATCTCCCGGTACTGCGGGTCGCCCCCCTCGTCTATGAGCCGTTTTTTGGTAAAAAAATCGCTCCCCGAGTAGAACAGCACCGCCTCCGAATCGATCCCGTCGCGCCCGGCCCGCCCGATCTCCTGATAATAATTTTCGATCGTCTTGGGAAGCGAGGTGTGGATGACGAAGCGGATGTCTCCCTTGTCGATCCCCATCCCGAATGCGACGGTCGCGACGATGATCTGCGTCTCGTCGTTCAGAAACGACTGGTGGACGCTGCGACGCTGCTCGGAACTCATCCCGGCATGGTAGGCTGAGCATTTGAGCCCCTTTTTGGAGAGGAATTCGGCCAGCTCCTCGGTCTGGCGGCGGGAGAAGGCGTAGACGATCCCGCTCTCCCCCTCGTGTTTTTTCAGGATGTTCATCAGATCAGTGCGCCATCCGCCGTCGCGCTCTCGTACGGTGATGGAAATGTTTTTGCGCAGCACGGGCGCACGCAGGATCAGCGGGTCGCGAAGCCCAAGCTGGGAGAGGATGTCCTCGCGCACCTTCGGCGTCGCGGTGGCGGTGAAGGCGGCGATCGGGGTGTGGGGGAACGCGGAGCGCAGTTCACCCAGCCTGCGGTAGTCGTCGCGGAACTCATGCCCCCATTCGCTGATACAGTGGGCCTCGTCGATGACGAAAAAATTGATATCGAGCGTCCCCAGCCACGCGAGGAAAGAGCCGTTGGCCAGCCGCTCCGGGGCGACGTAGAGGAGCTTCAGTATCTTGTTTTTCGCCTTGGCGAACGCCTCCTGTTGCTCCTGCCGATCCTGCGTTGAGGAGATCATCTCCGCCTCGATCCCCAGCTCTTTGAGCGCGAGGACCTGGTCGTGCATCAGGGCGATGAGGGGGGAAACGACGACCGTGATCCCATCCATCAGTAGCGTCGGAAGCTGGTAGCACAGCGATTTCCCCCCTCCCGTGGGGAGTAGCATCGCCAGATCGCGGCGCGAGAGGATCGCATCCACCGCCTCTTCCTGCAACGGTCTGAAACCTGAAAATCCAAAGGTGTGTTTGAGGACGGAGTATTTGTCGCGGGGAGGGTGGGGCAAGGGGGGGCCTTTTGTTTTGATAGTGGCATTATACCGCTGTTTCATCCGCTTGCTTTTTAGAAGAGATACGGACATTATTAAGATAAAAAGCGTAGAATTACTGAAAATATGTCATTTTGTTTAATTTGATGGATATGTTTTGAAATTTAGAGATTTTATGTGTCCGATGATCTGCTCGAAATTGGGTAGATAGGGATATTTTTGGAATAAATAGTTAGATTATTTAGGAGCATAAAAATAAATATGAGTGATAAAATTCTTGGGAATGCAACTTATAAGTGCTCCAATTGTGGTGCCAAACATTATCTTAGACCAGATGATTTTTACTTTGAATCAGAGTCAGGGTCAGAGCGAGGAATGGGCACAGAAACCCAATATGTTGCTGAGTTTGATGAACCGTGCCATAAATGCGCCAATCCAATTGATCTAAAATTTTATGTATGGGAATACCCTACTGGAGTCATAAACTATACTGACGAAGAATCCAGTGGAGCTGAGGTAATTGATAGTGGCTTTAATATTTATAATGCACCACCGGAAGAAAGTTATCATGAAGCAATCGAATTAATAAAGTCATTATTATCATTTCGGTTTGATAAATTCTCAGAACTATTTGTTGACATCTGGATAAGTAATTATAAAAAGGCACCTAAACCAACAACAATTATTTCGATAATTGGAATTGTGCTTGGAATAACAAGCATAGGGATGTCAATTCATCAAGCAGAAAAAAAGCGATCTGCAATTTTTCAAGAAGCTCACAATTATAAAGATCAGTACAAAATATTGAAAGAAACAGAAGATAATTTAGATCATCTTGCACGCTTTATTTCATCAAAGAAAGCGGAGATCCAGACTACACAAGAACTTATAGAAAACCTTGAGAAGAAAAAGTCTGAATTAGAGCCCATTGTAAATGCACGTCAAGAAGTGATTGATGCAATTTTCTTGCAGCAAAGAAAACAGCTTGAAGAGGGAATATGGGTGGAAAGAGGGATTAGTTTTCTTCTTGGAATTCTAGCATCACTTATAGCTTCTTTGATTTGGCATTTTGTTAGCAGACTCAGGAAACGTAGTGAGAAGAATATAATCTAACAAATCACTTGGAAATAGGGGGCAGGTGATAACTATAACTAGGGCAAAGGTGTCAAACACTTTTTGTAAGTCCCTTGTCACTTTTTTTGTGCCGGCAAAAAAAGTAACCCAAAAAACCTCGTCTTTCGAGCAAATCGCTCGCATGCTCCCGGCACTGCTGCCTCCGCATGCGGCTTTCAAGGATGCTCGAAAAACAGGTTGCTTATTGTTTTCGCGTTCCGCGAAAATGATTGCATCAAACTTTCCCGCGATTCATTACCTAGAGCCGTTCTGGAGGCAGAAGTGCCGGGAGGAACAAGCGTTCTTGGATCGCGGTATGCTCTTTTGGTACTTTTCTGGCTAAACAGAAAAGTACGAAGGTTTAAATAAAACAGAGTACACTTCCCCTCCTAATTTCACCACCGCAGGATTCCCATGACCCCTCTGATCGACCTTCTCAGCCAAAAAACGAATATCTCCCCTAAAAACGTCGCCAATATCCTGGGGCTCCTCGAAGAAGGCGCCACGATCCCCTTCATCGCCCGCTACCGCAAGGAGATGACGGGGGGTGCGAGCGACGAGCAGCTTCGCGCGTTCGAGGAGGTGTACGGCTACGCCAAAAGACTGCTGGAGCGCAAGGAGGAGGTGCTGCGTCTGATCGGCGAGCGGGGGCATCTGAGCGATGAGGTGCGCTCCCGCCTCGACGCGGCGCAGAGCCTGCAGGAGGTGGAGGATATCTACCGCCCCTACAAGGAGAAGAAAAACACCCGCGCCGCGAGCGCGATCGCCTCTGGACTGGAACCTCTGGCGAATCTGCTGGAGAGTGGACGGCTCGAGAAGGGGGAGTTTCTCCAAAAAGCGGCGCAGTTTGTCAAGGGCACGGTGAAATCGGCCGATGAGGCGGTGCAGGGGGCGAGAGACATCCTCGCCGAGCGCTACAGCGACGATCCGCGCGAGCGGGACCACTGGCGGCGGCAGATGATGGAATACTCCTCGTTCGAGATCAAGGGGGCCAAGGGGCTGAAAGAGGACGGTCTGTACGCCAAGCTCGCGGGCAAAAGCGAGCGGATTTCCTCCATCCCCTCCCACCGCTACCTCGCCCTGATGCGCGGCGTTGCCGAAAAGGAGCTGAGTGTCAAAATCTCCATTGACACGGAGCGGGTCGCGCAGTCGATCGAGCGGTTCCGCATCCCCCGCCACGCCAAAAGCTCCAAAGAACTCCTGATGGAGGCGTATATGGACGGCTTCAAGCGGCTGTTGTTCCCCTCGCTGGAGAGGGAAGTCCTTGCCCTGATCAAGGAGCGTTCTGACGCGCAGGCGATAGCGACGTTCGGCAAAAACCTCTCGCAGCTTCTCATCACCCCTCCGGTGGCCAAACACGCGATCCTTGGGGTCGATCCGGCCTACCGTACGGGGTGCAAGCTCGCCGTCGTGGACGCCAACGGCACCTATGTGACCCATGCGGTGATCTACCCGACCCCGCCGCAGTCCGATTACGAGAAGTCGGCCAAAACGGTGAAGGAGTTCGCGCAGCGCTACGGGATCGATGCCGTAGCGATCGGCAACGGAACGGGATCGCGGGAGACGCAGGAGTTTTTCGCCCGGCTCAACCGCGAGGAGGGGCTGAACCTCGCCTACACGGTCGTGAGCGAAGCGGGGGCGTCGGTCTATTCGGCCTCGAAGATCGCGCAGGAGGAGTACCCGCAGCTTGATGTCACGATCCGCGGCGCGATCTCGATCGCCCAGCGGCTTCGCGACCCGATGGCGGCGCTCGTGAAGATCGATCCCAAATCGCTGGGGATCGGGCAGTACCAGCACGACGTCAACCAGAAGCTGCTGGAGAAGAAACTGGGCGACGTGACCGAAGACCTCGTCAGCCGTGTCGGGGTCGACCCCAACAGCGCCTCGGTCTCCTTGCTCTCCTACGTCGCGGGGGTGGGGAACAAGGTCGCCAAAGCGATCGTCGAACACCGTGAGAAAAGAGGGGCGTTTCGCTCCAAAGCGGAGCTGCTGAAGGTCAAGGGGCTGGGGGCCAAGGCGTACGAACAGTGCGCGGGGTTCTTCCGTATTCGTGGCGGCAAAAGCGTCCTCGATAATACGGGCGTTCACCCCGAGAGCTACGGCGCGGCGTCGGCGCTGATGGAGCGCTACGACGTACAGGGCATCACGAAAGAGCAGCTCCCCGCCATCGCGCGCGAGCTGGGGATCGGGGAGGCGACGCTGGGAGACATCGTCGCGGAATTGAAAAAACCGGGGTTCGACCCCCGCGAATCTCTCCCCCCGATCGCTTTTCGCTCCGATCTGACCGACATCAAAGAGCTGAAACCCGGCTCGATTGTCTCGGGGGTCGTCCGCAACATCGCCGATTTCGGCGCGTTTGTCGACATCGGGCTCAAAAACGACGGCCTCATCCATATCTCCCAGATGTCGGAAAAACGAATCGCCCACCCTCTCGAGGTGCTCAGCGTCAATCAGCAGCTGGGGCGTATCCGGGTGCTCGAGGTGGATGTCGAAAAGCAGAAAGTGTCGCTCAGTCTGAAGGAAGAGTAGCCATAATCGAAACGTATCTTTATAATATGGCCAAGTTATTATAGATTTAGTTGGGTGTCGCTATTCTTCGGACAACAATACTGATACGAAGGATAAGATAGCACGATGAAAGTGAAACTTTTTTTGGCCTCCGCACTGGTGGCATTTTCCCTCCCGGCGTCGGCCTATGATGCCGATCTGGCGAAAAAACTCGATGCTTTTTACGGCAAGCTGACGTTTGAAGCGTTTGCTAACAGTACGATCTTCCTTAAACCTGAAGCGTTTGTTGAGGCAATCCGGAAAGACCCCTCGATTGTCGTGATCGATATCCGCACCCCCGAAGAGCAGGCGTTTATCCGCTCGGGGTACCAAAACACCCTTTCGATCCCCCTTTCTGAGCTCTTCGAGGCGAAAAACCTCGATCAAATTCCTTCCGACAAGCGGCTGGTGATTCTGTGCCATTCGGCGACGCGGGCATTTCCGGCGGCGCTGAACCTCAAAATGCTCGGTTTTTCCAACGTGCAGGTTCTGGAACAGGGGATTGTCGGGATGGCGCAGGTGAGCGCACCGAAAACCTGCCCCGTGAAATAAAGGGGGCACGATGAACGATAAAATCGCCACATTGCGCCTCATCGGAAACATCGAAGGGTGGTCGTACCTGATCTTGCTGTTCGTCGCGATGCCGCTCAAATACATGGCAGGAATTCCCATGGCGGTCAAGATCGTCGGGATGGCGCACGGGCTGCTATTCATCGCGTTCGTCGCCGCGCTCGTCGCGGCGGCCGCCGCCCATCGCTGGAACTATTCGTTCAGCGCCATGGCGTTCGTCGCTTCGCTCGTCCCGTGGGGGACGTTTCTCCTCAACAAAAAACTGGCTCGGATGTAAGGGAAATCAGGGACCTTTCGATCCGATGCGATCGGAAACGACCCCCTGAAGCCACGACCCCAGCAGAATATAGAACGTCAGCACGATCGTAAAAAGCCACCCGAAATACTCCACCATCAGCGGCAGGAGAGGGATTTTGATCGATCTCGCATACAAAAACGCCACCAGATAGCCGTCCCTGATTCCCCGCTCTCTCATCTCCTGCAGCATCGGATACCACGCGTACATCGGTCCGTGGCTGAGAACACCGCTGGCGAGGGAGAGGAACCACCCTTTTTTGCCGCTGTCGGCCCCGAAATGTTTGACGAACCGGGCGGGTTTGAGAAAATAGTTGACGAGGGCGGTGATGAGGATCACAAGAGCGAAGATCGGCAAAAGGCTCCACACGATTGTGCCGCTTTTCTCCAGAGCCTTGAGGCCGCTGTGCGGATCGAATCCCCAAAGCACTCCGTAGGCGACCGCGACGCCGAGCAAAAACCAGATACCTTTGAAATCGGATAAATTCATGAGAGGGCCTCGACGCTCATGACGGTTGCGATCGAGATGAGAAAGGTGAAAACGAGGGAGAGGAGATTGCGCACGACGGTAAACCGGATGCCGAAGACGCTGATCTCAGCAGGTAGGCCGACGAGGCCCAGCGTCACCCATGAGAGGATAAAGGCGGTGATCGCGAACAGCGAAATCCCCTGTTCCAATAATTCTCCCCCGACCATATAGCCGATCGACGGGTTCCCTGAAGCGACCGCGCCGACGGCCGTCCCGATCACGGTATCGATCAGAACCCCGTGACCGAAGAGTGAGGCGATCATCTGCGGACTTACCAGCGTCTGGACCATCCCGACGAGGAGAATGACTCCCATCAACAGGGGAAGGGTCGCGGCAAAAGAGACCGCCGATTTTTTCAGCACTTTGAAGAAAGAGGGCGATGGCTCGGGCTTCATTTTATTTAATCTTCATCTTTATCCGTTGATTTATTATCGTCCTTAGGCTTCAGATATTCATATACGATCATGATCGCGACGAAGGTCACGGCCAGACTGATGGCTTCATTCATATTATACTCTCCCCTTAGTGGGAACTTTCCTCTTTTTCGAGGAACTTTTCCATCCGTGTAAAGTGGGCCATGTTGAACGCTGCGAACTTGTATCCCAGATAGATGATCAGCGGCCATGCGGCCAGCCAGATCAATGATTCGGTGTAGTCGATCATGACGATCTCCTTAATAGTGGTGTTCGCCCGAAGAGGTGATTTCCTCCTCGGTGATTTTGACCCGGTCCATCGCATGCCAGACGTAGGCGATGTAGGCGAGGACGAAGGGAACCATCAGCGACGCATACGACATCGCTGCAAGAGTATAGTGGCTTCCCGATGAATTTTCAATCGTGAGTGAATGCTGCAGGTCGTATACCGAGGGGTAGTACGACGTTCCGTTCAACCCGACGTTGAGCAGCAGGGCCATGACGGTAAGGACCGTTCCTATCCCGACGGTGAAGATGCAGCAGTTTTTCGCTTTGAAAACCGAGTTGAAAACGGCGACGAGAACCATCACAACGCCGAGGAGGAACATCGCCCCGATCCAGGGCAGTTCAATAAAGGTGCCCAGGTGCTTCATCGGGACCAGCGTGACGGCTTTGCTCACCGGATCGTACGCGAACCCGTCCTTGAACAGCACCCATCCTACGAATGCGAGGAAGAAGGGGAGAAAGTAGAGGATATTGCGTTTGATCATGGCGCGGGCGCGGTCACGGATCGGCTCATGGTCGATGTTGTTGAGAAAATACATTCCCCCGATGATCCGCACGAGAAAGATCATCGCAAAGGGGAGGAGGTAGTTCTGCCATACCGCCAGCGCTTCGAGGCCGCGGGTGGAACTCATCCAGTAGACGAAGTTGTTGTCGTCCAGCCGAAACTCCGCACCGCTGAAGAAGGTGCTGATTGCCGCCCCCAGTAAAAAAGTACCCAGATAGCCGTTGATCGCGAGGAACGTCTCATAGGTACGCGCCCCGAAAACGTTTCCGGCTTTGGTGCGGTATTCGTACGAGACGGCCTGAATGATGAACGTAAAGAGGATGGCGAGCCACACCCAGTAGGCTCCGCCGAAACTTGTCGCGTAAAAGAGGGGAAACGCCGCGAACAGTGCCCCCCCGAAAAGGACGAGGGTCGTGAACCCAAGCTCCCATTTGCGCCCCAGCGAGTTGACGAGCATCGTTTTTTCCGTTTCATTGCCGGAAAGTTGGTTCAGGAGCGTCTGTCCTCCCTGAACGAACATGATGAAGACAAACAGTCCGCCAAGCAAAGAGATGATGCTCCACCAGTAGATTTGCAGCTCGTGCAATGTTAGATTTTCAAACATCAGTGGCCTCCGTGGATGCCCTGCGCGATCTGGCGGAGCATGATTTTGATTTCGGCGATCAACAGTCCCGTAAAGAGGAGGGCGAAGAGCCAGAACGAGAGCTGGACGTTCCCCGCTTCGATCTGCGTCGCCGCGATGCCTACGGGAAGGAGATCCTGGATCGCCCAGGGCTGGCGTCCCACTTCCGCGACGATCCATCCCGCTTCGGCGGCGACGTAACCCAGCGGCAGCGAGAAGAGGGCTACCCACAGCACTTTGCGGAAGCGGGTGATGTCGTTGGCCATCAGCAGGTAGAGGACGACCAGGAACAAGACGATGAACCACATCCCCAGCCCCACCATGACGTGGAAACTGTAGAAGGTGATTGCGATGGGAGGAACGATATCGGTCGGTTTTTCGAGGTAGCCGTAACCGAAATAGCCCATGTATTGCTGGAGCTTTGCGTTCGCCGCGGCCATCGCTGCTTCGTCGCCCGCTTTTTTCGCCTCTTTGTAATCCGAGAGTGCTTCAACGACGATTTTCCCCTTGATCATTTTGGAGGCGGCGCTTTCGACGTTGTGCTCGGGGTTGCCGTACACCAGGTCGTCCAGTCCGGGGACAAAGGCGTCGACGTCGTGGTATCCCAGAAACGAAAGGGCGTAGGGAATCGTGACGTCGCCCAGAAATTCGGGCCGGTCGTCACCGATCTGTTTGTCGGGATTGAGGACGCCCCATGCGACGATTCCGGCGCGCTCTTCCCCTTTGTAAAGTCCCTCCATTGCGGCCAGTTTCACCGGCTGATGCTGGGCGACCTGGTAGGCCGATTCGTCCCCGCTCACCGCAAGGAAGATCGATACGAGCAAACCGAAGCTGGCTCCGACCACCATCGAGCGTTTCGCTTCGATGACGTCACGCCCTTTGAGAATCAGCCATGCCGAAACCCCGATCACGAACAAGGCGCCGATCACGTAGCCGCTGCCGATGGTGTGGAGGAACTTCGCCACCGCGACGGGCGAGAGGGCGACGTCCCAAAAGGAGGCCATTTCGTTGCGGACGGTGTCGGGATTGAACACCATCCCCACCGGGTATTGCATCCAGCCGTTGGCGACGAGGATCCAGAAGGCCGAGAGATTCGATCCGACCGCGACGAGCCACGTCGAGAGGAGATGGAAGCCTTTGGAGACTTTGTTCCATCCGAAGAACATGACGGCAAAAAAGGTCGATTCCATGAAGAAGGCCAATATCCCCTCGACCGCCAGCGGCGCACCGAAGATGTCCCCGACGAACCACGAATAGTTCGACCAGTTGGTTCCGAATTCGAACTCCATGATGAGACCCGTTGCAACCCCGATCGCGAAATTGATCGCGAATAGGGTCATCCAGAAACGGGTGATTTTTTTCCATTTCTCATCCCCCGTTTTCACATAGATCGTCTCCATGATCGCGACGATAAACGAGAGTCCCAGGGTGAGAGGGACGAACAAGAAGTGGTACAGGGCCGTCAGGGCGAATTGCGCCCGGGACCAGTCTACCAGTTCGCTGGCCATTGGTTCCATGGTGTTTCCTTTTTAGTGGTGTGAACAGCTCATCTGCGGCTGCATGAGGCTCAGCCTGTTCTCCAGAAAGGCCTGAAGGGACTGATGGACGTTGAAGGATCGGTTGTCGTGGTAAACCGCCAATCCCCGGCTAACGAAACCTTCCAGCGGAGAACCGCCGATTCCCGAAACGATCAACACGTCCGCTCCCAGGGTGCAGATGTTTTCGACCGCGCCGCCGCAGCCACTATCTGCGTGCCCTTCGTTTTTGACGACGAGGACGTCTTCGATATGGCCGTTATCGGCTACTTCGACGACGGTGTAGAAATTGGCCCGTCCGAAATGGGCATCCCGTTTCGAGAGGAGGCCGTGGTGTTCATTGGTCGGAAAAACGATTTTTTTTGACATTCAGTCACTCCTTGGTTAAATTTTCCAGCACATGAGCGCTGCGCTGCGCATCGGTATCGAACCGTGTGTTGAGGATATCGGGAAAAAAAAGAATTTTCATCACCCCGAACAGGATCAAGAGTTTAAGCGCGATCAGAAGCCAAAGCTGCCGCCCCACTTTCATGGCGCGGAAGCCTTCGATATACAGGTCGGCGATCCGGCGAAGCAGCGATGCTTCAGTAGCCATGCCGGTGGTGTCCGTGGTGATGGTGTTCCCCGCAGTGCTGAAGATGAAGGTGCTCTTCTTTACGGTGGCGGTGCGGGCGTTCGACGTATTCGGCCATGTTGTCCGAGGTTACCCGGATAAGGGCGCCGTTTTTCATAAATTCGAGCGCTTCGGGGAGGAGGATGCGTCCATGCCCGGCATGGTAGCATTCAATCCCGGCGGAACTGAGCATCAGGTAGGGATTTCCACCCATATCCTGGAATACGACGCGGGTGACACCGCTTTTTTTGAAATGGTTGACCACTTCACGGCCGCTTTGAAGGGTGTTGTGCCAGAAAGTGATCTCTCCGGTTTTATCGATCAGGGCAAACCATTTGGCTTTGCCGAACAAGGGCGCGACGGCGCTTTGAGGGGTTTCGGTTTTGACGGGTATAGCGATCATGCTAAATCCTTTATAATGATTTTCACCCATCTTGAAACGGTCTTTACTCATTGCGCGCCGAAACCTTTCCGGCGGGTTTTCCAAAATGGGCATAAGTGACATCTGCGAAGGAGGAAACAGATGTCGCTTATAACCACTCTTTCAGGCAGCCGTAAACGACGAGACTGATCATAACGGTTAATGGTAAACGTGACGAATTATTAATAAATATGTTCATCCGATGTTGCAGTATTGTAATAAAACGTTTACCATTTGTTAATATCGACATGCTGTAATTTAACATATGTAAAATAAAAAGATTATTAAGCAATATTTATCATTTGTATAATTCAGAATGCATTAGCGGTATTTAGCCACAAAGTCCGTTTAAGGTGGGCTTGGGAAAAAAACGTTTATGATTTACAAATGTAAAAAAAGGTTCAGTATGAGCAAACAACGCAATTATTCCGTCAAACCGACCTGTCTGTCGTTCGGCCCTTTGACCTGTAAGCCCAAAGAGATGCTCCCGCTGTCGGCGGACGAGTTCGAAGCGATGGTGCTGGCCGATTTCAAGGGGCTGTACCATGAGGAGTGCGCGGCGGCGCTGGGGGTATCGCGTCCCACTTTTGCGAAGCTGGTCAAGCGGGCACGCAAAAAAATGGCCGAGATGGTGATGTACGGCAAGGGAATATCGCTCACGGAAGAGAAAAAAAGTTTCACCGTCGTTTTCCCCACGAATACCCGTTCCGAAGTCCATCCTTATTTTCTCACGGCGAAGCAGTTTGCTTTTGCCAAGGTGGACAACGGCTCCATCGTTTCGATCGTTTATAAAGAAAATCCGATCTATCGGGAGCTTACGGACAAAGGGGTCGAAATCGTTGACGATTCGACCGCAGCCGGGTTGGCGGCCGGGCGGATCATCCCTCCGCTGCTCAAAGGAGCCGATCTGCTGGTCGTGCGCAGTATCGGCGAGGGAATACGCCGCAACATCGAAGGGAGCGGCATCAACGTCGAAATGACCGATACCGTCGATATCGATACGGTTGTGGGCAAGATGATCTGAAAAAAAACTTCCGCGATCAAAACGGGATTCGAAGGGAAAATGAGACGTTTCTTCCCGTCCCCAGCGCATACCCTTTGTAGGTATCGAGAAAATCGCGGTATTCCGTATCAAAGAGGTTGTCCACTCTGATCCCCAGCCGTGCCGTGCGATCCATCATCGAAACGTCACTCTCGTATCCGATCCCCCATAAAACGTAACCGGCCGTATCGGCGGAACCGAAAGGCATCGTATTGTACTGCGCGAAAGGTTCATGCGCTCCGGCGGCTTGTTGATCGTCGACGGCTTTGAGGTGTACCGAGGCGGTATTGTTTTTGACGTTTCCGAAAGTTCCGAGGTTGTAATGGAGCCCAAGGCGCATATTGTTGGCGGGCATCATGGTCAAATCGCGGTCGTTGGCGGTGTCTTTGCCTTCGATGATCTCGAAAGCCCCGTCGAACCGGAGGGCATCGCACGGGCGGGTTTCGAACGCGAATTCGATTCCCTGCATGCGGGCATCGGTTTGACGATTCGTCATTTCGGCCATTCGTCCGGTGCCGGCAGAGGTAAAGCGTACCCCTGCGGTGTTGCGGTAGTATCCCGTATTGGCCAGGTAGATGTAATCGTCGATGTAGGTACGATAAAGGGTGAACGAGGCTTTGGTCGTTTCATCTTTATAGCGCAGCGAGAGGTCGCCCCCCAGCGTCGTCTCTTCGCCCAGATCCGGATTCCCGGTCTGGTATGCCTGCACTCCGCCGTGTACGCCGTCGGCGTAGAGTTCGAAAATGCTCGGCGCCCGGAACCCGCGTGAGATATTCACGGCGACGTTCCAGCGAGGATCGATTTTGTAGGTGGCTCCGATGGAACCGCCCATCGCCGAAAAGCGGCGGTTCCCCTCAGCCGTTTCTTTTGCTTCGATGTCGCGGGTGTCGTAGCGCAAGCCCCACTGTAAGACCCATCGTTCCAGATCGGCTTCCTCGAACAGGTAGATCGACTGCCCCGTTTCATCCGCATCGGGAACGAGATGCCCCGCCCGTACGTTTTGTTCTTTGTCGTAACCCTCGATACCGATCTCACCGTCGAATATACCGATTTGGGGATGGACCAGAGCGAGTTTCGCGTCGAGCCGGTCTACTTCGATGTCCAGATCGATATTTGAAGCGTTCATCGATTCATAGGGAACGTTGGTTGCTGCCTTTCGGCGGTTGAGGGTGCGGGAAACGGTAGGTTTGACGATCCATTCTCCCGCCAAAAACTCTCCTCTCAACTGCGTTTCGTTGTTGGAGAGATCCTGCCCCGCGGAAGCTACGGCATTATACGACGGTGCGGAACCGTGTCCCAGGTAGTTCTGGTAGCTTTGCCAGTAGGTGTGCTGCAAGGAGACGTTGCCCCAGTCGTCCGTGTAGCCGATCGCCGCGAGGACCGAGGTCGTTTCGAAATCGGTATAGGGGAGCTCTCCGGCAAAACGGGGAAGGGTTCCGGGGGTTGTCGGGCTTCCGAGCGCCCATGTGTCGGAAGTCGGAGTGTGGAGGTTTCCGGCTTTTCGTTTCGTAAATCCCGCATTTACCCCCAGTTTGCCCGACGCGGCCTGGATTTTGACGCCGCCGAAGCGTTCGTCGTTATTGGTGTGGTATTCTCCGAGCACATCGCCTCGGACTTCGCTCTCCCCCTCTTTGGCGTAGAGAAGTTCGGGGGAGAGGAGGTTAACGACCCCTCCGAGGGCATCGGAACCGTAGAGTACCCCCTGCGCTCCACGGATCACTTCGATCCGTTCGGCTAGGAAAGGCTCGGTGTTGGAAATATGACGGATTCCGTAGGTCTGGAAATCGGTCGCGTTGCCGTTTGAGAGTATTTTTACCCGTTCGCCGTTCATTCCACGGATCACCGGTTTACCCGCCTGAGAACCGGTTGAGAGGTTGTTGACGCCGGGAATGTCTTCGAGTATCGCACCCAGCGATGAGGTCGATTTCGCAATGATATCGTCACGCTCGAGCGCATCGATTTGGGCGGGGACGTCGAACGCGTCGTGTTCGTGGATGGGCGATGCCGATACGGTGATCGCTTCGATCATCAGATGTTCGGATGAAAGTTCATCGGCCAGCAGTGCGCCGGCGGCAAAAATGGATAGTAGTGTTTTGTTCATGGAAATATCCTGATCGTAATAAAGTGGGTTTGGCTGAAGAGGGATCAGAAAAGGGGAGGAGATCGGTTGCGGCAGTTGAGCGACGAGGTATGAAAATAGGAGGTTGCAGGGTCGGAAAAGATATCGTAGACCGATTCCACGACAGCGGCAACGACGGGATCGTCAAGCAATGCGGGGGCATGCGCAAGCAGACACACTTCGCACGTTTCGTCATGGTGATGGTCGTGGTCGAGTTCGTGCGCGACGGTGGCGAAAAGGGAAAGAATAAAAAGGAGAGCAAACCATTTACGGAGACCGCGCAAATCCTTTTCCCCTTTCAAAAATAGGTGGGAAATGATAGCGGCGGGGCTATAAATATTTGATAAAGTAAACAATCTTATCAAATAAATGAATCTATGAAAGGCGCAGTGACTGTTTTATCCATTGTTCCATGGCGACATTGATGGCGCTCATGGGAGCTTCGAGGAAGGAGAAAACAAAATTGTCTCCCATGTCGGCTACGCCGATCGATCGGGGGCGAGCGGCCATCATCTGGGGATTGGGAAGTTTCTGGCCGAAGCAGAATACGACCATTTTGGCCGCTTTGATGGCTGGATTGATCTCTCCGCCCAGGCGGTCGGTATGGGCATAATGGTCAAAATCGGCAATGTAGGCGGCGACGGGATCGGCGGCGATTTGGTTTTTGAGATTGTCGATGATCTCGTCAACGGTAGAAAAGAGGGATTCGTTTTTCGAAACTTCGAGGGTATAGATGGGGTATTTTTCCATAAAAGTAGTTTGTGTCATTGTTTGCTCCATTGCAGTTTTTCGATGAGTGTGTCATGAATCGTTTGGATCATGGCGGGAGAAGGTTCCCCCTTGTAATCCATCTGGGCGCGGGCGATCGTGCGGCCGTTCTCAAAGATCGTGATCCGGACGTAGCCGTCGAAATCGCTTCCCAGCGCTTTTGCAGAGGCGCTGCTGCACGCGGCGCGGTGGACGTAGACCTCGATTTTGGTCGTACTGTCGGAATCCGTTTTCAGGTCCGTTTTCAGATTCCCGCTCAGATCGATGACCTGCACCGATGAGGGGGGATGGCCGATCCGGGAGGGATCGGTGATTTCGCTGTAGATTTCTCTCTCCATGCATCCGCCGAGGATGAGGGCAGCGATCAGTGGGATGAGAAATTTCATCACATCCCCGGAATGCGGGGGATATACCCCATTTTGGAGAGTTTGTAGTACCATCCCCAGAAGATTTTGAGCCAGTGGCCGACGATCGGCATCGGGATCAAAAGCGCTTTTTTGTCATCGCGGTAGACGAATCCGGCCCCATTGCCCATATCCATGACGCAGAGGATGTTGAGATGGTCCTGATAGGTTTTTTTCTCTCCCGGTTTGAACCCGGCGTCGATCGCGCTGTTATGTGCGGCGTTACGGGCCATGACTTCGGCGATGTGACCTTGTTTGGCTTTCCACTCCGGTCCTTCGAGCGCCGCGGCGTCACCGACGGCGTACCATCCCTTGACCCCCTCGATTTCGCAGTAGTTGTCGATACGGATGAAACCGGCACCGTTTTGGGGAAGATCGCTGTTTTTGATCAGATCCATCCCGTCGCCTGCGGGGATGAACATGGTCAGGTCGCTCTCGAGCCGGCTGTCGTCTTCGAATACGACCGCTTTTTCTTCGAACCGTTTGATTTTTTTGCCGTATTGGGCACCGAAACGGTTACGCTTGAACATCATGTCCATCAGCTTGAGGGCTTTTTCTCCCATCCGTGCTCCCGGCGAGGCCATCGGTGCGAAGAAGGTCATTTCGAACTTGTCGCGGATTCCGAGTTTCTCGAGATGGTGGTGAAGGTTGAAAAACAGTTCGAACCCCGGTCCCCCGCGCACCCCGCTGGGATCGTTCGGATTGCCGCCGAAACCGAAGGCGATTTTTCCTCCCCCTTTGGCCACGAGCGCTTCGATTCGATCCTTGAGTAACAGCGATTGTTCGGGCGCACCGCAGATCGAGAGGGTGTGCTCAATCCCGTCGTGTTTGGTTTTGGCTGCACCGATCGCAATGACGAGGTGATCGATCCGTCGAGTTTCCCCCGATTCGAACGTAACCGTTTTATCGCTTTGGCGGATGGCGGCAACGCGTTCAACGGTGAGTTTAAAACCGTGGCGTGCGGCAAGTTTGTCCAAAGGGAACGCGACGTCGTCGAAACTTGCGGTGCGAACCGGAATCCAGATCGCGGTCGGATAGATGAAGACGTAGCTCCGGTCGCTGATGAGTTCGACGTCGAACCCCTCTTTACGGTAATAGATCGCGGCTTCGACCCCGGCTATCCCGCCGCCGAGTATGGTGACGTGCTTCATGCGGTCTCCTTTTGCGTCAGGGGAGAGAGGTTGAACTGGTCTTTATGCAGTTCGATGTAATTTTCGGGGGTGATCTCTTTTAGCGAACCGTTTTGGAATTTTTTGATGAGTGAACCGATCGAAACGGGCTCCTGGGCGGTCTGGTAGACACGAATCCCGTAACTTTTCAACAAAATGAACGCTTCGAGCGAAATGCGGTGGGTGATCAGCACGTCGATGTCCGAAGCGATCAAAGAACGGGCAACGTCTTTTTTCCGGGTCGCGTCGAGCGTGATTGAATTATTGTCGGTATCTTCGGTAATAATAATAAAGCGCCGGATGTTTTCATTCAGATCGGAAGTATTGGCGTCGAGAATATCATGGAACAGTTGGATGGCGATAGTCATAATCTCTCCTTTTTTTAAAAATCAGGCACAATTATAGTTCTATTGACGTATAAAGTCAAGTAAACTAATTAGTTTTATCGTCAGATTCTCCAAGTTGCCACAGATCCAGCTTGTGCAGATGGGAATGGCGATAAAATTATTAATATAATAGCTATTTATGATAATATTAACTTCAGATTATATTTATATTTGCGGTAGTACCATTTCCGTTCTAATTCACAGACCTGACATATTAAGGATGCAATAATGAAAACATGGACAACTACGGCAAAAGCAGCAGTGCTTGGAATCTTGGTAATGACTTCTGCGGCACACGCGGACGCACAAAAAGGGATCAAACTCTACCAAAAGAACCTCAAAGAGACATGCGGTATGAGCGGTGCGGTATTCGCCGCCAAATTCAAACAGGCAGAGTGGGACAAAGCCTACAAAGCGGGCAAACTGAGCCAGAAAATGACCGAAGCGTGCCCTAAAGGGAAGGCGTTCTTCGAAGGGGACAAATACAAAAAAGTCGAAGAGCACCTGTATGATTTTGTACATGAATACGCAAAAGACAGCGGTAACATCCCTTCTTGCTGACAGACGTTCACGGGCCTTTTGGGCTCGTGTCACCACTACTCTCTGATCCTTCCGCACCTCCCCCACAGATCCTTGGCCTCTTCAAACCTGACGCGGGATGCGTAAGCGCAGAAAAACAACCTAAGGAAGAATGAATGAAAAAGAGAACTTTTTCTTTGCTTGCCGCGATGGCGGTTACTGGCAACCTGATGGCTGACGAAGCGGCTCTTCAGGCGCAGATCCAGAAGCTGATGGAACGGATCGAACAGCTCGAAAAAGCCCAGGGGCTTATGCAGAACGAGACGAAAACGACGCTGGATCAAACCCGCACGACGTTGCAGGAGATCAAGGAAGAGCAGACCGCCCAGAGCGATATGCTCTCCCGGGTCAATGCCCAGAGCGCGAACGACAACATCAAATGGGATATCGATTTTCGCTCGGCCGTCCATAGCGTAGGATACGCCTACACCGATCATGCGCGCAACCGGACGAAAATCAGCGGCAATACCTACAGCAGCGCCTACAACAGCGGCGCCGATGCGGGAAAATCGCACACCAACCCGTCGTTGTTCACCAACCGCCTGTGGCTTGGGATGGGATCAAAAGTCAACGACGACCTGTTTTTCTACGGCCAGCTGGCGGCGTATTACAACTGGGGTGCAGACACCGCCGCGGCTGAAGATAAAATCTGGCAGGAAAGTTCGCGTCCGAACGATGTCGACATTCGCCTGCGCCAGGCTTATTTCGTTTACAAATTCGGTACCGACTGGGATGTTCCGATGAGTGTCAGTGCCGGACGCCGTGCCGCGTCGGACGGTTTTCTGGCCAATCACCGCGAGGGTAACGCCAAGCCGGGATCGCCGCTGGCGCACATCACCAATATGGAAGTCGACGCAGCGATGGTACAGTTTGACCTGGACCGGGTGTTTTTGCCCGGATCGTACCTCAAAGTGGTTTACGGACGCGCGCACGACCCTGCGGACCGCAGCGTTACGACGAACCCCTACATCGATACCGCCGCCGAAGACAACCAGGTCGATTTTCTCGTGTTGCCGATGTCGGTTTACGATGACGGGCAGCATAAGCTGATGGCCCAATATTCGGCGATTTTCAACTCCAAAGGGGAAAAACCCTCCGCAGACGGAACGACGACGGAGATCAAAACCGCATCGGGCACGACCCATTTGGCGGCGGTTTCCTATCAACTCGACGGTCTGAGCGACGAGAACGAATTTTTAGAAGAGTCGACCCTTTTCGTGAGTACCGCGATGAGCATGACCGATCCCGATCAGGGGTACCGGATGCTCGGTTCGGCCGAAAACAAAACCGGATACAGCTTCTGGGCCGGGTTCGTGTTTCCCGACCAGATTACCGAAGGGGGACGTTTTGGCCTGGAGTACAACTACGGCAGCAAATACTGGACGCCGATGACGTGGGCCGAAGATTCGACGATCGGATCGAAAATCGCTACGCGCGGAAACGCGTACGAAGGGTACTGGAACATACCGATTGTCGGCAAAAACCTCACGGCTCAGCTGCGCTATACCTATCTCGACCATCACTACCGTGCCAATACGACGTGCTACTGGGACAACCCGTTGGTTCAGAACCTCGATCACGCGCAAGAATTCCGTGCATTCGTACGTTACAAATATTAAGGATTGAAGATGTCTAAACTTGATCAGAACGGATATGTAAAAATCGTTTCGGGTATGAGCCGCCGGGACGCGCTCAAGATGATGGGGCTTTCCCCGATTGCCGCGGGGGTCCTGGCATCGTCTTCGGCCCCGGTCGAAGCGAAGGCTTCCGACGCCAAAGGGAAAATCGTTATCGTCGGCGGGGGTGCGGGAGGAATCATGGCAATGGCCCGATTGCGCCGCGCGCTCAGCGAGCCTGATATTACGATCATTGCTCCCAACGAGGTCCATCTCTATCAGCCCGGCCAGGTATTCATGGCGGCAGGCGAGTATACCCATGAAGATATCGTCGGCTCCAATCTTGATCTGATCCCAGACGACGTCAAATGGATCAAAGACGAGGTGGCCCGGTTCGAACCTGACAACAATCGCGTCGTCACCCGCGGGGGCGAGAGCGTAACGTACGATTTTCTGGTCGTCGCGACGGGGCTCGTTTACCATTACGAGCAGATCGAAGGACTAAGTATCGACATGATCGGTAAAAACGGGATTTCGAGCGTCTATCTCAACGATCTGGAAAAAGGGACCGCCGAGGGCGGGACGATTACGTGGAAATGGTTCAACGACCTCAAACAAGCGGCCCAGAAAGGAAAACCGCGCGTTATCTGCACCCAGCCCGCGACGCCGATCAAGTGCGGAGGGGCACCGCAGAAAATCCTTTATCTCGCCGATGATTTCCTCAAGCGCGAGGGCCTTGACGCCGATTTCGTTTTCGCTCTTAACGGGGACAAGCTTTTCGGCGTTCCCGAAGTGAATGAGACGTTGGCCAAAGTGGTTCAGCCCCGTTACGGAAACATCACGAATAAGTTTACCCACAATCTCGTCGCTATCGACGCCGAGAAGAAAATTGCGACCTTCGAAACGAAAAAATATACGCAGGGAGCATACGATGAAGATCTCGAAGAGTACGAAATGATCGAAGAGATCGTCCGCGTTCCGATGCAATACGATTTTATCCACATCGTTCCGCCGATGAGCGCTCCCAAAGCGGTCGTCGAATCTCCGCTGGCCTGGCAGCAGGGGAGTGCGCAAGGGTGGCTGGAGGTGGATCGTGAAACGCTCCAGCACACGCGATATCCCAATGTCTTCGGTATCGGGGACGTTTGCGGCATTCCGCTGGGCAAAACCGGGGGAAGCGCCCGTCACCACGGCCCGATCATGGTGGCCAACCTGATTGCGCAGATGGAGAAAAAAGAGTTGACCCAGAAATTCGACGGCTATACCGTTTGCCCGCTCAAGACGCAGTACGGCAAGATCATCCTCGCCGAGTTCAACTACGAGGGGGCGGCTCCTTCGTTCCCTCTCGCGGTGGGCGAAGAGCGCTGGATCTGGTGGGCGTTCGACCTCTACATGCTCAAGCCGATGTACTGGCACCTGATGATGCGGGGATTGATGTAAGATGGCGCGACGGGTGCTGCGCGAAATGTTCCTGTTCGTCGCCGTCTTGACGATTATGGCGTTGATGCTTCATCCCGATCTTCTCATCGCTCCGGCGGAGCGGTATGAGCGGATGCACGCCTCGGGCAGTTGTTTGCATCCTTTGCTCTATGCGGGGGGAATATACCTTCTTCTCTCCCTTCTCCGCGGCATCCGCTATCTTCTTTCTTCTTTTTTTACCAAAAACGGCTGAAATACCGTCCCATTAGAATCAGTGATGATCCTCGTCGTGGGCGTGCTCGAGAATCTCCTGCACGGCTTCTTCGCTCACTTCGACGATCTCTTCGACACGTCCTTCGAATACAAGATTTTTTCCCGCCAGAGGATGATTGGCATCAAGGGTAGCATGTCCGTCGGCAATGGCAGTGACAACGTAGAGGACCGTGTCGTCGGGATTTTCTTCGATGTAGCCATCAATCTCCATTCCCACTTTGATCTCTTCGGGGAGCTCGTCGAGCGATTCGGTAAGGACGAGATTGGCGTCGAATTCGCCGAACGCCTCGGCCGCGGGGATCTCGACGCGGAAAGTGTCGCCGACTTTTTTCCCCTCCAGCGCCTCTTCGAGAGGTTTGAAAATCTGCCCGTATCCGCCGTGAAGATAGATGAGTTCCTGGCTATCTTCGAGGAGGTTGCCTGAGGTTTCGCTGAGGCGGCAATCGAGGGTGACGATGGTGTTTTTCGTGATGGTCATGGGGTTTCCTTAGGCTCATGGATGGGAAGCAGAATCGGATTGAACGCTTTGGTCGAAATTATAGCGTGTTCCCCGATCGTGAGGCGTGAGGCTTCTTCCGCCGCCGTAACGGTGCGAACGATAGAAGAACCTACCAGCAGCGTCACGACGCAGACGGGGAAATCCTCCTCGATTTTGAGCACTTCTCCGACCAGCTGGAGTTTGCCGCTGAGGGTTTGGGAGCTGAAAAACTCCATCGGCGGACACACCCGGACGATACGGCCCCTCTCTACGGCGGCGAGACGCTCGGAGAGTCTGACCGTCTCGGCGATGTCGTGGCTCACCAGCAGTGTACTGACTCCCATCCGTTCGTGGATCAGGGAGAGTTCGTTTTGGAGTTTGGCACGCATGGCGGGATCGAGCGCGGAGAGAGGTTCGTCCAGCAGCAGGATTTTCGGACGGCGTACGAGGGCGCGGGCGAGGGCAACGCGCTGTTTCTGTCCTCCTGAGAGGGTGTCGGGACGGCGTGCGGCGAGGTTTTCAAGTTCGACCAGCGTTATGAGCTCGTCCACCCCTTTTTTCTGCTCGGCGGTTTCGGCGGCAAAGAGGAGGTTTTCCCGTACGCTCATGGTGGGGAAGAGGGCGTAGTCTTGGAAGACGAATCCCACGCTCCGTTTCTGCGGCGGGAGATTGATCTTCCGGTCCGAATCGAACCACGTTTCGCCCGCTACTTCGATCCGGCCGGTATCGGGAGTTTCGAGTCCCGCGATGCAGCGCATCAGGGTTGTTTTTCCGGCACCCGAGGGGCCGAAGAGGGTCAGGAACTCCCCACTGCCGATCGAGAGGTTGAAAACCGCCTCCATCGGTCCCTCGGCGGTATTGAGGTGTTTGGTAATATTGATCAATATCATCGGATGCCGCCCAGGGATTTTTTGTTAAGGGTGTAGACGAGCAGCAATATCGCAAACGTCACCGCGAAGAGGGTGAGTGCGTATTGGTGAGCCATCGCGTAGTTGAGCGACTCGACCTCGTCGTAGATTGCGATCGAGGCGACGCGGGTCTCGCCCGGGATATTCCCACCGATCATCAGGATCACGCCGAACTCGCCGACCGTATGGGCGAACGCGAGGACAGTCCCCGAAATCAACCCGCTTCGGATCATCGGCAAGACCACCCGCGTCATCGTTGTCAGTTTCGATTTGCCCAGCGTGTAGGAGGCTTCGAAGACGGAGCGCGGAACCCCGGAGAGGGCCGACTGTATCGGATGAACCATGAAGGGGAGGCTGAAGAGGACCGAACCGATCACGAGCCCCTCGAACGAAAATGCCAGCCGTATGCCCTGTTCGGTTAAAAACTCCCCAAGAGCCGACGCGGGGCTGAACGCAAGGAGAAGATAAAACCCCAGGACCGATGGAGGAAGGACGAGCGGCATGGAGACGATCGTCTCGACGACGCTTTTGAAGCGCACGGTGCCGTATGCCAAGTATGCGGCGAGCGGAATCCCGATCAGCAGGAGAATCAGCGTCGTGACGGATGCCAGTTTGAACGTCAGCACCATCGTTTGAAAAAAATCAGCTTCCATGCGTCTCCCTGAGCAGCGAAATTTCAGAGGGCTGAACCATCCAGCCGACGTTATCCCCTTCACGGATATCGAGGGAATGGAAGGTAAGTGTCGGCACCAGCGCACGGACGGTCGTATCGCGGTAGGAGAGGGTAACGTGGGAGAGGATGATTCCCCTTTCGATTGTCCGGACTCTTGCGCGCGCGCGGTTTGCGGTCGAAGCGGCCGTTTCCGGGGAGAGGATGACTTCGGTTTCTTTGAACGCTACGGTGACGTCCGCACCGACGGTGGCGTCGGAGACTTCGGCGAGAAGGAGATGAAAAGTGTCGTCCCCGACGGCGACGCTGAGTATGCTGAGGTGCTCGGAAGCGGTGATGGCGGCAATTTTGGCAGAGAGAATATTCATAACGGCTCGATCCTCACTTTGATATCGGCAGGTTGTGCACTGTAGGGCGATGAGGTGACGATCATATCTACCCCCGTCGCGGCGTACTCGGCGATGTTTTTGGCACTGATCCCTCCGGTGGCAATGAGGGTCATGCGGGGATAATCGGCACGGAGGATGCGTACGGCATCGGCGAGCTTGCTAAGGGGAAATTTTTCCAGCTGGAGAATGTCGGCTCTGAGGCGGGCAAATTTGAGCGCCTCGGCGATGTCGGCGGCTTCGATGACGATTTTCTTTTCGGGATTGGCTTTTTTGGCACGGTTGAGCGCTTCGGCAAATGCCTCTTCCGCAGGGAAAAAGACGCGGTGATAATCAAAGATCAGTATGCTTTCCGAAAGTCCGAGACGGTGAGCGATCCCGCCGCCCGATTCGACCGCTTTGATGGCGATTTTTTTTGTAAACGGGGTCGTTTTGCGGGTGGTGGCGACCACTATATCAGGATTGATACTGCGTGCCAAGAGTACCGCTTCACGGGTATAAGTGGCGATCCCGCTTGCGTAATCGAGGAGGTTTTGCACGGACTTCCAGATACGGTGTATCGATCCGGCTTCGCCGTGCGCTTCGAGAAAAACGCTTTGGGGCGGGACGAGCGAGCCGGATTTGACAAAACCGTCGATCTCCAATCCGTACAGTCCGCACAAACGCACTGCCTCTTCCATGCACGAGACGACGAGAGGACGCTCACGGGTCGCGAAGGTGATGCGCGTGCGCTGGTCATTGATTCCTAATGAAGCGGTGGTCAGGTCACCGTAGGGGACGTCTTCGGCGAGGAGTGCTTCGAGTTCAGCGTCGTTAAGAAGGATCATTTTGAGGTCTCCCATGCGATAAAAGCCCAGCGCACCGGACGCGGCGGACGGTTCTCGCCGACAACGATCCGGTTGTAGTATTCTCTGGCTTTGTCCTGCTGTTCTTTCTCCAGACTTCCGATGCTCCAGATCAGCGATTGGACGAATTCTTCTTCGCTGCCGGCGCGCACGCTGCCGCGTCCGGTCTCGATGTAATCGACGCGGGGGAGAAATCCCGCTTTGTACAATAGCAGGGGGATATACCAGTAGTCGGGTTTTGTTCTGACCGTTTTGCCGATGTAATCGAGGATATTCATGTCGACGAAGCTGCCGCCGACTTTGTAGGTGAGATAACATGCTTTGGAAGCGATAGCGGACATTTTAGAGAGTGCCGCATCCAGATCGGGGACTTCCATCGAGCGTGATGCCACGGCGACGTCGACGGGAGGCAGAGCGCCCCAGTCGTCTTCCCAGCCCAGATGGTAGGTCGTGATGTTGGTGATCCCTTCGCGCGCGGCGTATGCTTCGAGCTCGTCGAGCATGCCGCGCGAAAAGTCGACGGCGATCACGTGTCTGGCCTTTTTGGCCAGCGGTACGCTCAGCGCTCCGGGACCGCAGCCGATGTCGAGTACCGTTTCGTCTCCGTTCAGTTTCATTCGCGAGATGAACTCTGCCACATACGGACTGTTGATCGTCGATTGCGCCATATCTGAGGATTTTTCGTCCCAGTCGCTGCTGCTTTTGGATTTGAAATCGGTGGCGGCTTTGTGCTTGCGGTACATCTGCGCGAAATCGATGGGTTCAAGAAACATTCATGGCCTTTTTTGATATTTTATTATATCGAAAACGATCCGTTACCCGGATAGTCAGTATGGGCATTCTTTAGCCGGTTTGGCGTATTCGGGATTGTTGACGAAGGTCGTATCGCTTAGGACATCGATAAAAGCGATGAGGTCGTCGATTTCCTGATGATTCAAGGTTAGATTGATTTTCAAATCATGTTTCCGGATCGCATCGGCAAGTGTTTTGGCGCTGCCGTCATGCCAGTACGGAGCGGTCAATGCGGCGTTTCGCAAGCTCGGCGTTCGGAAGAAGTTTTTATCTTTCAGATTGCCCGTAACATCGGAAAGACCGTAGTCTTGTATGCGGTTCTCGGGTTCGGGATTTTTGGGCTGTACATCATGAAAATCATCATCACTGAATAGGGGAGCGCTATGGCACGTGTTGCATTTCGCCGCTCCGAAAAAGAGTTTTTCCCCCGCACGAGCCTCTTTTGTCGGCAATGGAAGATTTTTTTTACTCACGCGATCATAGAGTGAATCGTAAGAGATGAATGTTTTTTGAAAGCTTTCCAATGCTCTGGAGACGGTACCGATATGGATTGAGCCTTTTTCTTTTGGGAATGCGCGCAAAAAGAGTTTTTGATAGCACTCGTTTTGACCCAGCCGTTTGCCTATTTCAGCCTCATGGCCGTTCATACCCATCTCGACAGGGTCGGTTCCCCGCATCGGCATCAACGATTGCTCCGCCAAGCCGCTGAGGCGATTGTGCGCCCATGTGAGGTTTTTAAACGCTCCGATGTTGGCGAGTCCGGGGACGTTGCGTTTACCCGGATCGTCCAATGCCCCCGGATGGACTTGGTTACCGTCGGCAAAAGCACGCCGTTGTTCATGACAGGTAGCGCACGACATCGTGCCGTTGATCGAGAGATCCGCTTCGTAAAACAGCCGACGTCCCAGCTCGATTTGGGCTTTGCGCTCTGCGCTCATTTGGGGTGATCGGGCCTGCAACGCCGATTGGGCGGCGAGCAAGCCGATTACGATGGTAATGATCGTTCGTGTCATGGCTGTTGGCTCATTTGAGTTTGGTGACCAAGATGGCACTTGTCGTATCGGCTCCTGCGGAGAGCTGGAGGGTATAGGTGCCCGCTTCAAGTGCATAGTCCACCATTTTACGTATCCCTGAATAATCCGGTCCGTGGGAGTGTGCGACCGATTGTGATCCTTTGGCATCTTTGACCATCTCGATCCACGATGCGTTGGCCAGCACTACACGATAAAGCCCTTTTTCTTTGAGGATGATTTGAAACATCCCACCATAGCTCACGCTTCCCCCTTCGTTGGTTGGTCGGGCTACGTATTCGATTTTCGGAGTCGGGACTAAACCGACAAGCGATGCGGTATTGAGCGTGAGGGTTGCATTTGGAAGCTCTTGGGGATTTTTGGCTGAACCCACATAGGAGAGAGCTTTCCACGCTGAGAGTTCACTCGGCAGAACCGCCTCTTTTGCGAATAAGCTTGTAGCCAACAATAGAATGAGTAATCCGTTTTTCATGGTAATTCCTTGGTTGGATTAAAATTTATAAATCAGGTTTGCGAAAAATTCGCGTCCGGCGACCGGAAAGCCCAAATCGTATTGGACGAATTTGTCCGTTAGGTTTTTTACACCCGCTTCAGCCGTGATCGTATCGGTTGCTTTGTAGACTGCTTTGAGGTCAAAAGTGGTAAACGTAGGGCTGATGACGTAAGAGCCGTTTTGGATCTGGTCGTACGTCCCTTTACGGAATTTCATATCTCCGTAGATCGAAAATCCCGCGCCGAGATCGCTTTGGACATAGGCAAAAATTTGATGTTTCGGTACATCGGTCCGTTTCACGCTTTCATCGGTTTTGTTTTTCACATTGATATACGCGTAATTCCCTCCGGCTTCGAGAGTATCCGTTTTGTATTGAACTTCCAATTCGACGCCGCGATGATCGAATGTTCCGACATTCTGATTTTGCAGTAATCCGGTAGGGGCATGGGTCACGCTCTGGATTGCATCTTCGACACGCGTGAAATAGCCGTTTAGACGCGTCGATACCGATCCAAGCTGTTTTTGATAACTGAGCTCGTAGTGTGTCGCGATTTCATTCTCAAGTTCGGCATTGGGAACGGATGTTCCAAGTCTTCTCGAATATCGGTCTTTCATTGAAGGGAGATAGGTTTTATGGGATACGCTGGCGCGGATTTTCGATGTCGAATCGGGAGAATACACGAGTGCGGCTTCAGGATTGAAAGCGCTTTGCGTTTTGAGAGCCAGCATGTCAAGATACGCGGTATTGGTGTCATAGATTTTATCGGCGGTACGTCGGTCGTAACTGATCCCCCCTAGAATTTGCCATTGGGATGACAGTGTATAGACATCTTCAAGACCGAACGAAACGGTATGATCTTCATAGTTTTCGGTTAATGTCTCCGCTCCCGTTGTCTTGCTGATATCGTAACCGTCATGAACATCTTTTTTATAGTTTGCCGATGCGGTCAGAAAGTTGTTATCCAGCTCCACCCCGTATTCCATGCGGGCTCCCGCACTGTAATCGTCGTATTTGGATTTAAAGCTCGAACCGCCGGTAAAGGTTTGGAAATTCGCATTGTTATAGTTGTAGAGCGAATTTTCAAATTTGTCATAGTAAGCCATGGCTTTTAAATAACTGTTGGAAAAGTTCTTTTGACCCGTAACAAAAATTGACTCTTTGTCCCAGTAGGGCCAATCCCAGTACCGTACCGTATTGTAAACGGGGTTAGTACTTGGCGGTTGTTGTTTCTGGCCGTTTTGGTTGGAGTAGCCCAGTGCGATTTCACTTCCGTCATCGGCGATGTATCCGGTTTTAAAACTGACCTTATAGTCTTCGGCTTCGGAACGGAGACGCTTGCCGGCAGGCTGTGAAGCACTACCCGCATAATCGTCGCTGAGGCGGTAGTGGTTTTGATCGCTGTAGACTGCCCCAAGTTGCGCATAGATATGATCTTGGCGTGTGCCGATGTTGATCGATGCCACGCGGCGTGAAAGATCGCCGTCACTGTCTAGCACCATGCCCGCTTTGACTTCGCCTTCAAGCGCTTTTGTCGGTTTTTTGGAGATGATGTTGACGACGCCGCCCATCGTATTGGCACCGTATGCGACGGAGGAATACCCTTTAGCAACGTCGATTTGGGCAATATCGGCGGTGAGGAAACGGTCATAATCGAAGTTTCCGTCATAGGGAACATAGACCGGGATACCGTCGATAAAGACTCCCACCCGTCTTGCTTCGAAGCCGCGTATGCTGACCGTCGTTTCATTGCGGGCTCCCATCATACCGAGGCTTATACCGCTGATGTTGTCCAGGGCATCGGCTACGCTTTCACTGTTTTGCTGAGCGATTGTTTGTGCCGTCATTGTTTGTTCAAACGGGCTCTCCTCGATCGGAGTGTTGAGGACATTGACCTGTCCCAGCGTAAAAGTGTCGGCCAGAACCGCCGAAGCGGCCAGCGACAGTAGCAGCACGTGTTTTTGCATCATTTTTCCTTGAGTTTTATATTTTGGAATAGCTCAAATTGAACGCGATAGGAATATTCAATTCAACGGTTTTACCCAGGGCAGGGTAATCACCGCTGAGGCTGAGTATCGTATGGAGCGCTTTTTCATCCAGCAGTTTGCTACCGCTCGTACTGCTGATTTTTGCGTTATCGACGGTTCCGTCGGAGTTGAGAATGAAAAAGACCGTCACAACCCCTTCAAGGCGCAATTTGCGTGCAATGGAGGGGTAAACGACGGCTTTTTCGATCATAGCCCGGATGTGTCCCAATGCCGCACCGCTGATGTCATTGCCCTGTGCGGGCGGTTTTGGTAATTCGTGAACGGGTGCAGACAACGTTGGATGAGGAGAATCGATACGTTTGGCAGACGGTGACGAAGCCGGCATCGGGAGCGAAGCTAGAGGCGCGGACGCCTCAGGGGACACCGAAGAAGTAGATGGCGGTGTCCCCTCAAGCGTCTTGGCAAAGATTTTTTGAGTGGGTTGTATGGGTTGCTGTTGGATTTTAGGGGGCAAAATCTCTGAACGACTGCTTTTGGGTTTATCGATATCTTCCGCTTTTTCATTAACATCACTTAATGAGATAACGATACGTTTCTCAGGTTTGTCAAATATGACCGGATGCGACGTCATAAAGTAGGTAACGGCAAAAAATACCGAGGCGTGCATCGCCAAAGAAGCGGCAAACGATTTGGATTTTAATAAGGAATTGTCACATTGTATCATTTTAGATATAACGTATGAATCGGAAAAAAACATCGAGAAATCCTTTGTTAAAGAATCGGTACCTAACTCTCGGGAGAGAGGCAGGTGTGAGCCACACTCCCGCTGGATTGCCTTGCTATCTGTCATGTGAAGATAAGCGGGGCAATCTCTGTTTAGCGTAATAGGATCATTATTTTTTAGGAATACCGTAACCGTTTGCTTTGAGAATCGCTACTGCTTTGGGCGAGCCCATGTAACGCAAGAATTTTTTTGCTGCGATCTGGTTCTCTGGAGTTGCGTTTTTGAGCCCTACCATTGCCTGGTCGATCGTATTGTAGGCTTTGTCGTCCACTTCAACCCATTTGCCGACATTTTTCATTTCGGGGGAGAGGACGATGGATTTGGCCATAAACCCGACATCGACCGATTTGGAGGTAACGTAGGCCGCAACCTGCGAAATTGACTCGGCGGTGATGATTTTGGGAGCGGCCGCATCGGCGACTTTGTAGTACTTCATGGCATTGATCGCTTCGATGCCATAGGGAGCCGTTTTCGGATTGGCGACGGCAATTTTTTTTACTTTCGGATCGGCGACGACGGTGACTCCTTTGGAAAGATCCGCACCGGTATCGCTCCACAATACGAGTGTGCCGTAGGCATAAACCTGTGCCGGAGTTGTCGTATAGGCTCCTTTTACGAGTTTGGAAGGGAATTCGACATCGGCGGAGAGAAACGCGTCGTAGGGCGCGCCGCTCATGATCTGCTGGGTCAGTTTCCCCGATGCGCCGGTGATGATTTTAACATTGATCCCGGTCTCTTTGGTGAATTCGCGGGTGATGTCGTCGAGGGCATATTTGAGGTTGGCAGCGGCGGCAACGGTGATCGTCTGGGCTGCCATCGCCGAGGCAAAAGCGAGCGACGCGAGAACGATTTTGAGTAATTTCATATCAACTCCTTGGTATTCTTAATGATATAACGATAAATCCAGACCGAATATTGCAAAAACGGTTCGCGAAAAACGGGACATTTTCGTTATGTTTTGTAGGATATAACGAATTATAGAGGAATTTTCTTAAACTTTTATGTCATGAAACTACAGTCCGATGATGATATGGCTTGGCGAGATGAGGGCGTAGGCGTTCATTCCTTCGCAGAGTTGGGCGGCATCTTTGGGATTCATCAGGGCAACCAGTTCCGTAAACAGGTCGAGCGAAAAGGTGATTTCGTCCGTTTCATCCTGCGATTCGATACGCGTGATACTCCCCTTGAGACAGTTCATCGTCTCACAGTTTTTCGGAGGAGTCGTGACGATAGTGACATCGCTGGATTTGATGATGGCGTAGAGATCGCATCCTATCGTTAGACCCATGTTCCGGATCGATTTGAGGGTGATGATCGAGCGTATCGTATGGCTTCCGTTCAATGAAAGGGTGAGAAGACCGTTCAGCCCGCGCTCCTCGATCGAAAGGAGAGTTGCGGGAAGCTGGTTGCGCGCGCTGGTGGTGAGAAACGTGCGTCCGAGGATTCGGGCGAGACGTTCGGGGTCGTCCCCGGCCTCGGAAAAGCGGTCGATGAACTGGCGGTGCAGTTCTCCTAAACGGCGAAACGTTGCGATCAGCTCATGCGCGTAGGGGGTCAGTTTTGTCCCGCCGCCCCCTTTGCCGCCCGTGGTCCGCTCTATCAGGGGCTGATCGGCCAGGAGATTCATCCCGTTGATCCGCTCCCAGGCCGCTTTATAGCTCATTTTCATCGCTTTGGCCGCAGCATGGATGGAACCCGTTTTGTCGATGGTTTCGAGCAGTTCGATCCGTCCCGCGCCCAGAAAACTTTGCCCCTCTTTCGTGAGCCAGAAACGTCCGTCGATCTTCACGCTATTCCTCGGTCACAGCTTCTTTGGGAACGTAATTGAGCAGCTTCTTGGCGACGCTGACGGGACAGAAAAAGAAGAGCTCGAACATCGGGGTGATGACCGTCGTGTTCTCGTCGATAATGTCGAATGCCTTGAAACTGAATCCGGCTCCGTCGGCTTCGTTGTTCATCGCGACGGTAAAGGTGAGTGGGGAGAGTGAACGGAGCATATTTGTTACGTTTTTATAATTTTTGTCTTCGCTGGAAGCCATAAGGTTGGCATTTCCCTCTTTGCGGGCATTGAGCCGTGTGCTCAGCAGGGAAAGGTTGTCGCGGTGGATGTTTTTGTTCCACTTGATCAGCCCTTTGGGAAAACGCAGCAGCGCTGTTTTGGATACCAAAGGATGGGGAGAGGTACGGTGAATCGTCTCGAGGAGCTTCAAAAACGAATTTTTTCCGCCGATAGCCGAAGCATAGCCGAGAAGCTGATCGCGAAGGAGAATTTTCTCAGCTTCGTTGAGCTGATGGAGAGGGCACATTAAGAGCCTTTGCATTAAGATAAGCCATTATAGCGGTTTAATACAAAAAACTTTGGCGCATGGCGGGTTCGATCTCTTCGGGCGTATATCGGCAGGCGAGAAAAAGATGATTGGCCAGAACCCCCTGTGCCAGCAGCATGTCCGATCCGTCTTTGTAGGGGAGGCCGCACGATTTGACTTCCCGAAGGAAGGGGGTCTCTTTCCCGTAGATGACGTCGACGGCCGCTTGCGTGCGGGCAAGCAGTTCTCCCAGCAACCCTGCGGGGATCGGCAGTTCGTCATCCGACAGTCCTGCGGAAGTGGTGTTGATGAGCATGCCGTAGGAAGCGGGTGAAAATTCGTCCCACGCGTAGGCGGCGAACCCTTCGTTCCTGAAATATTCCAGTCGCGCTGCCGAGCGGTTGAGAACCGTGACGTCGATCCCTTTGGCACGCAGGGCCACGGAGAGGGCGCGTGCGGTTCCTCCCGCACCGAGAATCAGCGCGGAGCGCACCTCCCCAAACGATTCGATAGCCCGGATAAAGCCGTCGGCATCGGTATTGTAACCGATCAGGCGGCCGTTTTCGAGGACGAGCGTATTGACCGCCTTGACCATTGACGCGATACCGCGTACCTCGTCGCACTGTTCATAAGCCGACTCTTTGTGGGGAACGGTGACGTTGGCACCGCTGAGGGCTTTGGCAAAAAACACGTCGCGCAGCTCCGACCCGTTTTCGAGGCGGGTACGTGTATAGCACGCATCGATACCGAGCTTTTTGAAGACATTGTTGTGCATCAGCGGAGAGCGCGAATGGCTCACCGGATCGCCGAAGATCGTAAAAAGTTTCATCGGGGTTCGAGCAGATCGTCCAGGGTACTGGTGAGGGCACCGAGTTTGTTGGTGACTTCGAGGTATTCGAGCTCATGGACCGAGTCGGCGACGACGCCCGCACCGGCTTGCAGGATCACTTCATCTTCCTTGATGAGGGCGGTGCGGATCGTGATCGCACTGTCCATGTTGCCGTCGAATCCGAAATAGCCGATGGTTCCGCTATAGAATCCCCGCTTAACCCCTTCATACTGCGCGATCAGTTCCATCGCGCGGATTTTCGGCGCACCGGTCATCGTTCCCGCGGTAAAGACGGCGGCGAGGAGGTCGAACATGTCTTTATCGTCGCGGATCGTCGCGTAAACGTCCGAGACGATGTGCATGACGTGCGAATAGCGCTCGACGTGCATCATCTCTTCGACCCGCACCGTGCCTGTTTTAGCAACCCGCCCGACATCGTTGCGCCCAAGATCGATCAGCATCAGGTGTTCCGCAAGCTCTTTGGGATCGGAAAGGAGCTCTTCTTCGAGTTCGAGGTCGCGTTGTTTCGTGCCGCCCCGTTTGCGGGTTCCCGCGATGGGGCGCAGCAGGATCTCTCCGTCACTGAGACGTACCATTACCTCGGGGGAACTTCCGACGATATTGAAATCTTCAAACTCCATCAGATACATGTACGGAGAAGGGTTTTTGAGCCGGAGGATGCGGTAGAAACTGAACGGATCGACCTGCGCATGCCGGATGTAGCGGTTGGTCATAAGAATCTGGAAGACATCGCCGCTTTTGATCATCTCTTTGGACTTGTCGACCATCGAGAAAAACTGCTCTTTGCTAAAGATGAACTCGCCGCCACGGTCATTTCGGATCGGTGCGAGCGGAGTATAGGTATACGGTGCCTTCAGCGCCGTTTCGATTTCGTCGAACCGCGCGATAAAACCGTCGACACAGCTGAGCAGTGTAATCGTCGCGGTTTTATGCGAGATGACAAACGTGAGCTTGGGGAGAATCAGGTCCATGTCGGGGATGTTGGTCTGGTCCAGCAGATTCGACATCGATTCTTCGAGTACGGGTTCGAAAACCTGTACCATGTCGTAACCGATGTAGCCGATGAAACCGTCGATGTATCCTATACCGAGTTCACGCGCCCGTTCCCGGTATGCTTTTTGGTCGAGGGCTGAATAATACTCTTTCAAAAAGGCAAAAGGGGAGGAGTCAAATGTCTGCCGCATACCCGACGTATCGGTATAAACGGTTTTCTTATCGGCATAGGTGAGACGCTCGCGCCCCCCGATGACGATAATCGTGTAATTTCCTTCGCTGCTTCCGGCACTTTCGAACAGAAAACTGACTTCGCCGGGAAAAAGTTTTTTGGCCTTTTCGTATACGGCGATGGGTGCGAACTGGTCAAGCGAAAAACGGCGGGAAGTGATCACATTACCCCTTTACGATGTACGCGCCGGCTTCGATGTTTTTACGGACGGTGCCGATAACGTCGCGTGCCGCTTTTTCACCCTGAAACGGCCCTACGAGTACTTTTGTCGCCGCGCCCGAGGGGACAGTGGTATATTTCAGGCCACTGGCGTTGAGGCGGTCGAAGAGGGCCTTGTTCGGTTCTTTGGTAAATGAGCCGACCTGAATGTAATAGGTGCCGCCGGTTGCGGCGGCTTTCGGCGCATCCGCCGTTTTCGGTGCTGCGGTTTCCGTTTTGTCGGCGGTTTTCGCCGGTGCGGGCTCGGCCGTTTTTGCCGCAGGCTGAGCGGCGGGTTTGGCCGCAGCGGGCGCCGTGGCGGAAACTTTTTTCGCTTCGGCCGCTTTTTTCGGCTCGGAAGGCTTGACGCTTTTGATCGTCGGCGTCGCTACCGTTGCGCTCTTGGCTGCCGGTTTGGGTTCGGCTTTAGGGGCCGCTACGACGGTCGGGGTTTTGGGCTGCGTCGCGGGCGCGACGTTCTGACGTACCGGAACCGCGGGGGCGGCAACCGGAGCCGGTGCCGGTGCGGGAGCTGCCGCAGGCTGGACGGTTTTTTCCTGGACGGGAGCGTTGTCGAATGACTCCTGTTTGATTTTTTGGGCGATTTGACCCAAATCCTGAGCGGGAGCGGTGGTGTTGCTTCCCTCTTCGATCACTTCGACCGGCTCGAACAGCGGATCATCGATGATTTCGGTTGGTGCGGATGGTTCGGGAGGAATCGCGGCATGCGGCGGCTGCTCTTCGCTTTCGCTTTTGAGTGAGTTCATGATAACCAGTACGATGATCAAAACAAGGGTCAGCGTCGCTATCGCGAGCAAGAGCTTTTTGCTGTTTGAACCCGAACCGCTTTTGTTCAGGATGATATCGTTGAGCTCGTTTTTTTCTTCCATTAAAGGTTTTCCTTCTGAGTTTATCGGTTACATGTGCTTCGACCATGAAGCTCCGCGCTCTTTGGCGTAGACCTCATAGGGAAGATTGAGGATATTGTACTCGATCGGTAAATCGAGGGTAGGGAACATCCGCCATTGTTTGGGCTGCTTGGCAGCCAATTTCAGCGAAATCATTTTACCCAGTTGATTGGCTTCTTGTAAAGTTGTGTGCCCCTTATGGATGTAGACGTGAAGATGCCCCGGGGTTTTTGTTTCGAATGCGGTGAAATTGATGAACCCTTCCTCCCGCAGCAGCAACTGCGTACGGTGGTAGAAGCGTTGCGGATCGGTCCCGTTGTAATCGATGACGATGTTTTCTACTTTGTCGAATTTGTTTATCAGTGAATGGGCGACGGTAATCTGCCCTTTGAGGTGCTGATCGATGACAGACTGGGTCAGGGTTTTGTCGATGCGCTCGTATTTGTTGTAAAAAGTACGCCCTTTGAAATCGATTTTATTGACGACACTGTCGTGTTTGAGCCAATAATGGTCCGTAATCATTTTGATGAGTTTCATGTCCATCGAGGTCACAGGGTATCCTTTGTTTACTGATGCGATCGTACCACGGTTTTCTCCCGAGGGGGAGAAAAAAAAGGGCAATTTTTAGGCAGCTTTCTTAATAGGTGGGCTGTTTGTAAATGACGAAGTTTCTCGCCAGCGCCTGAAGTTCAGCTTTGATGGCGGCTTGTTTCTCGGTGTTTTCGATATCGTCGAGAACGTCGGCGATGCGGTTGGCAATCAGCTCGAACTCTTTTTCTTTCATCCCGCGTGAGGTAAGGGCAGGGCTTCCGATACGGACGCCGCTGGTGACGAACGGGGAGCGGGTTTCGCCGGGAACGGTGTTTTTATTGACGGTGATCCCTGCACGACCGAGGGCCGCATCGGCGTCTTTACCGCTGAACGGTTTGTTCAAAAACGACACGAGTACGAGGTGGTTGTCCGTACCGCCGCTGACGATATCGTATCCGCGCTCCATCAATACTTTGGCGAGGACTGCAGCATTGGCTTTGACCTGCTTGGCGTAGGTTTTCCACTCATTTGAGAGATTGTGCTTGAACCCGACCGCTTTGGCCGCGATGACGTGCACAAGCGGTCCGCCCTGAAGTGCCGGGAAAATGGCCGAATTGATTTTCTTGGCGATCTCTTCGTCGTTGGTCATAATCATACCGCCGCGAGGTCCGGCGAGGGTTTTATGAGTTGTGGTGGTGACGACATCCGCATACGGGAACGGACTTGGGTGTTCTCCGGCACATACGAGACCAGCGATGTGGGCGATGTCGGCGAAAAGGATCGCTCCGACCGCATCGGCGATTTCGCGGAATTTTTTGAAGTCGATTTCGCGGGCATAGGCCGAAGCGCCGCACACGATGATTTTGGGCTGGACGATTTTGGCGATGTCCATGACGCGATCGTAGTTGATGCGGCCGTCAAGCTCGACGCCGTATGAAAAGCTGTGGTAGTTTTTGCCCGAGAAGCTCACTTTCGAACCGTGGGTCAGGTGCCCGCCGTGGCTCAGGTCCATACCGAGCAGTTTATCACCCGCCTGAAGAAGCGCGGCGTAGACCGCACCGTTTGCCGATGAACCCGAGTGGGGCTGGACGTTGGCATAATTACAACCGAACAGTTTGCACGCGCGGTCGATCGCCAGCTGCTCTACGCCGTCGGCGAATTCACACCCGCCGTAGTAGCGTTTCGCCGGGTATCCTTCGGCGTATTTGTTCGTAAATACCGATCCCATCGCTTCCATAACGGCCGGGAGGGTGAAGTTTTCCGATGCGATCATTTCAAGGTGATCGGTCTGACGTTCGAGCTCTTGCTCGCACAGGGCATAAATTTCGTTGTCAAATTCTTTGAGGAAACTCATTCTTCTTCTCCGTGTTGGTTTTGATTGTGGTGCAGCGGTTTCATCGCCGGGAAGAGCAATACGTCCCGGATGGAATGCTGGTTGGTGAGCATCATGACAAGGCGGTCGATGCCGATTCCCTGGCCCGCGGTGGGCGCCATGCCGTAGCTGAGCGCCGTGACGAAATCTTCATCCATCTCGTGCGCTTCATCGTCGCCCGAATCTTTGGCGGCCATCTGGGCTTCGAAACGCTCCAGCTGGTCGACCGGGTCGTTGAGCTCGCTGAACGCGTTGGCGATTTCTCGCCCCGCGATGAAAAGCTCGAAACGGTCCGTCAGTTCAGGGCGCTCGTCGTTGCGGCGCGCGAGCGGGGAAATTTCGACCGGATAGTGGGTAATGAACGTCGGGTTGATTAGCTTGTGTTCGACAAATTCGTCGAAAAGCTCGCCTTGCAGCTGTCCCAGGTTCATGGTGGCATTGGCTTCGAGATTATTGGCTTTGAGGAACGACAAAATCGCCTCTTTGTCGTTCACGATTTCCTCGGGGACGCCGCCGATGACACTGAGGCTTTTGACCAGCTCGATTTCAGTGAAGCAGGCGAAATCGACTTCCAGTTCGCCATAGGGGAGACGCTTGGGAAGGTCGAGGTGATCGAAAAGGTATTCGAAATATTCTTTGGTGATGTCGATCAGGTCTTTGTATGTTTTGTAGGCCCAGTAAAACTCGATTGACGTGAATTCGGGATTGTGGGTCGCGTCCATCCCTTCGTTGCGGAAGTTCCGGTTGATTTCGAAAACCGCTTCGAACCCGCCGACGATGAGGCGTTTGAGGTAGAGTTCCGGGGCGATCCGCAGATAACGGTCGACGCCAAGCGCGTTGTGATGGGTGACGAAGGGCTTGGCGTTGGCACCGCCCGCGATCGGGTGCATCATAGGCGTTTCGACTTCAAGGAATCCCTTATCTTCAAAGAAACGGCGGGTAAGGCTGATCACTTTGGAACGGATATGGAACGTCTTGCGCACTTCGGCGTTCATGATAAGATCGAGGTAGCGCTGGCGGTAGCGCATCTCTTTATCCTGGATCCCGTGGAATTTTTCGGGCAGCGGGGAGATCGCTTTGGTCAGGATTTTGAGACTGTCGGCGTGAAGGGAGAGCTCGCCTTGCTGCGTGACGAACGGATAACCGCTCACTTCGACGATGTCGCCCACTTCGACGAGTTTTTTGAACACGTCGTTATAGAAACCTTCGGGAAGATTGTCCCGCGCAACGTAGACCTGGAGCATTCCGCTTTCATCTTCGATCTTCAAAAAGCTCGCTTTACCCATCAGGCGGAAAAGCTTGATCCGTCCGGCGACGGTGTAGTGGCGGTGTTCGTCGCGTTTTTCCTCTTTCTGGAAAAGATCGGAGTTGACGTTATGGTATTTTTCGATCGTCGTGTTGCGCTCGGAGTGATTGGCGTACGGATCGATCCCCAGTTCCCTCAGGGCCTGGGCTTTTTCGATCCGCTGCTGTACGTATTGGTTTTCGAATGCCAATGGTATTCCTTTCTTAGTTTTTGGATTTGTCCTGGCAGGCTTTGCAGATGCCGTAAATCTGCATCGAGTGTTCCTGCATTTTAAAGCCAAGCGCTTCGGCGATTTTTTTCTGGCGCTCTTCGATTTCGTCGTCGACGAATTCGGTGATCGTTCCGCATTGCGTGCAGATCAGGTGGTCGTGGTGGTCTTTGGCCCCCAACTCGTATTTTTTCCCCTGCGCCCCGAACGAGAGCGACGTGACCATCTCCGAATCTTCCAATAGTGAGAGGGTACGGTAAACGGTTGCGATTCCCGTGTTGAGATCAGGATGTTTTTCCTGTATCAGATGATGCAGCGCTTCGGGGGTGAGATGCTCGTCGGAATTGTACAGCATCTCGAGAATCACTTCACGCTGGATCGTGAATTTCAGTCCGTTTTCCTTAAGGAGCTGCTTGAAATCGCTCAAGAGCTTGTTGTATTCGACCGTACGTTCGGTAAAATCGGTGTAAGAACCCATATGCTTATCGCTCCTCGCTGGTTTGATTGGCGTCGACGGTGGCGTTGGCGTCGGTAGTATTCGCATCGCTCGCGTTGCCGTCGAGAATGGCTTTGAGATCGTCGGTTTCGATGTGGAGAATGAAATTTCCCGTCGCCATCATCGGTTCGTAAAAGAAACTCTGCGCCATCTTCTCCTCGAAATTTTCGCGAATTGCCGTCACGCTGAAAAGGGCGTAGACGATGATTGAGAGGATGAAAAAGAATTTGCTGCTGCCGACGACGAAGCCGAGAATCTGGTCTAGCGTTCCCAGCCCGCTAAGGGTGCTGAGACGTTTGAAACCGCTACCGAGCGCTACCATCAGGAGCCAGAAGATCCCGAGTGCGAAGACAAAGCCCATCAGGTTGATCGCCGTGGCGGTTTCGAAATGAAAAACGGTATCACTGAGGAAATGGCCGATGATGCCGCCCAGATGCGATGCGACGAAAACGCCACCTACGATCCCGACCATCCCGAAAACTTCTTTGGAAAAGCCGTTCAAAAGCCCTTTAAGCCCCAGCAGCAAAACGATAGAGGCGACTGCGACGTCGAAATAGTTCAAGTCCATCAAAACTCCGTTTCCAAACGGTCTTTGCCGTTGTTTTTAGCGCGGTAGAGCGCCGCGTCGGAACGCTCGATGATCGCGTCGAGGGTATCGTTTGGAACGATTTGCGTCAGCCCGATGCTCAACGTGACGGCGATCTGCTGGTTCTGAAACAGGGGCTTGTTGTTACGGCACAACGAAAGCAGGCGTTCGCCGACCAGACGGGCTCCCGCTTCGTCGGTGCGGTTGAGGAGGATAATGAACTCTTCCCCGCCGAAACGGTAGACGCGGTCCCCTTCGCGAAGCGCTTTTTTCAAAAGCTTGGCGATAAAAATGAGCACCTTGTCCCCCGCGATGTGGCCGAAACGGTCGTTGATCCGTTTGAAGTCGTCGACGTCGATCATCAGGGCAAAGATATCGTAAGGGGCACTTTCGCGGGCGAGGATCGGTTTGAGATGCTCCTGGAGGGCATAACGGTTGTACACCTTGGTAAGCGGATCGAGCGTTGTTTTCATCTCAAGAGTCTTAACCTGCTCCATCAGGCCGCTGATGACCTGGTTTGCCCGTGAGACTTCGTCGCTGAGATGGGACTGGATGTCGTTGAATTTTTCGGTAATTTTGTCAAAATTGATCAATTCGTCGTCGTTGGTTTCGGCCAGCAGCGAACCGTGGTCGGCCGTGATCTTTTCGAAGTTTTCATTCGTTTGCGAATAGGAGGTGACGCTTTGAAGCGCGAGTTCTTTGTACCCTTCGAAAGTACCTTCCGAACGGTACTGCTGAAGATCGAATTCACCCGATGTATACGATTCGAGCACTTCGTGCAGGGCGGCTTCGGCGAGCTCGGAAAATTCGGAAGAGGCAAGGGTGGCCTGATTGTTGCTCAGGGATTCCAGCCGTACGGAGAGCTCTTTGCAAAAATGGAGTAGGAAAGGGTTGAAACGGCTGTTGTCCATTCTCGGCCTTTGGTGAAATGTTCGATCGGTCAACTCCCGCTTGAGCGGGTCGGCCTGGTGAAAAAAGGCGCTCTTTGACCCTTTTACAAGTCGGGCAAGCCCCCTTTTATAATTCCCGCCATTATACTTTTTCAAACATAAATCTAAGATTTGGTTCTTCCAATCAGTCCCTTTTTAGATTAAAACGATACAATTCACAAAGACAATAGAACCGCGATGCGTAGACGCAGGTACGAGGAGATTAACGAATGAATACGTGGACACGATCCAGCTGGAGAACAAAACCGATCAAGCAGCAGCCGGTCTATCCCGACCAGGCCGCTTTGGAAGAGGTCGAAGCGGTTCTGCGCAATTATCCTCCCCTTGTTTTCGCCGGTGAAGCCCGTATGCTGAAAAAAAGCCTTGCCGACGTGTGCGCTGGAAAAGCGTTCCTGCTGCAGGGGGGCGACTGCGCCGAGAGCTTTTCGGAATTTCACGCCACCAACATCCGCGATACGTTCAAGGTGATGATGCAGATGGCGGTCGTCATGACGTTCGCCGGCGGAGTGCCGGTCGTCAAAGTCGGGCGCCTGGGCGGCCAGTTCGCCAAACCGCGCTCGTCCGATACCGAAACGTTCGATGGCATCACCCTTCCCAGCTACCGCGGGGACATCATCAACGGCGTCGAATTCAGTGCCGAAGCACGTGTTCCCGATCCCCAGCGCATGGTTCAGGCCTATAACCAGTCGGCGGCGACACTGAACCTTTTGCGCGCGTTCGCATCGGGCGGACTGGCCGATTTGAACCAGGTGCATGCGTGGAATCTCGGATTCGTCGGACAGAACGAAATGACCAAAAAATACGATGAACTGGCACGCCAGATCGACGATTCGCTCCGTTTTATGGCGGCATGCGGAATCATTTCCGAAAATTACCGGACGCTTCGCGAAACCGATTTCTATACCTCCCACGAAGCGCTGCTGCTCAATTACGAGGAAGCGTTTACCCGCCAGGATTCCCTGACGGGCGAGTGGTACGACGTTTCGTCGCACATGCTCTGGATCGGTGACCGTACCCGTCAGCTCGACGGCGCGCACGTCGAATTCATGCGCGGCATCCAGAACCCCATCGGGGTCAAAGCCGGTCCGTCGATGGATCCCGACGACCTGGTACGCCTCTGCGACGTTCTGAACCCCGAAAACGAAGCAGGACGGCTGAACATCATCGTTCGCATGGGGGCGGATAAAGTCGCCGAGGGAATGCCCAAACTGATCCGCGCAATCGAGCGTGAAGGGAAACAGGTCGTCTGGAGCTGTGACCCGATGCACGGCAACACGATCACGAGCAACGGGTACAAAACGCGCCCGGTCGATTCGGTCCTGCGTGAGATGAAGCAGTTCTTCCAGGTCCACAAATCCGAAGGGACCTACGCGGGGGGAGTGCATCTTGAAATGACGGGTAAAAACGTCACCGAATGTCTGGGCGGGTCGTTCGAGATTACCGAAGAAAACCTCAAAAGCCGCTATCACACCCACTGCGATCCGCGTCTCAACGCCGACCAGTCCCTCGAACTCGCGTTCCTCATCGCCGATACGCTCAAAGAAGCGCATCGCTGATCCTCTTTTTTCACAGACATGCCGCACCGTTGCGGCACTTCTTTTTTTTTTACATCAAATTGTTGTTTTTTGAAAAACGGTTTTATTTGGCCTGGCAGTGAGGACAGATTCCGGTGATGACTACCGATACATCGTCGGCTTTGTAGCCTGCGATATCGAGTCCCGGATCTTTGAGAAGTGATGCAGGATGCATCGGAATGTCTTTGAGTTCGCCGCACTCTTTGCAGACGACGTGGGCGTGCTGGGCTTTTTCGATTTCGTAACGGGTTTTGTACCCCGCCACTTTCACTTCCCGTATCAGGCTGACGTCCATCATGCTGTGGATGTTTTTGTAGAGGGTGGCAAGCGAGATGGAAGCGAATCTCTGGAGAATGGAATGGTAGAGCTCTTCGATGGTTATATGACCCGCCGAATGCATCAGTTCGATGATGGCAATGCGCTGCGGTGTCGCTTTGAGACGATGACGTTTAAGGAGCTCTTGATGTTTCATAATCCGCGATTATAGAACATAAAAAGGGAAAAAAGGGATAAAGAAGGGAGTTAGGGCAAACTTTTGAAACAAAGTTTAAGGTTTCCCCTCAAAAAGGGGAAAATCACATCGTTCCGATAATACGGAGCAATTCGTCGGGTTTGTTCGAGAACTGGATAGCGGTATCGCGGCTGATGAGTTTTTTGCGGAGACACTCGACGATTTCCTGCGTCTGGGTCGACATGTTGGTCTCTTGCTGGTTGAGCTGCATCTGCGAATAGAGTTGATGGACTTTGTCTTCGCGGATCAGGTTGGCGATTGCCGGATTGGTGATCATTACCTCCTGCGCCGCGATTCGACCGCCCCCGATTTTGGGCATCAGGACCTGCGATATGACCGCAACCAGTGAAGTCGAGAGCTGGGCCCGTACCTGAGGCTGTTCGTCACCGCTGAAAACGTCGATGATACGGTTGATCGTCTGGGGCGCGGAGTTGGTGTGCAGCGTTCCAAAGACCAGGTGCCCGGTTTCGGCCGCGGTGAGTGCGGCCTGGATCGTCTCCTTGTCCCGCATCTCCCCGATCAGGATAACGTCGGGGTCCTGGCGGAGGGCGTATTTGAGCGCGGCGGAGAAGCTGCGGGTGTCGGTACCGATATTACGGTGTGAAAAGAGCGACTTCTTGTTCGTATGAACGAACTCGACCGGGTCTTCGACGGTAATGATGTGGCGAGATTCGGTCATGTTGATTTCATTGAGCATCGCCGCGAGGGTTGTCGATTTACCGCTTCCGGTCGGACCGGTGACGAGTATGAGCCCTTTTTCCCGTTTGATGATGCTTTTGAAGATTTTTTTGGCGTTCAAATCATCCAGCGATGGGATGGTGACCGGGATGATACGAAACGCACAGGCGATGTCTTCCATCGTTTTGTAGTAGTTGGCACGGAAGCGGCCTACGTCGGGGATGACGATCGAAAAATCGAGTTCGTTGTACTCCTCGAAAGTCTTTTTCTGCTTCTCGGTCAAGAGAGAGTAGGCCATCTCTTCGATATCTCGGCCGTCAAGAACGGGAAGATTGAGCGCTACGAGCCGTCCGTCGATACGGATCTGGGGCTCGGAGCGGCTGACAAGGTGAAGGTCGGACGCTTTGTAAGCGACGACGCTTTTGAGGAGTTTGTGGATGTCGAGCGGAGCGCCGTTATTGTCCTGCATGGGCGAAAATTCCTTCGTATTGGGATGGATCGAATCCGACGATCAGCCCCTTGGGGGATTCGATAACCGGACGCTTGATCAGGAGATTATGCTCGCTCATCCAGCCGATTTTACCTGAATCGTCGAGTGCAAGCGATTTGAGCCCGAGGGTACGGTAGGTCGTCCCTTTGGTGTTGAAAAGGGTCGATACGGGGACCAGGCGACCCCACTGGGAAATTTTTTCTTTGCCGACCGGAGCCGTTTTGAAATCGTGAAACTCGTAGGGGACGGAATGCGCGTTCAAGAATTGAAGCGCTTTTTTGACGCTGTCACAGTTTTTGATGCCGAATACGCGGACCATCGGTTACTCGATGATTTTCGGTACGATGAAAAAATGGTCCCGTGCGTGCGGTGCGTGTGCGAGAATGTCGTCGTTGACGTTACGGTCGACGGTACCCGTGTCTTCGCGAAGGCGCGTCGAAACGTCCGACATCGCGAACGTCGCGTTTACCCCTTCCGTATCGAGTTCTGCGAGGTTATCGACGAACGAGACGATTTCGCTAAGCTGGGCGATCATTTCGGCGCGGTGTTCCTGCGGAATTTCGAGATAGGAGAGTTTTTCGAGTCGCTGTAAAAGGGTTTCGTCGATTTGCATGGTTAACCTGATTCGTGATAAATTTATGAAAATAATTGTAGCGAAAAAATCGGTTTACGAAACTTTAACATTGGCTGAGCTATCATTACCTTTTAAGCGAAGGCAAAAATCAGGAGTTATTTTGAGTCTGAAAGAAAACATGGACGCTCTCAAAGAGGAGCTCAATTCCGAAGAGAAGTTTCTGGAAAGCGCGATCAAAACCGAACGCTTCATCAAACGGTACCAAAAACCGCTGATTGCGGGAGTCGTATCGCTTCTGTTCGCGGCTACGGGTGCAATCGCCTATCAGGCATATACGGAAGCAAAAATCGAAAGTTCGAATGCGGCGCTCAATACGCTGTTGCTCAACCCGGGGGATAAGAGCGCCGAAGCGACGCTCAAAAACGACAATCCCGCTTTGTACGACCTGTGGAAGCTCAGCCGCGGAATCGCCCAGAACGACCCGCTCATTCTCTCTTCGCTGAAAAACTCCGAAGCCTTCGGTGTCGCCGACATCGCTTCGTATGAGGCGGCGATCATCAAATCCGATGCGGCCGGATTGGAGAATTACACGAAGCGCCAGGGCGCGCTCTATAAAGACCTGGCACTGCTCGAACTCGCCGTCCACGCTCTCGAACAGGGCAATACCGCGCTGGCGCATCAGAAAATATCCCAGATCGGGGAAGAATCGCCCATCTATCAACTGGGGCAGTCTCTGTCTCATTACGGAGTCAAATAATGAAATTTCCGCTGATTGCCCTGAGTGCCGTTCTGGCCCTATTGTTTAGCGGGTGTTCGCACAAAGAGGTGTACAAACCCGAAGATGTCAAAGGGGAATGGCGCAATGCCGGGCGCCTTAGCGATTCCATCGCCCAGGTGACTTCTACCGCCGCGTTGCTCGAAAACGGAGTTCTCCTTGCCAAAGACGGTGAAAAACGGGTCAAACTCCCCGAGGGATACCGTCTGCTCAACGGCGGCTCGGAATGGATCGTGACCGAAAGCCCCGAGCGCAATCTCGTCCTTTTCTCCTCGGAGGGGGGAGAAGGCAAGGTGACGTTTGAATTCAAGCGGGGAGTCGCCGCCGCATCGGTTCAAGACGACATTCTGGCCGTGCTGTTTGCAAACAACGAGATGGCACTTTATTCGCTGGAATCGAAAAAGTTACTTTTCAAAGAGGCGTCGAACGCATCGGTCGCGGTAGATTCACGCATCGCCAACCCCTATTTTCTCAAAGAGCTGGTACTGTTCCTGACGCTTGACGGTAAAATCGTCATCGTTAATTCCCAGACCAAACAGGTGCTCCGCTCGGTCGTCGTCAGCTCCGAAGAGTATTTCAACAACATCGCCTATCTCAACGTCATCGACAACAACCTCGTCGCATCGACCGGATACGGTGTTTTGGCGCTGTCGCAAAAAGAGGCGCGCGAGAAATACGACATCCGAAACATCGCCTACACGAGTGAAGGTATCTGGCTGACGACGAAGCAGGGGGAAGTGATCGCCCTGTCGCCTTCGCTGCAGTTCCGCGCCAAAAAGAAATTTCCTTTTGCCCATTTTGTAGGGATCAGCGTCCAGAACGACCGCGTTTACGTATTGGAAAAAGAGGGGTACATGATCGCCCTGACCAAAAACCTTCTGGCGTACGACGTGTACGACGTCGATCTCCAGGAAGGGGACCGGATTTTCGTCGGCGACGGCCGCTTTTATTTCGACGACCGCTACATCGCTGTTCAGTAATGTCGGGAGAGCTTGACGCTTTTATCGAATATATCACGGTCATCAAAGCGCTTAGCCCGCGGACGATCGAGGCGTATTCGGGCGATCTGAATGAGATCGAAAAAGCGACGGGCAAAAGCCTCACACAGGTCGATTCCGCCGATGTGTTCGCATTGCTGGGATCGATTCCCAACAAACGGACGCTGAACCGGAAACTTTCGTCATTCAATTCATTTCTCGATTTCTGCCACCGCAACCGTTTCGACTCTCTTTCGTCGAAGTTTTCCCTTTCCAAAATCCCGAAAAATCTTCCCAAATACCTCACCTACGAAACGATACAGTCCGGACTTGAACGGATCGATCGAAGCGACTGGCTCGGACTCCGCGATTACGCGTTGCTACTGTTTCTCTACGCGACGGGGATGAGGATCAGCGAATGCCTCGATGCGCAGGAAGGGGACATCGAAGGTGAATGGCTACGGATCCGCCACGGGAAGGGGGAAAAAGAGCGCTACGTCCCGATCGCCGAGGAAGCGATGAAGGCGCTGCGCGCGTATCGCGACGCCTGCCCGTTCAACCGTCCGCTGCTTTGGCTCAATTACCGCGGCGAACCGCTCAGCCGCGTATCGGCCTTTAAAATCACCCAGAAATATCTGGATACTTCTCCTCATGCCCTGCGCCATTCGTACGCTACGGTGCTGATTCTCGGAGGTGCCGATCTGCGGGTCGTGCAGGAGCTGCTGGGGCACGCCTCGCTGCTGACGACGCAGATCTACACCCATGTTCAGAAACAGAACCTCCAGGATACGGTCCGGGAGTGCCATCCGATGGAAAAGGATTGATTTCCATCAAGCGATAATCGCATGGGTACTGGTATGATCCGCTTAAAAAGGAGTTACCATGCATCTGGCTTCATTTACGTCCGACATCGTTTACGGCGACGCCCAACCCGTCATTACCCCTCTCATCGATAGCGGCTTTACCAAAGAGATCCGGATCGTTTTTCGTGCGGGTCAATCGATGAAAGCCCATAAAACGTCGTTTCCGATTACGGTAATGATCGTATCGGGCAGTATCGATTTCGGGGTGGGCGAGGAACGCTTTACGCTCAAATCGGGAGATGTGATCGCGCTGGAAGGGAACGTCATGCACGACCTTAACGCCCCGGAAGATTCGATTGTCCGATTGAGCCTGCACAAGGGCGACAGCGTCGCGCGGGTGAATTCCGTACTTAAGTTATAATGTCGGCATGATTTTATGCGACGTCGGCAACACATCGGTTGATCTGTATCGGAACGGGAAACGAACCAAGCATTCCGCCGATACGTTCGACCCCTTTTCAATCAGTGAAGAGGTTTATTTCATCAGTGTCAACGCGGCGTTCGATCGGCGGGTAGCGGGTTTGGTAAACTGGCACGATCTGCGTGAATGCGTCGTGTGGACCAAGTATTACCCTACGATGGGAATCGACCGAATCGCGGCGTGCGAAGCGATAGAGGAAGGGGTTGTCGTCGATGCGGGGAGTGCTATCACCGTAGACGTGATGCGCGGGGGAGCCTATCAGGGGGGATTCATCGCTCTGGGGCTCAGGGCAGCGCAGGAAGCATACGGGCGTCTCTCTCCGGCGCTGGACGTGTCATGGAACTTTGAGGTTGATTTGGCTAAAATGGCGAAAAATACCCCGGATGCCGTGACGGCAGGTTTTTTGGCTCCTTTGATCGCGCAGATACAAAGCCTTGGAAAACCGGTTCACCTGTGCGGCGGCGACGCAAAGATGTTAAGCCGTTTTTTCCCGGATGCGGTCGTCGATGAAGAGCTGGTCTTCAAGGGGATGAAAAAGTTAATCGAAAAAGGTAGAGTATGCTAAGTGTCGCACTCCCAAAAGGGCGGATAGCCGATGAAACGCTGGAAATTTTCGAATCGATTTTCGGCAGCGGATTCAAATTCGACGACCGCAAACTGATTCTCCAGACCGAGAATTTCAAATTTTTGCTGGTACGCAACCAGGATGTCGCGACGTACGTCTACCACCAGGCGGCGGATATCGGCGTCGTCGGCCTTGACACCCTCGAAGAGCAGGGGCTTGACGTCATCCGTCTGCTGGACCTTCAAAAGGGAAAATGCCGTATCGCCATCGGGATGCGCTCGGGTGAAAAGCCCGATTTCACCAAAAGCGAGATCAAAGTCGCGACGAAGATGGTCAACATCACGAAGCGTTATTTTGCCGAGCGTGCCGTTGCTGCCGACATCATCAAGCTCTACGGCTCGATCGAACTCGCCCCGCTGGTCGGACTCGCCGACATGATCGTCGACGTGGTCGAAACGGGAAGCACGATGAAACAAAACGGTCTGGAAGTGGTGGAGACGATCATGGAATCCTCGACCCACCTGATCGCCAACAAAAACAGTTTTTTTGAGAAAAAAGACGAAATCCTCGACATCTACGGAAAAATCAACACGCTCCTCTACGGCGAAAAATAATTCACTATCGGTTAACAATCGGGCCGTACAATTGCCCGATAAATCGAACCGAAGGAATTATTCATGTCCATCCCATCCTTTTCCGCTTTTTCATTACCGTTTCTTCTTTGCGGTACGTTGCTTGCATCGGAGAGTTTTTCGACCGTCGAATACGTCAAAGTGACCCGTTCCGCACCCGTCTATGCGACGGTCCAGGAAGAAATACCTGAAGAACGGTGTTATGACGTCCAGGAAGCCGTCGAAAGCGGCGGCGGAATGAACAACGTCGTCGGTGCGGTAGCCGGCGGTGCGCTCGGAGGTGTGCTGGGGCACCAGATCGGCGGCGGAACCGGCAAAACGGTCGCGACCGTCGGGGGTGCCGTCCTGGGAACGCTGGCCGGGCAGAAAGTCGCCGGCAGTTACGGCGGGGGGAATACTACCTCGTACCGTACCGTCCGTAAATGCGAAACGCACAAAACGTACAAATCGCGCCAGGTGCTCAGCGGTTATACCAATACCGCCCTTTTTAAAGGAAAACAGATCAGCGTACAGAGCGATCAGCCGCTCAAAGAGATTCCCGTCACGGTCACTTACAGTTACTGATTTCCCCCCTTCTTTGGGGGTTTCACCCCCTTCCTAACGCTCCCTTTAAACTTTTTTTGTTACAATAAAGCATTATTTTCTTTGAAATCAGGAGTCTCTATGGCACTCAAAGTGGCGATTAACGGCACAGGAAGAATCGGAATTATCGTAGCTAAAATCATCGCAGAACGCAGTGACATCGAGCTGGTCGCGCTCAATACGACCGCAAAACCCGACATGCTTGAGTATCTGTTGAAATTCGACAGCGTCCACCGCGGTATCGATGCGAAAGTGATCGACGACCAGACGATCCAGATCGGCGGCAAAAAGGTCCGTATGTTCAACGACCGCAATATCGACAACGTCGATTTCGGCAGCGCGGGCGCCGAAGTAGTGATCGAATGTACGGGCAAATTCCTGGATCAGGAGAGCTGCGCCAAACACCTCAAAAACGGCGTAAAGAAAGTGATCATGTCCGCACCCGCCAAAGATGACAGCCCGACGTACGTTTTCGGGGTTAATTCGGATCAGTACAAAGGGGAAGCGATCATCTCCAACGCCAGCTGTACGACCAACTGTCTTGGGCCGATCACGAAGGTTCTCGACGATGCGTTCGGAATTGAAAACGGCCTGATGACGACGATCCACTCGTATACGAACGACCAGAACATTCTCGACGTCAAACACTCCAAAGATCCCCGCCGCGCGCGTGCCGCGGCGATGAACATGATCCCGACCTCTACGGGTGCGGCCAAAGCGATCGGCAAAGTGATGCCGCATCTGCAGGGGAAACTCAACGGGTACGCGATGCGCGTTCCGACGCCGGACGTTTCGGTCGTCGACCTTACGGTCAACCTGAAAAAAGAGGTGACCAAAGAGGAAGTCCATGCGGCATTCAACGCCGCGGCGCAAGGCGCTTTCAAAGGGCTCATCGAGATTGACAACGACAAGCGGGTTTCTTCCGATTTTATCGGCAGCACCTACAGCTCGACCTATGTTCCGGACATGACGAGCGTCGTGGACGGCAATACCGTCAAAGTACTGGCATGGTACGATAATGAATGGGGGTACAGCAGCCGGCTTGTGGACATGACGGTTCTCATCGGAAACCGCTGATGCTCCGCTTCGTCAACCACTTCAGCACGAAAAACATCGACCCCTTTACAATCGAAAAAGGGTACGAAGCCCTTCGGTTCGAAGCCCAAAGCGGGGAAGTGGGCTATTACGACCTTCCGCGTGCGTCCCAGCCGCTGGTCGGGGAAGTGGAGGCTCTGCGTCCCGCAATCGATAAAAAATACAACACAATCGCGGTGATCGGGATCGGAGGCTCGTCGCTTGGAATCAAAGCGATCGAACGCCTCCTTCGCCCCGGCACCCCGAACGCCAAAAAAATCGTTTACCTCGAAAACTCCGATCCTATCAGCGTCAGCCAGGTAATTTCTCAGATCGACAAACCCCGGACCCTTTTCATCGTCATTTCCAAATCGGGCAGCACGGTAGAGACCCTCTCCATTTTCAAACGGGTCATCGTTGCGTTCGATCTGAAAGTCGAACATTCCGACCAGGTGATGGTGATCAGCGACGAGGGGTCGGTTCTGGCGCAATATGCGGATGAAAACGGTTTGCGCCGTTTCGTTATCCCCTCCAATGTCGGAGGACGCTTTTCGGTCCTCAGTGCGGTCGGAATCGTCCCGCTCACGCTTGCGGGGTTCGATACCCTCGAAGTCCTCAAAGGGGCCGAGGCGTTTTTGGAACGTTTCTGGGAACGCAAAGAGGATCATCTGCTCCAAAAAGCGGCGTACTACGTCACCAACGCGCAGCGTTTTCCGATGAACGTCCTCTTTGCTTATTCCGATACCTTCGAAGAGTTCGGAAAATGGATGGTGCAGCTGTGGGGAGAATCGCTGGGAAAAAGGAACCGTCGCGGCGAGAGGGTAGGGCTAACGCCCATCGCCCTCATCGGATCGGTCGATCAGCATTCGTTTTTGCAATTGATCGTGCAGGGGCCGCTGAATAAAACGGTCACCTTCATGCACATCGCCGAATCCGAAGAATCGCTGATGATTCCCCAACTTTCGCTTCGCTACCTTGAAAAAAGCGACTTCGTTAACGGTCACTCGTTCAACGAACTGATCAACGCGCAGTGCATGGCGACAATGAAAAGCGTGATCGAAAGCGACGTCAGCGTCGACGATATCGAATGGAAAAAAATCGACGAACACTCCGTCGGGGGGATGATTATCTATTACGAACTGCTTACCTCCGCCAGCGGCGCGTTGTTGGAAATCAACACGTACGACCAACCCGGCGTTGAGCTTGGAAAACAGATTCTGGAAGGGTATTTCAGAGAGTAGAGCGAACGGGCCGTTTTAGGCCAGATTCGCGCGTTTCATCAGGTCGTCTTCGGACTCTTTGATCAGGTTGTCCAGCAGGCCGAAAAGCTCGTGGCTTGCGTCTTCCATCGTTTTGAAATTGTTGAGTACTTCTTCTTGATGCTCGATTGAGCGGTCTTCCCCTTCGATGAACACCATATTGGTATGCACCATTTTGTGTACCACTTCATGCGGCTTTTCCATCGGTTTGAAACTGCCGAGGTGCCCGAAACGGTCATGCCCTACGCCGCCGTCATACCACTGGCCAAGGCGGCAGTTGTGATGATCGGAAAACTCGGTCTCTTTTTCACCGTTGACGATCGATTTGTAAGCGTTCGATTTAAAGATAATGTGGTCGATTTTCGCCAGCGTGACAAACGTCGTATTTTCGATGGCGGTTGCCTGGGTCGCCGTGCTTTGGGCGTCACGATTGAACGTGTAGAGCGTCTGGCGGAACGATTCGATCGAGTGGCTCGATTCGTTGGCGATTTCGTTCATGTCTTCGGAGTTCGAATAGATCTCGGTAGTATCCTGCTGCAGGGTCTGAACGGCGATGGCGATCTCTCCGGTCGCTTTCTGGGTCCGTTCCGCCAGTTTGCGGACTTCGTCGGCAACGACCGCAAACCCCCGTCCGTGTTCCCCGGCACGTGCGGCTTCGATCGCGGCGTTAAGGGCGAGGAGGTTGGTCTGGTCGGCGATGTCTTTGATCAGGTTCACCACCGAGCTGATCTCGCTCGTTTTTTCATTCAGCGAGTGGATCGCATCGGCAGAGGTCTGGACCAGTTCGATCAGGCGGCTGAGTTTGCTGATGATCTCTTCGAGTGCGTTGACCGTCTGCGAAGAGTTGTCGGACGTGGCCTGGCTGATCTCAACGATTTTGTGGAGACGCAAAATCGTGTTTTGCAAATCGTGCTGGATCACTTCGAGCCCCCCGCCGACGCCGGAACCGATTTTGCCCAGGGCACTGTTGAGGATCGATTTCTGGACGTGCAGGTAGTTGCTGTGCATCGCGTCGATCGCTTTGTTGACGAAGGCGCTTGCCTCTTTGAACTCGCCCTGCAGGCCCTGAACGAGAATCCGGCGGTGGAATTCGTCGCGGCTTGAAGCTTCGACGCTGGCGCGGATTTCGCGGATGAACACTTCGGTCTGGTCGAGCATGTTGTTGGTATTCCAGCACAGGTCGTTGAGCTCACCCTGATCGGTGATGTGCGTGATACGGTTTTCGAGGTCCCCTTTTTCGGCGCTTTTGATGACGGCGGCCACTTCATGGATCGTCTCCTGCGCTTTTCGGATGTTGATGAAGACGAACCATGCAAGGGCAAAGTTGAAAAAATTGAGCAGGCGGACCCAGCTCCAGCCGTAGAGTACCATTTCCAATACAAGCGCCACGATAAAAAGAATGATCGACGCGATATTGGCGTACTGGACTTTAGAGAGAGAGGATAAATTCGTCATACGACATTCCTTTGTCTTTGAGGATTTGGTTCAGCGCCGCTTCGGATGCGGCGATCCCTCCGCTTTTTTCCTTTTGAAGAAGGGCCGCATAAAGAGGTTTGATCGCGTCGAGTGCTTTTTGGGTCGGTTTACGGCGGACCGAGTGATAATTACTGATCTGACGACCGGCGTCGAAAGAAGGGGTGACGTGGGCGAAAACCCAGTAATAATCGCCGTTTTTCGTTTTGTTTTTGACGTAGGCGAAAATCTCTTTCCCGGTCTGGATGCGGCTCCACAGGAGTTTGAAAACCACGGCCGGCATCTCTTCGTGGCGGAGAATGTTGTGGGGCTTGTGCATCAGTTCATGTTCCGTATAGCCCGACATTTTGATGAAAAGGGCGTTACCGTAGGTAATTTTACCTTTGAGGTCGGTCTTGGAAACGATAAATTCGTCTTCCCCGAACGTTAGCTCTTGATTGGCCATAAAAATCCTTCTTAAGCATTATAATTTATCATAATTGTCTTTATCAGTCTAACAGCCATAACCTGAAATTTCTCCCTTTTATGGGACGATTTTTGAGTTTTTGGTAAATTTTTTCCCCAAGGGAACGGGGAAGGGCGACGTAGCTCAGGTGATCGAGCTGATCGATCTTTCCGATCTGCTCTTTCGTAAGAGCGCATTCGTGGATGAGGGCTCCTACGATATCGCCGGCGCGGAGTTTTTCTTTGCGCCCGGCATCGATGCACAGTGTCTGCATCGAGGTGCGCGGAAGCGGCTGTTGCGCTGCATCGCCAAGAGGTTGGAGGGGGAGATCGATCCCGATCGCCCGCAACAGCGTTTCATCGTCGCACAGGGTGATCGCAAGGCCGCTTTTCCCAGCGCGGCCCGTACGGCCGATACGATGCACATAGCGCTCTTTCTGGGTCGGTACGTCGTAGTTGATGATGGCATCCAGTCCGTCGATGTCGATGCCCCGTCCGGCAACGTCGGTCGCTACGAGCGCGGTGACGCTACCGTTGCGAAACTGGATGATCGCTTCGTTGCGGTCGAACTGCTCCATATCCCCGTGAAGGGCGAGCGCATGGATGCCAGTCTTGTTCAGCGCATTGCACAGTTCATCGGTCTGGATTTTCGTATTGCAAAAAATCATGACGCCCGAGAGATCATGGGCCGCCATGATCGAAGCGACCGCCGAGGGCCTGTCGCCGGTACAGCGGTAGGCGATCTCGTCGATCCCGGGAAGCTGAACCGGGTTTTCGGAATGGATAAAAACGGGATCTTTGATTATCGTCGAGGCCAGGGAGAGGATGGTCTCGGGATAGGTCGCCGAGAAAAGCAGATGCTGCGCATCGCGCTGAACGTACTCCAAAATCGCACTGATGTCCTCGATGAACCCCATGTCGATCATATGGTCGGCTTCATCCAGTACCGCAGTGTTGACCGCTGAGAGGGAAAGAGCGTCGATCTGGAGCAGTTTCAGAACCCGTCCGGGGGTTCCGACGATGATATGGGCCCCGTGTTTGAGAGAATGGATCTGTCCCCGCATCGGCACCCCGCCGCAAAGACTCAGTACTTTGACGTTGCCGATTTCGGACGCGAGCGAACGGATCGTTTTGGCAACCTGTTCGGCCAGTTCCCGGGTAGGGCACAGTAAAAGGGCCTGGACTTCGAACCGCTTGGGATCGATCTTTTCGAGTACCCCCAGCGAAAACGCAAGGGTTTTTCCGCTTCCGGTCGCGGAGCGGGCGATGACGTTTTTTCCTGCCAGAATGGAAGGGAGCGCATCGCTCTGAATCTGGGTCATCGTTGTAAAACCGAGGCGTGAAAGGGCTTTGAAAAGCTGCGGACGTAAGGGAAGGGAATCAAATGGGGACATGGGTGTGCTTTGCGTACTAGATATGCCATTATAACATATCGGGCTTTCCCTCGGGGAGGGAAAGGGGGGAAGAGTTATACGGCTTTGATCGTGACGCCGTATTTTTCCTCGGCGACGTTACGCGCTTCGAGGTGGTAGTTGTTGATCTCGTTGAAGTTGAGATATTTGTATACGTCATCCGCTTTCCCGGCGAGTTTCTCGGGAACGATGCTCATGTACTCTTCTACCGTCGGGATACGTCCGAGTTTCGCACAAACGGCGGCAAGCTCAGCAGAACCGAGGTAAACCTGGGTCCCTTTTCCGAGGCGGTTGTCGAAGTTACGGGTCGAAGTCGAGAATACCGTCGAACCTTCACGGCTGGAAGCCTGGTTACCCATACAGAGCGAACATCCAGGTACTTCCGTCGTAGCGGCGACTGCTTTGTAGACGTCGTAGTAACCTTCGTTAATGAGCTGCTGCTCATCCATACGGGTCGGCGGAACGATCCAGAATTTCTCGACGCCGATTTTACCTTCGCCGCGCATGACTTCACCCGCCGCACGGTAGTGGCCGATATTGGTCATACAGCTTCCGAGGAAGACTTCGTGGATCGTGTCGCCGGCGACTTCGCTGAGAAGTTTGACGTTATCCGGGTCGTTCGGGCATGCGACGATCGGTTCTTTCATTTCATTGAGGTCGATTTCGATGATTGCGGCGTATTCCGCATCCGCATCCGGTTCCATGAGCGTCGGGTTGGCCAACCACTCTTTCATTTTGTCCGCACGGCGCTGAAGCGTACGCGCGTCTTCGTAGCCGTCTTTGATCATTGCTTCAATCAAGGTGACGTTTGATTTGAGGTACTCGATGACCGGCTCTTTGTTGAGGCGCACGGTACAAGCCGCCGCTGAACGCTCCGCAGAAGCATCAGAAAGTTCAAATGCCTGCTCGACTTTCATGTTCGGCAGACCTTCGATTTCAAGAACACGTCCGTTGAAAATGTTTTTCTTCCCTTTTTTCTCGACGGTCAGGAGCCCCTGCTGAATCGCATAATAAGGGATCGCGTTGACCAGGTCGCGAAGGGTGATGCCCGGCTGCATTTCGCCTTTGAAGCGAACCAATACCGATTCGGGCATTTCAAGCGGCATAGAGCCGGTAACGGCTGCGAACGCAACGAGACCCGAACCCGCAGGGAAAGAGATACCGATCGGGAAACGGGTGTGGCTGTCGCCGCCGGTTCCGACCGTATCGGGAAGAACCATCCGGTTCAGCCAGCTGTGGATAACGCCGTCACCCGGACGAAGCGCTACACCGCTGCGCGTAGAGATGAACGCAGGCAACGTCGCGTGGAGTTTCACGTCGGAGGGTTTCGGATACGCCGCCGTGTGACAGAAAGACTGCAATACGAAATCGGCAGAGAAACCCAGAGCCGAGAGCTCTTTGATCTCGTCGCGCGTCATCGGTCCGGTCGTGTCCTGGCTTCCGACGGTGCTGGTGATCGGTTCACAGTACATACCGGGGCGAACACCTTCCATACCGCATGCTTTACCGACCATTTTCTGTGCCAGAGTGTAGCCTTTGCCCGTATCGGCAGGCTGGATCGGCTGAGCGAAGATCGTTGCCGGTGCCATTCCCAGGGCTGCACGTGCTTTGGCAGTCAGACCGCGACCGATGATAAGGGGGATACGTCCGCCGGCGCGAACTTCGTCTTCGATGGTATTCGGGCGAAGGCTGAAGGTTGCGATCTGCGTACCGTTTTTGGTAATGGTTCCGGCTTTGGTGTCGATTTCGAGCACGTCGCCCGTTTCCATCTGGGTAACGTCCGCTTCGATGGGAAGAGCGCCGGAGTCTTCACAGGTTGCGAAGAAGATCGGAGCGATAATACCGCCGATGACAACCCCGCCGGTACGTTTGTTGGGGATACCTGGGATATCTTCACCCATGTGCCACTGGACCGAGTTGGCGGCCGATTTACGGCTTGATCCGGTTCCGACGACGTCGCCGACGTAAGCAATCTGCATCCCTTTTTGTTTCAGTTCGGCAATTTTCGCGATCCCTTCGGGCATTTTAGCCGAGAGCATCGTCGTCGCGTGAAGCGGGATATCCGAACGGGTAAACGCGGCGCTCGCCGGAGAGAGGTCATCGGTGTTGGTTTCGCCCGGGAATTTGAAGACGACGACGCTGAATTTTTCGGCCAGCGGTTTTTTGCTGGTGAACCACTCCGCATCGGCCCATGACTGGAGAACCTCTTTGGCGTATTTGTTGGTTTTGGAAAGTTCGACGACGTCGTTGAATGCATCGTACACGAGCAGCGTGTGTTTGAGCTGGTCGGCCGCTTCCTGTGCGAGCGCGTCGATCGAGAGAGCATCGATCAGGGGTTTGACATTGTAACCGCCGACCATTTTTCCGAGGATCTGAATCGCAACGATTTTGTGGTCATTTGCGTCGATGTCGCTTGAGTCAGCCAAGAAAGCTTTTTCCTGCCCCTGAACGATCTGGTGAAGGAATGCCGCTTTGACGTGAGCACCGTCGTCAACGCCGGGATTGACACGGTTGGCCAGCATATCGACCAGCTCGGCGTTTTTCGATTTTTCCGCTTTGATCAGTTCGATCAGTGCGGTTACCTGCTCTTTTGTGAGTGGAAGAGGCGGGATACCCTGTGCGGCACGCTCCGCAACGTGCGCTTTGTATTCGTCCATAAAAGCCATGGTGACTCCTGTGTCAGTTAATTTTGAGTCATTATATCAGGAAAAAAAATCGGTTTTTTAGATATGTTACGAATATACCCATTTATTTTAAAAATTGCTCTTCAAAGTGTTTATTTTGGTAACATATTGATTTTGTTAAAAATAGGATCCCGTGAAATGATTCGTAGAAAGTAGGTAAAAAAGTTACATCTATACAAAAAATGAGGCTGAAAGAGGCGATCCCCGAAAGGGATCAGAAAGGATCGTCGGTGATGATGTCGCGGTTGCCTTTGGCGTTGGGAGCGGAGAGGATGCCGTTGTTTTCAAGCTGTTCGATCAGACGGGCTGAGCGGTTATAGCCGATCTGCAAACGGCGCTGGAGATAACTGATCGAGGTTTTTTGCTCCGAGAGGACGATGTTTTTCGCTTCTTCGTAGAGTTCGTCGAGCTCTTCGTCGTTTCCTCCGCCTGAGGCCGAAGCCGCCGCTTCGTCGGTGTCGCGCAGAAAACGGCGGTCGTAATCGGGTTCGCGCTGGGCTTTTAGGAATTCGACCACTTTCTCGATCTCGGTTTCAGTACTCCACGGTGCGTGGAGGCGGACGAGACCGCTCATGCCCGGAGGGGTGAAGAGCATATCTCCCCGCCCGAGCAGCGATTCGGCCCCCTGGCCGTCGAGGATGATTTTACTGTCGATTTTCTGGCCTACCTTGTAGCTGATACGGGAAGGGAGGTTGGCCTTGATTAGCCCCGTGACGACGTCGACGCTCGGACGCTGGGTCGCGACGATCAGGTGGATGCCGCTGGCGCGGGCCATTTGGGCTAGACGGGCGATCGAGTACTCGACGTCCTTGCCGCTCGTCATCATCAAGTCGGCGAGTTCGTCGATAATGACGACGATATAGGGGAGGGGTTCGTAACCTTCTTTTTTCGCTTTTTCGTTGAAGTTCTCGATGTTTTTGGTGCGCGTCTCGCTCATCAGTTTGTAGCGGCGCTCCATCTCATACACCATGTTGCTCAGTGCCGCGATCGCCTCTTTGGGCTTCGTGATGACGGGGGTAAGAAGGTGCGGTATGTCGTTGTAGATGGAAAATTCGAGCATTTTCGGGTCGATCATCATCAGTTTGAGCTGGTCGGGAGAGTTTTTGTACAGAAGACTCAGGATCATCGCGTTGATTCCGACGCTTTTGCCGCTTCCGGTGGTTCCGGCGATGAGGAGGTGGGGGAGTTTTTTGAGATCGGTGATGAACGGTTTGCCGACGATGTCTTTTCCGAGTACCAGCGTCAGCGGCGAGGCCGCCTCTTTGAAAAGCTGGCTTTCGAAGAGCTCGCGGATGTAGATGGTCTCGACGCTTTTGTTGGGGATCTCGATCCCGACGACGTCTTTGCCGGGAATCGGTGCCTGGATGCGGATCGTCTGCGCCCGCAGCGCCATCGCTAGGTCATCTTGAAGGCCAAGGATTTTCGATACTTTGATGTTGGCGGCGGGTTTGAACTCGAACGTCGATACAACCGGGCCGGCATAGGTACGTACGACGTCGCCGTCGATGTTGAAATGTTTGAGTTTTTCGATCAGGTCTTTGATTTTGTCGTCGAGTTCGGCTTCGTCGATCCCGTTTTGTTTTTTCGGAGGGTATTGGAAAATATCGATCGGCGGGAGTTTGAAATTTTTGGGTTTCTCGGTAACGCCCCGGTCGATCTGCTCGAGCAGCATTTTATTCTCTTCGAGCTCGTCGACGACGATGGCCTGCTGTTTGGATTCCTTCACTTTTTTGGCCATGGTGAGGATCGTCGATTCTTTCGGATGCTCTATGGAAGGTTGAGGGGCGGGCTCGACCAAGGCGGCGGAAGGAAGCGGTGCGGGCTCAGGGGGAGTTTGCTGAACGATAGGCTCGGGGTCGACGTGAAGCGGTTTCGGTTCTGAAAACGGCACCTCCGCGGTCTCTTCGATCGCCTTTTGCATGACGGGAAGTTCGGGCGCACCCTCATTCGTGTCGATGAAGGACGGGAAGGTTTCAGCCGTTTGGGGGGTGAGGCTCTTGGGAGAAGCAAGCGGCTTTTCCATGTATTCTTTGATCGGCTCGGCGAGTTCGGCAAGGCTTTGTTCCATGACGACGATGACCGATACGGCGACGAGCATCAGCCACAGCACCCACAATCCGAACGTTCCGATGTAAACCCCCAGAAAATCGACGATGCTGCCTCCGAAAGCGCCGCGGTAGGGTCCTTCGACCACGAGTGCCTGAAAAAATACGAGGGCGAAGAAGAGAAGGGCGAAAATCCCCGCCATCTCAAGTCGGCGGTGTAGTCCGCCGTCGTACTTGTGCCAATAAAAAAGGGGAACCATCAGCAGCAGTAGATAGGTATAGGCGACGTAGCCGAAAATATGGACGTTGTAAGCCGCAAATGAGGCCCCGTATGCGCCGATGACCGATGCGCTGCCGATGATCGTGGCGATGCCCAGATAAAAAAGGATGCCGAATCCGGCAATAAATAACGTATCGCGTAAAATGGGATGTTCCTTACCGAGGATCTGAAAAGTAGGCTGATTATAGCAAAAAAGGGGAGAAACCCCGCTTTTTTGACATCCGTTAGAGATATTTGACGAGTGAGAGTTCGGAAACTTTTGATATGCTCGAGAGCATCGCCTGATAATTGAGTTGCAGCTGCTGCATTCGCAAATGCGCTTCGGCGATATCGGTATCGATGACGTCCGCGCGAAGGGTCGTCGCACTCATGATCAGCATATCGGTCCGTTCCGAGGCACCGAGCAGGGTTTGCGAGTAGGTTCCCGCTTCCGTCTGCATCCGGGTCGTGTGGTCGCTGAGATCATCGATCATCGCGATCGCTTCTTCGATCCCGACATTGCGAGGATCGATGGTGTCGGTCCCATCGGCCTTGTACTTACCTTGTTCCACGGCCTGGATCACCTCTTCGAGGCGGGCGAAGAAGTCGTTTTTCGGATCACGCACCGTCAGGGCGCTGTTGGCGTTGAAAACCAAAGAAGAACCGCTGTTGCTCGTGGTGTCGGTGCCGGGATAGGTATCGGAGGTATCGTCGTAGAGCGAAACCGCCGCCTGGGTGTCGGTATAGACTTTATCTTTGATGACGACCCGGCCGGCGTAATCGAGCGTCGCGGACGAACGGGAATTGGCCGTTGTGATGGCGGCATCGTACGCGGCGGCGCTGTTGGCGGCGGGGAGAGAGCCGCTGACGGCCATGTTGACGACATCAAGAAGCTGCTGGTAACTCATGGTGTCCGCATTGGCGGTTGTCCGTGCGGTGTCGGCGTTGTAGACGTTGAAGGTCGTGATCGGCACCCCGCCGACCGTTCCGCTGACCGAAGAGGCGGCAGCCAGATTGATTTGTAGGTCGTATGCGACACCGTAGATGTTTTTACCCTGAAGGTTGAGGGTCGTTCCGACAAGCGTGTTGGTCGCGGGATCGACCCCTGCGGCGTCAAGCAGTTTGGTCGTCGGCTGTGCCACCGAATTGTCCGATTTGACGATCTGCGGAACGTTGGAAATCAGGCTGGCTCCGTCTTTGACGAAATTGGTCCGGTCGTAATTGATCCCTTCGATCGTGTTGAGCGTTCCGGTCGGGGTGGAAAACCCACTGCGGGTAAACTCTTTGACAAACAGCGGATTAACCCCGATGTTGGTAAAGTCGGTTGTTCCGGTCTGAAGATTGTCGATATTGGTGACGTTGGCCGCACCGCCGCCGCTGAAGTCGACCGCGCCCACCATGTGGAAGTCGAGTTGGCTGGAACCTTTGACTTTGTCGATGATCTGAAACTGCCCGCCGGCATTGATTTTGATTTCGACCTGATTGCCCAATGGCGTAGCCTGATTCGGATCGTACGCCAGAGCGATACGCTGCATGAGGTCGTCGACGGTTTCGGTCATATCCATCTGAATCGCCGATTTAAAGGCGGTTCCGTCACTGCGTGTCCCGTTGATGTAAAAGTAGGTGGGTTCGTCTACCGCATCCCCGTCATCTCCCATCAGGTCGCGAATGCTGCTCTGGGGAGTGATGACGTTATTCGTCAGAAGACTGTGATGTTCCATGTTGGTCGTGACCGTACGGTTGACGACGCTCTCTTCACCCAAAAAGAGCTGTGCACCGGTAAGGTTGTATTTTTGGGTGACGCCGGTTCCCATAAACGAGGTGAGATCCTGGTCGTTCCCCTGGTAGACCCCTTTTTCGTCAATCGGTTTAACCGAAGTCGCGGTTCCCGAAAAGAGATATTGCCCCCCGATCGAACTGTTGGCAAGGGAGATGAGATTTTTTTGGAGCCCGCGCAATTCTTTGGCAATCGCCTGAAGACTGGTTTCGGAATGGATTTCGTTGGCGGCATAGATCATTTTGACTTTGACCTGTTCGAGTTTTTCGACGATCTGACCGATCGTGGTATCGGTCTGGGTCGAAAATTTGTAGCCGTTGTCGACACTGTTGCGTATTTGAGACAGGGTCGTTATTTCGCCGTCAAGACGGAGCGTATCGACAAAAATCGTCGGATCATCGTGGGCATACTGGATGTTGAGGCCCGAGGAGATCTGTTTGCTCACATCGAAGAGCTGACGGTTGATCTTGCTGTTTTCGCCGTAAATGTTGTTGTAATATGCGGAAGCGGTAATTCTCACGTCCAATCCTTTTAGGCTTGCTTGGGCTACCAAAGCAAGAAAAGTTCCATGTACTCAATATCGGCAAAAACACAAATCAGATTAGAAACGGCAGTGAATCGTTTTTTACTCAGCTTTAAGCAAAGCGACCCTATAATTCCACCTCTTCACAGCATGCCAGTGTGGTGAAATGGTAGACACGACGGATTCAAAATCCGTTGGCAGCGATGTCGTGGCGGTTCGAGTCCGCCCACTGGTACCACCCCTTATTCCAAAACAATCCAAATAAGTCTATAAAACGCCTAAAATACGAACATTTAACGAGTTTTACTGTCTATGGTAATCTATGCTAATTCACCCCTGTCTAAGAATTTTAGGGATAGGATTAGGGATACAAATTTTCAAGCTATCCCTATCTTCGAAGAGGTATCCCAATGGCTCGTAAAACGCTTCCCCTCTCAGATAAAGAAATCAAAAATGCAAAACCGAAGGAAAAAGAGTACAAGCTGTTTGACGGCGGAGGACTGTATCTGGTTGTTCAACCGAACGGTTCCAAGGGTTGGCGTTTAAAATATCTTTTCCATGGCACTGAAAAACGTATATCTTTGGGAACCTATCCGGCTGTATCCCTGGCTGACGCCCGTGAAAAACGTGAAGAGCTCAAAAAACTTGTCAAATCAGGGATTAACCCTTCAGAAGAGCGAAAAGCTGTAAAAGAACAAGTACGGCTTGAACAGGCCAAATCCGCAAATACGTTTGAAAATATTGCTTTGGAATTTTTGGAAAAGCAAAAATTGCGTCTGGGTGAAAAAACGTATCAGAAAAAAGAAGGCCGTTTCAAGAATCATATATTCGGTCCGATCGGTTCTAAAAATATCGACGAAATCAAGATACAGGATATTTTGGACATCATCCGTCCGATCGAAGCCAAAGGGCAGAATGAAACGGCGCACCGTGTATTGAATTTGATCAATCAGGTGTATCAATACGGATTGACTGTCGGACGTGTGGCGCATAACATAGCAGCGGATATCAACCCGCGTCTGGCCTTGGACCCGATCGTCGTCAAACATATGCCTACCATTGTCGATCCGAATGTCATCAAACTTTTTCTTCAAGGGATCGATCGCTACGGCGGAACACTGGCAGTGAAAACCGCTTTGCAGCTGATGCCCTATGTTGCGCTTCGCCCCGCCAATATCCGCTCGGCAGAGTGGAAGGAATTTGATTTTGATAAAAAAATCTGGCGTATACCAGGTGAGAAGATCAAAATGGGATCAGATCATTACATACCGTTGACTGACAGCATGATCAATATTGTCAAGACAATGAAGCCTTTGACCGGGCAGGGCAGGTATGTGTTTTGTACACAGACAAAAGGCAAAGATCATCCATTAAGTGAAAATACTCTGACTAAAGGAATCCGTACCGTTCTGAAAAATGAAAATATCGATGCTGATATGGTCAGCCATGGAGCCAGATCGATGTTCAGTACCCTGGCGTACGAACATTTCCAGGATCATAAAATGATTTCTGAAGTGATAGAGCGTCAATTGGATCATCGTGAACGGAACAAAGTCAAGGATGCTTACAATCACGCTGAGTATTTGAACGAGCGCCGAATTTTGATGCAATGGTGGAGTGATTATCTCGATCGTCTGAAACAAGAGAATGCTTGATGATATGGTTAGGGATACTAATTGTATCTATGTATGATACAATTAACCCATGCAAACGTATCAAACCTATATTTGGCAAAACAGCGATTGGCCACACTTTACCTATGAGCTGACAAAGTTTCATGGGCTTCTGCAAGAGATCCGATACCAGCAGGGATTGCTGGAAGGGATATCCAAAGGGCTGAGCCAGGAACACTTGTTGGAGATGCAAAGTGAAACCCTGGCCCTCGATGCCATCACGACATCCGAGATCGAAGGCGAAATCCTCTCCCGTGATTCGGTGCGCTCCTCCATCTTTAAAAAGCTGGGTATTGCCAGCGAGATACAGGACCGGTCCACCGCCCAGACGGACGGGCTCGTCGATATCCTCCTCGATGCTTCTGCCAATGCTTCCCAACCCTTTAACGAAGATCGGCTTTTTGGCTGGCATGCGGCCTTGTTTCCGACCGGCTATTCGGGGTTGCACAGAATCAATGTCGCTTCCTACCGTGGCGATGAACCGATGCAGGTGGTATCGGGCCGTATCGGAAAAGAGAAAGTCCACTACGTTGCACCGCCGCGTGATAAAGTTGAAGAGGAAATGCACCGGTTCTTCGATTTCCTCGAAAACCACAACGATGAAAACGGTTACATTCGTGCAGCCATTGCCCATCTGTGGTTCGTTATTATCCATCCTATGGACGATGGGAATGGACGTATCGCACGGGCACTGTCGGATATGATCCTGAGCCGCACTGAAAACAGTCCTATACGTCTGTATTCGATGAGTGCAGCAATCAATGAGAACCGTCGAAGCTATTATGACGTTTTGGAACAGACGACGACAGGGTCGATGGAGATCACCGCCTGGATCGGATGGTTTTTACAGATCGTTCTCACCGCGCAGCAAAACGCCCACGGAACCATCGAAAAAGTTGTAGCCAAAGCACGGTTTTGGCAGCTACATATACATGATGATCTCAACCCTCGCCAGAAGAAAGTGCTTAACCGTCTCCTCGATGCTGGCAAAGAGGGATTCGAAGGGGGAATCAACGCCCGGAAATACATGTCGCTGTGCGATTGCAGCCGGGTCACCGCAAGTCGCGATCTGAGTGATCTGTTGGAGAAGGGGTGTATCCTCAGCCGTGGGGCAGGGGGACGGAGTACCAGCTATGATGTTAACTGGTAATAAGATAGGCATTCAATGGCCTATTTTACACTGAATCTTTCTATATAGATTCAAAACTCTTAATAGTGTCTTTTTAGTAAGTAATTACAAGCTAAACTAAAAAAAATATTCGAGAACAATTTTTTAAAAATAGATAGAAAATTTGGAGAAATAATGGACGTAACACAACTCAACTGGCTTACCAACTTTATCTGGGGGATCGCAAACGATGCATTGCGTGATCTCTATGTGCGGGGTAAATATCGTGACGTTATTTTGCCTATGACGGTGCTTCGCCGTCTTGATGCGGTTTTAGAGCCGACCAAACAGGCTGTGTTGGACATGAAAAAAATGCTAGACGATGCAGGTATCACGAATCAGGACGAGGCGCTTCGACAGGCAGCGGGTCAGGCGTTTTACAACACTTCTCCTTTTAACCTCCGTGATCTGAAAGCCATCGGCAATGCACAGCGATTGAAATCTGATTTCGAGGCATATCTGGACGGCTTTTCACCCAATGTACAGGAGATCATCGAGAACTTCGAATTCCGTAACCAGATTCCCCGTCTCTCAAAAGGTGATGCCCTGGGAACGCTGATCGAGAAGTTCCTCGATCCGGCTATCAATCTCGCCCCCACTCCCGTGCTCAACGGTGATGGATCGATCAAGCTTGCAGCTCTTGATAATCATGCCATGGGGACAATGTTCGAGGAGCTGGTACGTCGTTTCAACGAAGACAACAACGAAGAAGCCGGGGAACACTGGACTCCACGTGATGCGGTGAAGCTGATGACGCGTCTTATGTTCGAGCCGATCGCACAGACTATCGTGCCGGGAACCTATCAGCTCTACGACTGTGCCTGTGGTACCGGGGGGATGCTCACCGTTGCCGAGGAAACGCTTCAGGAGCTCACAGTGGGCAAGGAGATCATAACCCACCTCTACGGTCAGGAGATCAACGCCGAAACCTACGCGATCTGTAAATCCGACATGATCCTCAAAGGCGAAGGGGCAGAAGCGGACAATATCGTCGGGGGCCCGGAGCATTCGACCCTATCTAACGATGCATTTCCGGCCAAAGAGTTTGACTTCATGCTGGCCAATCCCCCTTATGGGAAAAGCTGGAAGAGTGATCTGGAACGGATGGGAGGCAAAGACGGCATTGTCGATCCCCGCTTCGTTGTACAGCACAAGGGCGAAGAACTCTCGCTTCTCCCTCGCTCCTCCGATGGGCAACTGCTTTTTCTAGCCAACATGGTCGCCAAGATGAACCACTCCACCCCGATGGGAAGCCGTATTGCTGAAGTTCATAACGGCTCAAGTCTTTTTACAGGAGACGCCGGTCAAGGGGAGAGTAATATCCGCCGTTACATCATCGAAAACGACTGGCTAGAGGCGATCGTCGCTCTGCCACTTAAGCTCTTTTACAACACCGGTATTGCCACCTACGTCTGGGTTATCACCAATCGCAAGCCAGAACATCGTAGAGGGAAAGTGCAGCTCATCGATGCGACCAGCCGTTTTAAACCGCTACGTAAAAACCTCGGTGAAAAGAACTGCGAGCTGAGTCCTGAAGATACTCGTGCTATCGTCGATATGTATCTGAATTTCGAGGAGAGCGAAGAATCCAAACTCTTCGACAACGAGGCGTTTGGTTACTACAAAGTCACTGTCGAGCGCCCCTTGCGTCTTGTGGCACAGTTGACACCGATGGCGATCGAATCACTCGCATACGCCAGCGGAGATACCGAGATCCGCCAGAGCCTCCATGAACAATTCGGGGATGTTTTGTACGAAGACTTTGGCCGTGTGTACAAAGAGGTCGCCAAGACGCTTGAAAACTGGGGAAGTGAAGAAGACGATGAGGCCAAAGGGCTTCCTGAAAAGATGAAGAAAAAGCTCCTCGACGCCGATACATGGAAACGGGATGCGAAACTGGTCAAAACAGCTGAAATATTGCGCGAAGAGTTGGGAGGAGAAGTGTTTGGAGACTACAACATCTTCACCGATGAAGTAGAGCGGGTGCTGAAAAAACGCGTCATCAAGCTCGCAGCAGCGGAGAAAAAAGCACTCCTTGGTGCCGTCATCTGGCGGGATGAAAACGCTCCAGCCGTCATCAAAAAGATCCACAAAAAAGGCTCTGTAGCCGATCCGATCCGTGGGCTGTATGAAGCGGTGATCGATGGGAAAAATGTCGTCGTCGAGTATGAGAGCGATACGGAACTGCGTGACAGTGAGCAGGTTCCGCTGCTCGAAGAGGGGGGTATCGAGGCGTTCATCACCCGAGAAGTGCTTCCGTACGCTCCTGATGCGTGGTACGATGAGAACAGCATCAAGATCGGTTACGAGATCAGCTTTACGAAACATTTTTATAAGCCCAAACAGCTACGCAGCCTCGAAGCAATCAAGGCCGACATCATGGCCTTGGAACACGAAAGCGAAGGGATGCTGCGGGAGATCGTAGGATGAGTCTGTCGCGATACGAAGCCTACAAGCCAAGCGGCGTAGCGTGGCTGGGGGAGATTCCGGCGTATTGGGAGATGAGACCTCTTAAATCGATAATCAAAAAATCTATTGGAGGTGTATGGGGGAAGGATCCAACGAATACAAATTCAGATATAGTCTGTCTTAGGGTTTCAGATTTCAATTTTAATCAAGGTATTTTCAAGACATCCAAGCTAACAAAAAGAACAATATCTACCTCGGAGCAAAATGGTCGTCTTTTGCAAAAAGGTGATTTAGTGATTGAAAAATCAGGAGGTGGCGAAGTTACAGCTGTTGGCAGGGTAGTCCTTTTCAATCATGATTTTCCAGCAGTGTGTTCTAATTTTACAAATAGACTCGTTATTGTTGATCAGGTCCTTTCAACTTTTGCTGCAAAACTTTTTCAAACATTGTTTAGTTGCAAAGTCAATATTAAACATATCAAACAAACAACTGGTATACAAAATTTGGATTTAAAAAGCTATTTCACTGAACAAATAGCTGTACCCCCTCTCCCAGAACAAGAAGCCATCGTCCGCTATCTCGATCATGCTACGCATAAGATCGATCGCACGGTGCGGGCGAAGAAAAAGCTCATTGCCGCCCTGAACGAACAAAAGCAAGCCATCATCGCCCACGCCGTCACCCGAGGGCTCGATCCAAATGCACCGATGAAAGAGAGTGGCGTAGCGTGGATTGGGGAGATTCCGGCGCATTGGGAGATGAAACGAGGAAAAGCACTTTTTAGAAAAAATAATCGTCCTATATTGCCAGAATATGATGTAGTAACTTGTTTTCGTGATGGAGAAGTTACATTACGAAAAAATCGCCGAACAACAGGCTTTACCGAGGCTTTGAAAGAGATAGGCTATCAGGGTGTAAATAAGGGCGATTTGGTAATTCATGCAATGGATGCCTTCGCGGGAGCTGTTGGGGTTTCTGATTCTAATGGGAAATGTTCTCCCGTGTATGCTATTTGTTCTCCAATTGCAGAGGTTTTTCCAAAATATTACGCGCTTATTATCAGAGAAATGGCACGAAATCAATGGATTGCAGCTTTATCAAAAGGCATAAGAGAACGTTCTACTGACTTTAGATTTGATATGTTTGGAACTCAGCACTTACCTGTACCTCCTTTTGCTGAACAAGAAGCCATCATCCGCTACCTCGATGAGGAAACGACCTCTATCGACAAGGCAATCGAACTCTCCAAAAAAGAGATCGACTTGTTGCAGGAGTACAAAACCCGCCTGATCGCCGATGCTGTCACCGGCGCGGTGGATGTGCGCGAACTGGCGAAGGAATTGCCGGAAATTGTCGAAGAAATCGACGATGAAAACATCATAGATGAAACGGACGATGAAGCCGTAGAAGAGATGGAAGAGTAGGCGATGTTCGATCGAAATGGAAATTTATGGAAGCACTTAAGACGCTATGGTGTTTTGTATTCTGGTTTTGCCATTTTTGAAATCATTTTATACTCCTTCTATGAACATGACAATCTACCAGATGGATTTGTCGATACGTTACGCGATTTTATGATCGCACTGTTGACTATCCTGATCCCTTTTGCGTTGGCGATGTTTGGAAATTTGCTTTCTGTCAAAAGTGATGATCCGGGACGTGAGTTTCATAAGCTCGATCTTCATGTTATGATCGATTTGGTTTTCAAATTTAAACTTCTACTGATTGCTGTTCTTATTGCATTTACTTCACTTTTATTTATGAATTCCTCTTCATGGTTTTTATTCAATCTATGGGTAATTTCTGTTGGTATGATAGGGATGATTTTGCTTAATTGTTATCTGTGGGTAAAGGGACAGGAATGGGTTTTTCGGCTTCAGTATTTACAAGATAATATCATCAGTGATGATGTTGTAGAAGTGTGGAAATCGGTTTGGAGTTCAAAAAACATACCAAGAAATTACGAAGACTCAATGATTGAAATATATACTAGAGTTGTTGATGAAGCTGTGCATGATAATCCTGCTCAAGCCCAATCACTGATAGGCTTTTTATCTGAATATGTGGAAGATCGATATGATTATCATCTGATTAAAATTTTTCCTCATGTATTGAAATGGCATTGGATTAGCTATCAAAAAAGTTATGATGACTCTGATAAAGCCTGGCAATATGATCAGCCCCAATATGCATTACAAGAGTTGATTGGACTAGTACAATTTAGATTGGCAAAATCGAGTTTGAATTCCAAGTTTTACAAAGAAGTAAAAAAACATATTGACAAGCACAAAGAAGAAAACAGTGAGTATTGCGAAATTCTTATCCGACTTATTTTTGATAAATTAATAGAGATAATTGAGCATATTGATAGTAGCAGAAATTTGTGGCAGGGATTCCCTTCGGATTGGAAAATCACTGTTGATAATTTGAAAACCACCTATGAATCCCATCAATTGTTGGAAATATTTATTCAATGGGGTTGGAACAGATTTAATCAAACAGAGCAATATGACAAGGTGCTCGCGGATGTAGCTAAAAACCTTTTTCCAGATATAGAGCCGATTACATGGGCTACTTTGCTTATCACATTTTTTGTTGACGATGTCAGAACTGCAATCAAAACACCTTTGGGATTTGGCGGTAGTGGACGAGTCTACAGTGGAATGGTTTCAGACGATTATGATTTTATGGCAGTGCATGAAGCTGAAGAACAACAATTTCGTGCAAACACATATCAAATGGCAAAATATCTTTATAGATACTCTAATACTGCTCGACTTGAAGAAGATATTTCTATATTGGAACATATAGGTATACAAGTAGATCAATATGAGGAAATACGCCGTCAGCGATTATTACGTATTTTGAGAGACTTATTAGCTATTCAGAGGGGGAATGATGCCACTGTTCCAGAGGAAATGGAAGAATGAGTTTTAACTGGCATGCGATAAAGGCATTAAATGGATCTCAAAATACCGGTTTTGAGGAATTTTGTTGTCAGCTTGCCAGATCAGAATCACCAGATAATGCACAGTTTGTCCGCAAAGGGACACCGGATGCTGGAGTTGAGTGTTACTGCATACTTGAAGATGGAAAAGAATGGGGATGGCAAGCGAAATATTTTGAGAATTTTGGGGATTCTCAATGGAGTCAGCTCGATGAATCAGTCGAAAATGCATTGGATAAACATCCTCTATTAGTCAGGTATTTTATATGTGTTCCTCTAGATCGTCCTGATGCTAGAACAGGAAGAGGAAAATCAGCCAAAGAAAAATGGGATGAACGTGTCCTCAAATGGACACAATGGGCCGCTGATAAAGGGATGAGTGTAGAGTTTGTCTATTGGGGTAGCAGTGAATTGCTTGAACGACTCATGGATCCACAGCATGCTGGAAAACGAAAATTTTGGTTTGAATCCATCGGCTTAGATCAAGAATGGTTTGAATATCGGTTAGCAACTGCCATTAGTACAGCTGGCCCTCGGTATACACCTGAGATTCATGTCGATCTACCCATTGCACAAGAATTCCAAGTTTTTGGTAGGACTATAGAGACATTTCGCAGGATCAAGGTTCTTTTGAAAGAACTCAAGGATAAAAAAAGAAGCTTTGAATACAGTCTTCGAAAGATTGATAAAGGTACTTTACCTGCGCCAACCGAAGGTTTCCTTGAAAGAATACATAATGTTGAAATGAAGCTTCGAGAAGTTGTTTATCAGCCTGTAGGAATTTTACCTTTTGGGCAAATTGCCAGACAAATCGCTGAAGCACTGGAATATTCGTATGTCATCGAAGATGCATTTGATAAATGCGATAAAGAACAGCAGGCTTTAGAGCCAGAGAAAGATTACCGATACAGTAAAACCAAATGTGGAGACATCCTCAGTAGTTTACGCTCACTAGAACATGAGCTTCGTAAAGTAAAAACGATTCTAGAAGATGTTGACAAAGTCGCCTCAACATCACTGTTGATCTTGCAAGGCAATGCAGGAACAGGGAAAACTCACCTATTATGTGATCTTGCAAAACAAAGGATTGAGAACAATCAACCGACTGTCTTGTTAATGGGGCATCAATTCACAACTCTTGATTTTCCATGGAACCAGGCGAGATACCATCTTGATTTGCCGCCAATGACACTGGAAGAATTTGTGGGTGCACTTGAGTCGGCGGCAGAAGCTGCTGATTGCAGAGCATTGATCTTAATCGACGCTATCAACGAAGGTTCAGGACGAGAACTTTGGCCAGCTCATTTGGCTGCATTTTTGTCTGTCGTTGAGCGATCTCCTTGGATAGGGATGGTGCTCTCTGTAAGAAGTTCATACACAGATATCATTTCAAAAGAAATTTTGGAAAGTGCTTTTTCACTTATGCATTATGGATTCGAAGACAATGAGTATGATGCAGTCAAGACATTCTTCATGCATTACGGCCTTGAATTGCCTTCAGCGCCTCTACTGTCGCCTGAATTTAGAAATCCGTTATTTTTGAAAACATTATGCAGTGGATTACAAGCAAGCGGGGAATGTCGGTTGCCTCGTGGTTTGCATGGGATAACAGCTATTTTTGATCTTTATCTGTCTGCTGTGAATAAAAAACTTGCCGAACTAAAGGAATTGGATTATCGGGAAAGCAAACGGCTTGTGCAAGCTGCAGTGCAATCGCTTGCTCAAAAAATGGTAGAGCTTGACTCTCGATGGATCGATATAGATATTGCAGAAGAGACAATCAATGCGTTACTGCCAGAACGTAGTTATGAAAGGTCGTTATATCGAAAGCTTATAGTTTCAGGAATCATCGGCGAAGAGATGGTTTGGCACTCGGCTGACGAAAAAAAAGAAGTGGTCTACTTTGGCTATGAACGACTCGCTGATCATTTGATAGCAAAATATTTGCTTGATACGCATCTAGACACAACTGATCCTGGATTGTCTTTCAAAAAGGGCGGAGGCCTGCATTTCTTGCTCAATGAAAAACATCGAAATGAAGCTGGCCTTGTCGAGGCACTTTGTATTCAGGTACCAGAAAGAACAGGGTGCGAACTGATATCACTTGCTCCAAGATTTATAAAATATTGGGGTATCCAAGGTGCCTATTTTAACAGCGTCATTTGGCGTTCACCTAAAGCTTTTAACGATGAATCTCGCGAACTTTTCGGAAAACTCATCAGGAATGCGTATCAAGAACGTGAGGCTTTAGATGCGCTCTTAGTAGTAGCTATTATTCCTAATCATCCATTTAATGCTTTACTTTTACATAACAGGCTGCAAAAAGACTCGATGCCCGATCGGGATTCATGGTGGAGTCTTTATCTGCACAAAAGTTGGAGCTACAAAGGAAGCGCCTATAGAGTTGTTGATTGGGCTCTGTCGTTAGCGGATAATAGTACAGTTGAAGACGATGTCATAGAACTTGCATCGATAACTCTGTCTTGGTTTTTGTCCAGCTCCAACCGATATTTGAGGGACAGAGCAACTAAGGCGCTGGTCAACCTACTAACAGGAAGGTTGAATAAGGCAAAAGCCCTTGTCGATCGATTTGCCGAAGTGAATGACCCCTATATAGCTGAAAGAGTATATGCCGTTGCTTATGGAGTGGCAATGCGAAGCAATAATGGTGAAGAGCTTAAGGATCTTGCTCAGTCTGTTTATGCTCATGTTTTCGCTGACGGGAATCCCCCTGCACACATTTTATTGAGAGATTATGCAAGGGGTGTTATTGAAAGAGCACTCTGTCTGAAAGCAGACATCGAAGTGAATGCTGAATTGATCAGGCCACCATATTCGAGTATTTGGCCAAATATTCCGTCTGAAGAGGAGATCCAACCGTTTTTACCTGATTGGTCCCGAGGATCGCATGACAGTCGTGAAAGCGAATGGTCTCGTAATCGTATTGGAAGTTCCGTGATAAGTGATGATTTCGCTCGGTATGTAATTGGAACAAACTCATGGTCGACAGATTTTTTGTCTTTGAAACTAGATGAGCCGGTTTGGCGATCTCCTGATGAACAACTCGAGCAGCTCATCAAAGAGTTTGCTCCGAAAGAAGTTGAAGCTTGGAAAAAGTTCAAACCCATGGATGAAGCTCTCAAAAGCATTGAAGTTCAAAAGATGTTTCTACGGGTTACCCAGGAACAACTTGATGATGAGATAGGTGAAGAATCAAAAGATGACGAGTTAGATCAAGCCCAATCTAAACGAGATGAAGCATATGAAGAGTTGAAAGAAAGCTTAACAGAAGAGCATCAAGTTAGTCTTGAAAAGATTATAGAACTGAAAAATTCTGGTTCGCAACGTGCTCCAAAATTTGATCTCAAACTAATCCAACGATATGTTCTTTGGCGAGTTTTTGATTTAGGATGGACGACGGAAAGATTTGGTGAGTTTGACCGTTTTGAGATCGGCTACCATGGGAGGGATGCTGCAAAAGCTGAAAGGATAGGTAAAAAGTATCAGTGGATCGCTTACCATGAAATTATGGCTTATTTCGCCGATCATTTTCAAATTAGACAGGAACATCATGGTGTGGACAAAGACCATAAATATGTTGGTCCATGGCAAATTGGTTTGCGAGATATAGATCCATCAGTGACACTACAATCAACTGTAGGAGGAACCTCTTGGAAAGGGCATGACACCGCATGGTGGTGTTCAGAATCATTTGATCGATGGAATAAGGAAATGGCGCCAGAGGATTGGATCAAAGATAGCAAAGAATTACCTAATATTAAACAAATACTTTGTGTGACAGATTCCAATAAAATAAGTTGGTTCAATGTTCATGGTTATTTTAATTGGCAGATGCCGACAAGTATCGATGACGAACCAGAAGAATCGGAACGACGTGAAATTTGGTATATTACAAATGCGTATCTCATTCATAATCAAGATGTAGATAAATTTTTAAAATGGGCCAAATCTGTAAATTTTATGGGAAGATGGATGCCTGAAGCACAAGAATATTACGAGCAGTTTTTTGGAGAACATAAATGGTCACCTGCGGCCCAATATCATCAAGGTCCTTATTTTAATTATCTTGGATGGACTTATCCAGGCAAAGGTTGTCCAGTCTTGTTGCATGTGGTAAGTTCAAAATATACTGGAGAGAATAGTAGCTTTGATTGTTCAATTGACGATGGATTTAGTTTATATTGCCCAAGTGAAGAGATAATTGAAAAACTCAAACTGACTTGGAATGGAGAAGATGCTGAGTTCCTTGATCATCAAGGAATGTTAGCTACATTTGATCCTACAGTCAGGTCAAAAGGGCCCGATTCTTTACTAGTTCGCAAGGATTTAATCGAAACATTAAATGAACGGGAAGGTATAACATTGTGTTGGTCGATAATAGGCGAAAAAAGAGCTTTTGATACTGAAATCTCTTCGCGGTTGCGGTTTAATCATACCAACTATATACACGGTGCATATGTGTTCAAAGATGGGAATATTGAAGGTTTTACCCAAACAAGTGTTGAATTAATTGATGACAAGGAAATAGAATGAGCACTGATACTACCGAAAGAGGTCTGGAAAATATCATCGAACGGGATATGGTTGTACTTGGGTGGAAAAAAGGATCACCTGGTGAGTACAACCGCGATTATGCCGTCGATCTCGTTCAGCTGACTTCTTTTATCCAAGAAACGCAGGAAGATTTGATCAAAGCATTTGATCTGGAAAATGACTCTCCGACTCGTCAGAAATTCCTAGCCCGTCTCCAGGGAGAGATCACCAAGCGGGGTGTCATCGACGTGCTGCGCCAAGGTATCAAACATGGGCCGCATCATCTCGATCTCTACTACGCCATCCCTTCGGTCGGCAATACCAAATCTGCTGAGCAGCATTCCAAAAACCGCTTCAGCCTCACCCGTCAGCTTTGCTATAGTAATGATGCTACCCGTTTGGCGCTTGATATGGCTATCTTTATCAACGGTCTACCGTTCGCTACCTTTGAACTCAAAAACAGTTTGACCAAACAGACGGTGGAAGATGCTATATGGCAATACCGCACGGACCGAGATCCACGGGAACTGATTTTTCAGTTCGGCCGCTGTGCGGTCCACTTTGCCATCGATGACGCGCAGGTAATGTTCTGTACGCATCTGATGGGCAAGGGCTCGTGGTTCTTGCCATTTAACAAAGGGTATGACGACGGAGCCGGGAATCCACCCAATTCAAATGGCCTAAAGACAGATTACCTTTGGAAAGAGATTTTACGTCCTGATAGTCTGTGTAATATCCTGGAAAACTTTTCTCAGATCGTTGAAACCAAAGATGAAAAAACGGGCAAAAAGAAGCGCGCTCAGCTCTGGCCTCGTTATCATCAGCTAGATGTTGTCCGTAAGCTTCTCGATGATGCAGTGAACAGCGGTGTGGGTAAACGGTATCTGATCCAACACAGTGCCGGAAGCGGTAAATCTAATTCCATCGGATGGTTGGCGCATCAGCTCGTGGAACTCCAAAAAGAATCGAAAAAGATATTTGATTCAGTCATCGTCATCACTGATCGCCGAATTCTGGACAAACAGACCCGTGATACGATCAGAGGCTTTGCCGGTGTAGGCTCCATTGTCGGTCATGCGGAGCGATCAGGCGATTTGCGCCGTTTTATCGAAGGCGGGAAAAAGATCATCATCTCGACGATCCAGAAGTTCCCATGGATCATGGATGAGATTGAAGACAACGGAGGCAGACAGTTCGCCATCATTATCGATGAAGCTCACTCCAGTCAAGGTGGACGTAATTCTCAGGCGCTTAGCGCTTCACTCAGTGACGATCCCGAAGACGATATCAATGATGCATTGGAAGCTCGTATGAAAGCGAGAAAGATGCTCACCAATGCGAGCTATTTTGCTTTTACCGCAACTCCGAAGAACAAGACATTGGAAATGTTCGGCATCCCCTATCAAGAAGGTGGCGAGACCAAGTTTAAACCATTTCATGGCTATACGATGAAGCAGGCGGTACAGGAGGGATTCATTCTTGATGTTTTGAAATACTACACCCCTGTCAACAGCTATTACAAGCTCATTAAAACGGTCGATGTAGATCCCGAATTTGACACGAAGCGAGCCAAGAAAAAATTACGTCGTTATGTCGAGAGTCATGAGCATGCCATCCGGCTGAAAGCGGAGATCATGATCGATCATTTTCATGAACAGGTCATTGGTTTGCGCAAGATTGGCGGTGAAGCGCGGGCGATGGTGGTCACTAACGGTATTGAGCGTGCTATTGAGTATTTCCACGCATTTAACGGATATCTCACAGAGAGAAAGAGTCCTTACAGGGCGATCGTTGCATTTTCCGGAGAGCAGGAATATGGCGGAGAGAAAGTGACGGAAGCTTCACTCAACGGCTTTTCATCTAATGACATACCAAACCGCATTCAAGAAGACCCCTATCGGTTCTTGATCTGTGCCGACAAATTTCAGACGGGATATGATGAACCACTGCTGCATACAATGTATGTCGATAAAACATTGAGTGGTATTAAAGCGGTTCAGACACTATCGCGCCTCAATCGTGCCCACCCCAAAAAACATGATGCTTTCGTATTAGACTTCATGAATGATCAAGATACTATCAAAAATTCATTTGCAGATTTTTATAGAGGGACCGTCCTAAGCGGTGAAACTGATCCCAATAAACTGCATGATCTCAAAGCAGATTTAGATGGTCACCATGTGTATACAGAGTTCCAAGTAGGAGAACTGGTACGGCTGTATCTCGAAGGCGTTTCAAGAGAACGGCTGGATCCAATCCTCGATGCATGTGTAGCTGTCTACAATAAAGAGCTCGATGAAGACGAACAGGTAACATTCAAGGGGAATGCAAAGGCGTTTAACCGTACGTATTCCTTTTTGGCATCCATACTACCTTATACCAATGCTGATTGGGAAAAACTTTCGATTTTCCTCAACTTTTTGATTCCAAAGCTCCCATCCCCGATTGAGGATGATCTTTCAAAGGGGATTTTGGAAACGATTGATATGGATAGCTACCGGGTAGAGAAAAAAGCAGTCATAGAGATTCAGTTGCCGGATGAAGAGGGGGTACTTGAGCCTGTACCAGTCGGCGGAAGTGGTGGGACAGCAGAACCCGAGCTCGATCGCCTCTCCAATATCCTAAAAACCTTCAATGATCAGTTTGGAAACATACCTTGGAGTGATTCGGATAGGGTTCATAAACTGATCACCGAAGATATTCCGGCCCGAGTGGTTGCTGATGCTGCCTTCCAAAATGCCATCAAAAACACGCCGCATACAGCACGGATTGAACATGACAAAGCGTTGGCACGAGTCATGGTATCGGTTTTAAAAGACGATACGGAACTGTTTAAGCAATTCAGTGACAACCCTGAATTCAAACGATGGATGGGGGATATGATTTATGGGCTTACGTCGAGCATGAGTTATAATGGTTCTATGGGAACTTAACGCTTGAGGGCATCAATCAAAGTTGAGCGTTTCACTTCAAATGTCCGACACACCGCCGCTTTCGACATTCCGTTGTTCAGAGCTTCCAAAATAGCATCCATCTTCTCTTGAGGGATCGCTCGCGGTCGTCCGCCGATCCGACCCCGCTTCTTCGCGGCAGCCAATCCGGCATTGACCCGTTCTTGAATGAGTGAGCGTTCAAACTGTGCCAGTGCTCCGAAGACATGGAACAGTAGTTCACCTGATGGGCTGGATGTATCCATCCCCTCTGTGAGAGATTTGAATCCGACCCCTTTGGATTTGAGCTGGTTGACGATTTCGATCAGGTGTGGGAGTGACCTCCCAAGGCGGTCAAGCTTCCAGACTACGAGTATGTCTCCTGATTTGACATACTCCAGTGCCTGTGCCAAACCGGCACGGTCATCTTTGGAGCCGGAAGCCTTGTCTTCAAAAATATGCCGCTCATCCACCCCGGCACTTATCAATGCATCACGTTGAAGATCGGTACTCTGCCGATCACCGTCAGTCGAAACGCGCATGTATCCTATCAGCATGTCGGAAAACCTCAAATTTCAGT